>NZ_JBHXRG010000018.1:0-101153 GCF_042716995.1 Nocardia sp. NPDC058640
GCCGTATGGAGGCGACCACCGAGGTGGTGACAGCAGCCCCCGCGCCGGTTCTGGCAGCGTTCATCGACCGGTACGTGGGCTACCGACTCACGGGCTTCGCACCGGGCCTGCATCGCGGCATGCCTTCCCGCCACATGACTTTCATCGTCGCGGTCGGCCCGACGATCGATGTCATCGAACAAACCGACCCCCGCCAGGCCCCCGCCAACTACCGCTGCGTACTCAGCGGCTTACAGGCAAGCCCAGCGATGATCGCGCACAACGGTTTTCAAGAAGGTGTGGCGATCGAACTGACCCCGTTGGGTTGTCGGGTCCTGTTCGGTATGCCGGCCAGCGAACTGTGGGACGTGACTATCGAATGTTCCCAAGCCCAAAGAATATTGGGCGACCAACTAGCCGATGCTGTTCAATCCCAAAAAGATTGGCCCAGCCGCTTCGCCGCCTGCGACCGCGCACTCACCCTCGCGGCACGTTCCGAAATCCACCCCGGACTCGAATTGACTTGGGCCTGGCGAGCTCTCGTGAGCACAGGCGGCACCCACCCGATCAACCCCCTAGCGGACAAGATCGGCTGGACCCGCCAACACCTGACCCGCAAGTTCACCGCCGAGTTCGGCGCGAGCCCGAAACTGGCCGCACGGATCATCCGTTTCGAACGCGCCCGCCAGATGCTGACCAGCACCCCGTCCTACATCTCCATCGCCCAGATCGCCAACACCTGCGGCTACTACGATCAAGCTCACCTCAACCGCGACTTCGCCGAGCTGGCGGGCATCTCCCCCACCGCCTGGCTCGCCGAGGAGATTCCATCCGTCCAAGACCCCGACGCCGAACAAGCGCGAGGCTGAAGACATGGACACCACAACGAACACCCAACCAGGAATCTGGCCCTGCCTCGCCTTCACCGATGCCGCAGCGATGATCGAATTCCTCACCACCGCTTTCGGTTTCGAGGAGGTAGCGGTCTACGCCAGAGAAGACGACGCCACCATCGTCGAACACGGCGAACTGCGCTGGCCGGGCGGCGGCGGCATCATGTTCGGCTCCACCGGCCGCGACGACACCCCCTTCGGCACCCGACCACCCGGCGTGGCCAACCTCTACCTGGTCACCGACACCCCCGACGCCCTCTACGACCGGGCGACGACCGCGGGCGCGACGATCATCCGCGAACTGAGAGACGAGGACTACGGCTCGCGCGGCTTCAGCGCCGCCGACCCCGAAGGCAACCTCTGGAGCTTCGGCACCTACCGCGTGACCTGAACAAAATTTCATTATGCGCACGATGGGCTGCGAACCTCTCCGTCGCAGTTCCGGGATCGGCTACGTTGTCGATTGCTTCACCCGAGGCTCTGCGCGTTGTACAGGAGAGTTGAGTCAATGGCGACTATCGAATATCTGCGGACCGAACCGGATTTACCTCCGGTCGGGGTCGTGGATCGCACGCCGATCACACCCGTCAAGAAGGCCGTGTTCGCGGCGATCGCCGTCGTCGGCGCCATCGCCTGGACGGTGATCGCGTTCGTGCGCGGCGAGTCCGTGAACGCGGTGTGGATCGTGATCGCGGCGGTCTGTACCTACATCATCGCCTACCGCTTCTACGCGCGGTTCATCGAATGGAAGATCACCAAGCCGCGCGACGACGTGGCCACGCCTGCCGAAATCTATGACAACGGCAAGGATTTCATGCCGATGGACCGGCGGGTGCTCTACGGGCACCACTTCGCCGCCATCGCCGGCGCGGGTCCGCTGGTGGGTCCGGTGCTGGCCGCGCAGATGGGTTATCTGCCGGGCACGATCTGGATCATCGTCGGCGTGGTGTTCGCCGGTGCGGTGCAGGACTACCTGGTGCTGTGGGCCTCGACCCGTCGACGCGGGCGCAGCCTCGGTCAGATGGCGCGCGACGAGCTCGGCGCCGTCGGTGGTGTCGCGGCGATCGTGGCGATTCTGGTGATCATGACGATCCTGCTCGCGGTGCTGGCACTGGTGGTGGTGAACGCGCTGGGCGAGAGCCCGTGGGGCGTGTTCTCCATCGCGATGACCGTCCCGATCGCGTTGTTCATGGGTGTGTACCTGCGGTACCTGCGGCCGGGTGCGGTCGGCGAGGTATCCGCGATCGGTGTCGTGTTGCTGCTGGCCGCGATCATCGGCGGCGGTTGGGTGTCCGAAACCGAGTGGGGCGCGGACTGGTTCACGCTGTCGCGCACCACCATCGCGTGGGCGCTGATCGCCTACGGTTTCATCGCCTCGGTGCTGCCGGTGTGGTTGCTGCTGGCCCCGCGTGACTACCTGTCCACGTTCATGAAGGTCGGCACGATCGTGCTGCTGGCGGTCGGCATCCTGATCACGATGCCGGTGCTGAAGGCCCCCGCGGTCTCCGAATTCGCGCACACCGGAACAGGTCCCGCGTTCGCGGGCAGTCTGTTCCCGTTCCTGTTCATCACCATCGCCTGTGGTGCGCTGTCGGGTTTCCACGCGTTGGTCTCCTCGGGCACCACGCCGAAACTGCTGGCCAAGGAATCCAATGCCCGCATGATCGGCTACGGCGGCATGTTGATGGAGTCGTTCGTCGCGGTCATGGCGATCATCACCGCCTCGATCATCGACCAGCACCTGTACTTCGGCATGAACGCCTCGGCCGGACTCACCGGCGGCACCGCCGAAGGCGCCGCCAAGTTCACGAACTCGCTGGGCCTGTCCGGTCCCGCTGCCACGCCCGACTTGTTCGCGAACGCGGCCGCCGACGTCGGCGAGAAGTCCATCGTCTCGCGCACCGGTGGCGCCCCGACCCTGGCGGTCGGCATCTCCGAGGTCTTCTCCGGCTTCCTCGGCGGCCAGTCCATGAAGGCGTTCTGGTACCACTTCGCGATCATGTTCGAAGCGCTGTTCATCCTCACCACCATCGACGCCGGCACCCGTGTCGCGCGCTTCCTGGTGTCGGACGCGCTGGGCAACTTCGGTGGCCAGTTCAAGAAGTTCCGTGACCCGTCCTGGCGGGTCGGCGCGTGGCTGTGCTCGCTGATCGTGGTCGCGGGCTGGGGTGGCGTGCTGCTGATGGGTGTCGGTGATCCGTTCGGTGGCATCAACGCGCTGTATCCGCTGTTCGGCATCGCCAACCAGCTGCTGGCCGCGATCGCGCTGACCGTGGTGCTGACGATCATCGTCAAGCGCGGGCAGTGGAAGTGGGCGTGGATTCCGGGCATTCCGCTGGCCTGGGATCTGATCGTCACCATGACCGCGTCCTGGCAGAAGATCTTCTCCGACGACCCCAAGCTCGGGTACTGGAAGCAGAACAGCCTGTGCCAGGCTGCCAAGGACGCGGGCAAGGGCTGCCTCACGGCCAAGCCGGAACAGGTCGACATCGCGATCCGCAACACCTTCATCCAGGGCACGCTGTCGATCGTGTTCGCGGTGCTGGTGTTGATCGTGACCGTGGTCGGAGTGCTGGTGTGCGCGAAGGCGATTCGGTCGGGCACGGTGTCCAGCAGTGAGACCGAGGAGCAGCCGTCGAAGATCTTCTCCCCCAGCGGATTCATCGCCACCGCGGCGGAGAAGGACGTGCAGAAGCAGTGGGATGCGTTGATCGCCGAGGGCAAGGTCAGCGCGCCCGGATCGGTGCCACTGTCGAAGTGAGTGTCACCAGGGATGCGGACGGCCGGTTCACTGAATCGGCCGTCCGCGGCTGTGTGAGCGGGCCGGTTGTGACGACAGATTCTTCCGTGAAGGCAGTGCTCGGTCGAGTGTGGGCGGCGGCGCGCGGGGTCGCCCGCTGGTACAGCGCGATCAACGGCGGCCAGGACTATCAGCGCTATGTCGACCATCTGCGGCGCAATCACCCGGACGCCCCGGTGCCGTCTGTGCGCGACTACTGGCGCGAGCGGTATGCCGAGGCCGAGCGCAATCCCACCAACCGCTGCTGCTGACGGGCCCACAACGCGATACGCGCACCGGACGTCGCTGGTGCGCCGGACCCCGCACGCGGGCGATGAATCGATGGCTGATTTCCGCTAGCACCCCCGCCGCGTGGGTGCCATTGTGGAACTCGTGACCATCACTGCATTGGACTTCGAAGGCTGCTACCGGGCCGTGTCCACCCGCGACTCCCGCTTCGACGGGCAGTTCTTCACCGCGGTGCGTACCACCGGCATCTACTGCCGACCCTCGTGCCCGGCGATCACGCCCAAGCGCGTCAACGTCTCGTTCCTGCCCACCGCGGCGGCGGCGCAGCAGGCCGGTTACCGCGCCTGCCGCCGCTGCCTACCCGACGCCGCGCCCGGTTCGCCGCTGTGGAATGTGCGGGCCGATCTGGCCGCACGGGCCATGCGATTGATCGGCGACGGCATGATCGAGCGCGGCGGCGTGCCGGGACTCGCTGCCACACTGGGTTATTCGCAACGACAACTCACCCGAGTGCTCACCACCGAGCTCGGGGCCGGGCCGTTGGCGCTGGCCAGGGCGCATCGTGCGCACACGGCGCGACTGCTGATCCAGACCACCGAGATGCCGATGTCGGATATCGCGTTCGCGGCGGGATTCGCCAGCATCCGGCAGTTCAACGACACGGTGCGCGAGGTGTTCGCGGTGAGCCCGACGACGATGCGCACCGAGTTGCGGCGATCCCCCCGCGCGGACGCTGTCGCACCTGCCACGCCCGGTCTGCTGACGTTGCGGCTGCCGTATCGGGAGCCGTTGGATACGCAGTGGCTGGCCTGGTTCCTGTCCGCGCACACCGTGCCGGGGATGGAGGTGTGGGAGGACGGGGTGTATTCGCGCAGTCTGCGAACTCCGCACGGGCACGCGACTATTCGGCTGTCGTTCCAGCCTGGGCATGTGCGGGCCGAGTTGGCTTTGCGGGATATGCGGGATCTGGCGCCGACGGTGGCGCGGGTGCGGCATCTGCTCGATTTGGATGCGGATCCGTTGGGGATCGATGAGGCGCTGGGGATCGATGCGGCGTTGGGGATCGATGCGGCGTTGGGGATCGGCGGACGAGCCGATGGTCGCACCGATGGTGGCGATGAACGCCAATCAGTCGGCGCTGCAGCATCTTCAGGTTCCAGCCCTGCCGTCGCTGAGCACGGATTCACGCCTGGGATCCGAGTACCAGGGTGCTTGGATGGACCAGAGTTGTTGTTGCGCACCATGATCGGGCAGCAGATTTCGGTGCGGGCGGCGGGTACGCATACCGCGCGGCTGGTCGACGCGCTCGGTGAGCAGATCGAAGGTCCGGTTCCTCGGCTGTTCCCGACGGCCGAGGCGGTGGCCGAACACGGTGCCGAGGTGTTGACCGGTCCCGCTCGACGGGTGGCCGCCATCGTGTCCGCAGCGCGGGCGATTGCCGACGGCGAACTGGTCCTGCACTCCGGCCGCACCGCCGATGACCTGCGAAGCGACCTGCTCGCGCTCGATGGGGTCGGGCCGTGGACCGCCGATTACGTCACCATGCGATCACTGGCCGATCCCGACATTTTGCTCGATACCGATCTGGTCGTTCGCCAGGGTGCGGCGCTGGCAGGCATCGACCTCGGCGACACCGCGCGCTGGGCACCCTGGCGCTCTTACTTGTCCATGCACTTGTGGAAGACCGCGCTCGAAGATCGCGGCGCACTCGAACCCTCTCCTCAGGAAGCGAAACACCATGACTGACACTGCTATTCGCGTCGCGGATTTCGCGACCGTCACCACCCCGATCGGCCCGTTCACCACCATGGTCGACGCCGACGGTGCCGTGATCGCCTCCGGCTGGACCGGCGACCCGACGACCCTGACCGGTCTCATCCACGCCACCTTGCGCCCTACCGAACTGCAGCACCGGGATTCGCTGGGAGCGGTCACCAAGGCCGTCGTCGACTATCACGAAGGCGACCTGACGGCGATCGACGCGATTCCGGTGCGTCAACAGTCGGGCGAATTCCTGGTTCACGCGTGGGAGGTCCTACGCAAGGTACCGGCGGGCGAGCCGATCACCTACACCGAGTTCGCCGGACTCTCCGGACGCCCGGCAGCCACGCGCGCGGCCGCGATGGCGTGTGCTCGCAACTCCGCCGCGCTGTTCGTGCCGTGCCATCGCGTGTTGCGGATCGGTGGCGCACTCGGCGGGTTCCGCTGGGGACTGGAAGCCAAGACCTGGTTGCTCGCACACGAGAAGTGACAACATCCAGTCCAGTGTTCGCCGACTGGCTCTTCTTTTCAGGTCCAGTACCCCTGATGCTTTAACCATGCTCACTCGTCGCCTGGTCGCGCTCTACGTCGGTTTGTGGTTGTACGGCACCTCGATGGCCGTCATGATCCGTGCCGGGCTCGGCCTCGACCCGTGGGATGTCTTCCACCAGGGCGTGACCGAACACGTGCCGTTGAGCTTCGGCGTAGTCACCGCGCTGACCGGAATTGTCGTGCTGCTCGCCTGGATTCCGCTCCGTCAGCGGCCGGGTCTGGGAACGATCAGCAACGTGGTGGTGATCGCGATCGCCGTCGACGCCGCGTTGTGGTTGATCCCCGCCGTGGACGGCATGTGGTGGCGAGTGCTCGCCATGGGCGCGGCAGTGGTCGTGAACGCCGCGGCGACAGTGCTCTACATCGGCGCGGGCATGGGGCCGGGTCCCCGCGATGGCCTGATGACTGGACTGGTCGCCCGCACCGGCTGGCCGGTCTGGTCGGTGCGCACCGGCATCGAGGTGGCGGTGCTGACCACCGGCTGGCTCCTCGGCGGCAGCGTCGGCATCGGCACCCTGGTCTACGCGTTCGGCATCGGCCCGCTGGTCCAGCTGATGATCCCGCTCGTGGACGGCAAACTGCCCGGTTTCGAGCCGATCATCCACCAGGAACCGACACTCACCGCACAAGCTCCCGCTACGCCATGAGTTGCTGGACGTTCCGCGCCGTCAGCCGCCGACGCTGACACCGCACCCTTGCTCGCGACCACTGGCAGTGACTACGGGTCCCCTCTCGATATCGCCCTCGCGGACAACACCAGCGTGAACATCACCGCCTGACTCGTACGCGACCGTCTGCGAGGTGGGCGGGGGGTTACGTCTACTACTTACACGTTATCCGGGCGACGCCGTTCGGTGCGGGCGGAGTCGGCGCGATCGCGGTAGCGCACGTTCGGCTGGGGATGCGGGGGTGCTTCGCCGCGGCGGCGGGGGACGCGGGCCGGTTCGGGTTCGCGGGCTGCGGCGGCAGCGCGGGCCGCGCGCGGTTCGGGGGTGCGGGCGGGGCGGGGTTCGGCTTCTCGGGGGGCTGCTGCGGTCCTGGCGGCGCGGGGTTCGCGGGGACGGGCGGCGGCCGGGGCGCGCTTGGCGTCGGGGCGAGCGGCGCGGCGGGCCGGGCTCGCCATGTCCACCTCGGTGTCGGGGTCGACGTGGGTGGCGGTGCGGCGGGGGCGTTTACGGGCCGCGGTGGCCAAGTCGGGTGTGGATTCGGGGCGGCGGCGCTTGGCCGGTTTGCGTTCGCTTCTGCGGTCCGCGGCGGCGGGTCGGGCGGCCGCGGGCACGCGCTTGGCGATCGCGATTCTGGCACCGCCGATCGCCAACACCAGCAGCGTGGCCAGTGCCATCGTCGGGAAGCGTTCCACCAGCGGGATGATCAGGTTCATCAGCACGTCTTTGATCGACGCGGTGACGCGCCCACCCAGCATCTGACACGCCAGCGGCACCGCGATGAACAGCAGCAGCGGCGGCATCACCATCGTGGAGAACAGGCCGCGGAAGCGCACCGCGCAGACCGCGAGCACACAGCCCAGTACATACAGCGCCGAGAACGTGCCGGTCGGATAGGTCTCGCCGCCGAATCCGTCGATCAGGAACCCGAGACCGGTCGCACCCGTGGCGAGCGCAATCGCGGCCCAGGCGGGGATGCCGGGTACCGAGGGCACGATCGAACGTTGCGGCGCGGGCACCCGGGGTCGCGCACGTTGGGAAGCAGCCACCCCATGACACTAACTGCATATCGGCCCCTCAGGCGTCACGGCACGTGGATCTCAGAGGCGATCCTGCCCGTCGGCGAACGCGACAGCGCGCGGTCGGGTGTCGGTGAGTCGGATTGCCGGGATCTCCGAATCGGCGATCCCGAGATCGTGCATCCGGCGCGCGGTGACCATCACCCGCGACTCCATCGACCCCACCGTGGAGTTGAAAGCCGCAACGGCCTTACCGAGATTCACGCCCAGATTGTCCAGATGCTCGGCCACCTTCCCCAGTCGGGTGTACAGCTCCTTGCCCAGTTGCTGCACCGTTGCCATGTCACGCGAGAGCGCTTCCTGGCGCCAACTGAAGGCCACCGTGCGCAGCAGCGCGATCAAGGTAGTGGGGGTTGCCAAAATCACGTTCCGGCCGAACGCGTACTCCAACAGGTCGGCGTCGGTGGTGAGCGCGGCGTCGAGGAACGGGTCGCCCGGCACGAACAGCACCACGAACTCCGGTGCCGGATCGAACGCCGCCCAGTACGCCTTGTCGGCGAGTTGGTCCACGTGCGCGCGCAGGTGCTTGGCGTGGCGGGTGAGTAATTGGGTGCGTGCGGTCGGGTCGTCGGTGGTGGCCGCGTCCAGGTACGCCGAGAACGGCACCTTCGCGTCGACGACGATGTGCCTGCCCCCTGCCAACCGCACCACCATGTCGGGGCGGACCGCACCGCGATCGTCACCACCGGGCCGCGACACCTGCGTGTCGAAATCGCAGTGCCTGGTCATGCCCGCCAGTTCCACGACCCGTTCCAACTGGATCTCGCCCCACCGTCCCCGCACCTGCGGCGCACGCAACGCCGCGACCAGCTGCCCGGTCTGGTCGGAGAGCCGATGCGAGGTGGCCTGCATCCCCGCGACCTGCTCGCGCAACCCCGAATAAGCGTCGATCCGATGGTGTTCGACCTGCCTGATCTGCTGCTCCAGCGCGCCCACCGCATCGCGCAGCGGATCCACCATCGCACCGATCGCGGCCGAATGTCGGCGCGCGGCATCCTCATTGGCCGAGTGCAACGACTGCTGCAGCAACCGTTGATTGTCCCCGGCCGCGGCCAACCGGGCCTCCGCGGTGGCGGCGCGTTGGCCACCACGGGCGGAGTGCCCCAACCAGCCCAGACCGAAGCCTGCGGCGAAGACGAAGACGAGCGCGACGAGCATCGAAGCGGTCATGACGGCGATACTGCCCGACCCCACCGACAAGTTCGCAATTTCCGGGCAAACCGGGCATGGCGCGAGGTGCGTGAATTACACGTGTGTGGTGCGCCGATTGAATTCTGTCGGTGGTGTGCCCTACGGTTCGCGACATGCGGATCCTGCACACCTCCGACTGGCACATCGGGCGCACCTTTCACGGTGTCGACCTGCTGGCCGATCAGGCGCGCGCGCTCACGGCCATCGCGGAACTGGTCGAGAGCGAATCGGTCGACGTGGTGGTGGTGCCCGGCGACATCTACGACCGCTCCATCCCCAACGCCGACGCCATCGGGGTCTGCAATCGCGGTTTCGAGGCGATCCGGGCGGCGGGCGCGACGATCATCGCGACCTCGGGCAACCACGATTCGCCCGCCCGACTAGGTGCGGGCGCCAGCTTCGCCGCGGCAGGCGGGCTGCACCTGTGCACCAAGGTCGCGCACGCGGACCGGCCGATCGTGCTGTCCGATGTTCACGGTGACGTGGCCTTCTACGGCATCCCGTATCTGGAACCGGAGATCACCCGCGCCGAACTCGGTGTCCCGCAGGCGCATTCGCACGCCGAGATCCTCGATGCCGCGATGGCGCGGATTCGCGCCGATCTCGCGAACCGGTCCGGCGCTCGCACGGTGGTGCTGGCGCACGCGTTCGTGATCGGCGGCGAGGCGACGGGTTCGGAGCGGTCCATTTCGGTGGGCGGGGTGGAAACGGTGTCGATGTCGGCCTTCGACGGCATCGACTATGTGGCGCTGGGCCATCTGCATTCGCCGCAGACACTGTCGGAGTCGGTGCGCTACAGCGGATCTCCGCTGCCGTATTCGTTCGGCGAGAGTTCGCACCGCAAGGCGGTGTGGATCGTCGACCTCGACGCGCAGGGGCTGGCCGCGGTGTCGCGTCACGACCTGCCGCTGGTGCGTGGGCTCAGCAGGATCACCGGAACTCTCGACAGCCTGCTCACCGACGCCGAATACGACTGCGCCGAGGGGCATTACGTGTCGGCCACGCTCACCGACACCACGCGCCCGGTGGACCCGATGCGTAAGCTGCGCGCGAGGTTCCCGCACGCGGTGCACGTGGAATGGGCACGGCCCGAAGACAATCCGGAACTGCACTATCGCGAGCGCGTGCACGGTCGTCGTGACGCGGAGGTCGCGGCGAGCTTCCTGACCGACGTGCGCGGCACACCGAGCAAGGGGGAAATGGCATGGGTGGAACGTGCGCTGGCCGCCGCGGTGAACGAAACCGATACGGTGCGAACACGATCCGACCGGGAACCGGCTGCCTCGGAGCTGACCGCGTGAACCCGGTCTCCGGAGTGATCGCGTGAGGCTGCACCGGCTCGAACTCACCGCGTTCGGCCCCTTCGCCGAAACCACCGTCGTGGATTTCGACGCGCTGGGCGCCGACGGACTGTTCCTGCTGCACGGGCACACCGGCGCGGGCAAGACCACCATTCTCGACGCGATCGCCTTCGCCCTCTACGGCAAAGTTCCCGGCGCGCGCGGCGAGAGCAAGCGCCTGCACTCCGATCACGCGGATCCGCAGACGCCACCGAAGGTCGTGCTGGAGGCCACGCTCGGTGGCCGCCTGCTGCGGCTGACCCGGTCGCCCGAGTTCGAGCGGCTGAAAAAGGACGGCACCGGAACCCGGCTGATCCAACCGCAAGCCACGCTCGCCTGGCTCGACGGCAGCGGCGAGAACCTGTCGCGCATCACCGATATCGGCGACGAGGTCCTTCGCCTGCTCGGCATGAGCGCCGACCAGTTCTTCCAGGTGGTGCTGCTGCCGCAGGGCGACTTCGCGAAGTTCCTGCGCGCCGAGAACGAAGAACGCGAAAAGCTGCTCGAAAAGCTTTTCGACACACAGCGTTTCGGCACGGCGGAACAGTGGCTGTCCGACCGTCGCCGGGCCGCTGCCGCCGACTTGGATACCCGTAAACAGGGGATCGATCGTCTGATCACCAAGGTCGGTATGGCGGCGGGTTATGGCGGCGCGGAGTCGGTCGGCGTGCTCGACTCGGTGAGGTGGTCGCAGGAACTGCTGGCGACCGCGCGTACCGCACTGGCCGAGGCGACGACGAATGCCGAACTGCGCCAGAAGGAATCGGCCGAGGCACGTACCGAAGCCGAAGAGCATCGCCGGATCGCCGGGCTGCACGCTCGGATGGCAGCGGCCCGCGCCGAACTGGCTGCGTACACCGCATCGGCCCCCCGTCGCACCGAACTCGAACACGAGCTCGCCCAATCCCGCCGCGCCGAACCCGTCGTCCAGGCCATCGACGAAGCGCGCTCCGCAGTCCGCAACCTCCGCCGCGCCGAGGTCTCGACCCGCAGGGCCGCAATCGAATTGGCTGATCAGCTGCGTGCCCCGGCCGCGGCCGATATCGCGGGCGTGCTGACAGTCGTGCCGATCGACCTGCCCGCCGACGGTGTGGATGTCGAGGGCGATCTCGATGTGGCTGTCAGCCAGTGGAATGCGCTGCTCGGCGTGCTCGGCGAGGTTCGCGCGGACGCGGTGACCGCGCGCCAGCTCACCACGGATCTCGCGGCGCACGAGCGCGAAGCCGGTCGCCTCACGCAGCGGGCGGCCGCGTTGGCGCAGCGGCGGCTCGAAGTGCCGGCGGCGATCGGCTCGGTGCAGGAACAGTTGCGTGAGGCCACCGATGCGGCCGCGGCGCTGCCCGGGATTCGCAACGATCTCGGCAAGTGGCAGGACTCGGCTGCTGCTGCCGTCGACATCGCCCGGCAGCGACCGGCTTTGGACAGGGCGCAGGCGGAATTCGATACCGCTCGGCGCGTGCACCTCGATGCCAGGGAGCGTGTGCTCGATCTGCGTGCCCGCCGCCTCGCGGGCATGGCGGCCGAACTCGCGGGCGCGCTCACCGAGGGTGCGCCGTGCACGGTGTGCGGGTCCGCCGAGCACCCGGAACCTGCCGAGCCCACCGACGACGCGGTGTCCAAAGACGCCGAAGACTCCGCGCACGCCGCCGAGCAGGCCGCCGAAGCCGCACGCGACCGGATCGCCGAACGCATCAGCGTCATCGAACGCGAGATCGAGGCGCTGACCGCGCGCGGTGGCGACGCCGACCCCGTCACCCTCGCCGACGCCGTCCGCACCGCCACCCACCGCTTCGACGACACCGCCGAAGCCGCCGAACGCGCCCCGAAGCTGACCACCCGCCTCGAAGCCCTGCGCGCCGAGGAAACCGCCCTGCACGACCAGTCCCGCGACCTCGACGCCCGCCTCGGCACCGTCACCGCCACCATCGCCGCCACCCGCACCCGCCTCGACGAACTCACCGCCCGCCTGCGCACCGCCGCGGGCGCCGACGACACCGTCGACGCCCGCACCACCCGCCTGCAATCCCTCATCACCGCCGCCACCACCCTGCGCACCACCCGCACCGAGGAATCCACCGCCCGCGAGGCCGTTCGCACCATCGCCACCCGCGTCGAAACCCTCGCCCGCACAGCGGGTCTCGTGCCGGAAGGTTACGAGAGTTCGTTCACGCCTGCTGCGGGGACGAATGCGGTCGACGAGGCCGACGATCGCAGCGCTGCCGCCGACCAGGCCATCGAGATTTCAGCCGAGGGCGTCACGTCACACGGCGACACCACTGAGCCTGGGCGGTCTTCGGCCGAGGGCGTCACGTCACACGGCGACACCACTGAACCTGGGCGGTCTTCGGCCGACGGCGTCACGCCTCACCGTGGCACCACTGCTCCAGGGCAATCGCCCGAGGACGATAGTCCCGACGCGCCAGTAGAGACGACGGCATCCGCTGTCGCGAGCGCACAGACCGGCCACACGGTCAGCGCCGAGTCTGAAATGCCCAGTCTGTTCGACCTTTTCGACGAAGATCCGATCGACGAGGAGCCCGCCGAACACATTTCGGACGAGCCTGTCGTGCCTCGCGACGACGTTGCTCTGCTGACCGCGTACGCGCAGGTAGTCACCGCCGTCGCGCGGACCGCGCAGCAGCAAGCCGCGATCGAATCGGAGCTCACCGCCGCCGACCGCGCCCGAGCACATGCCGACGCGGTACTCGCCGAGCCGCAGATCCAGGCGGTCGCCGAGCTGGTCCCCGGCGATCTGAACGCACTCGAGCAGCGTTTCGCCCAAGCGCAAAGCGCGCTCACCGCCGCGGTCGCAGCCCAGTCCGCCGCCACCGAGCGGGTCGCCCAGCTCGAACAGCTGGGCACCCAACTGTGGGGTGAGGTCGAGCGGATCGCGCCCAAGCAGCGTGAGTTCGATGAGCTGGCATCGCTGGCCGAGGTGGTCGCGGGGCGCGGCGAGAACACCCGGCGAATGTCGTTGCGCTCCTACGTACTTGCCGCTCGACTCGAAGAGGTCGCCGTCGCGGGATCGCTTCGACTGCGTCGAATGTCGGGTGGCCGTTACGAATTCGTCCACTCGGACAAGGCGGGCCCGCGCGGCCGACGCGGCGGACTCGGCCTCGACGTCCGCGACGACTACACCGGCGCCATCCGCTCCGCGAAAACCCTGTCCGGCGGCGAAACCTTCATGGCCTCACTGGCATTGGCGCTGGGCCTGGCCGATGTGGTGGCCGCCGAATCCGGTGGCATCGTGCTGGACACCCTGTTCATCGACGAAGGTTTCGGCAGCCTCGACGCCGACACCCTCGACGCCGTGATGGGCGTGCTCGACGAACTGCGCGCGGGCGGCCGCGTGGTGGGCGTCGTCAGCCACGTCGACGAAATGCGCCAACGCATCCCCAGCCGCCTCCACGTCCTACGCGGCCGCACGGGTTCTCGACTCGAGGCCACGGTCGCCTAGACGCCCTCGCGGACGTCGCCGCTTCGCTCCATGCGGGCACCATCGCCGCCCGAACATTCCGGGCTTGCTCCATCGGAGTCGGCCTGGTTTCCGTCGAAGGTCAGCAACCCTCGAACTGGAGACGGTCCATAGGTTGACCGGTGATGTCGGCGATGAGCTCGAAATCCTTGTCGGCGTGCAGGACAGTGAGTTTCGAGCGTTCGGCGATCGCGGCGATCAGTAGATCGGGGATGGACGGCGCCCGGTGCCGACCGCGCAGGGCCAGTTCTCGCAGGACTTCCAGTGCGCGGTCCTCCGCGGCGGGCGTCTGGTATTCGACAGGCATACTCACGAGCGGGGGGAGGTCGAGTAGCTCGTCGAGGTCCTCAGCTGTGCGCGCGGAGTAGCCGGTTTCCAGCAGGGTGACCGCAGCGACGCGAACCATCCCCCGCTCGATGCGGTCGGCCCATACGTGCGCGTCCGGTGTGCCGCCGATGCGAACGAGGGCAGACTTGTCGATCAGCCAAGGGCGCGGGCTCACGACCATGCGCGGCCCATGACCTCGGGGTTGTCCAGGTCTTGCGCGAGCTCGCCGACGCGATTCAAATCGCCGACGGTAACCGGCACGATCCGCTGGAAGTCGCGCGCGAGCCAGCGCCGCAAGAACTCACCTCGGGAGATCCCCAATTCACGGGCGCGGCGGTCGACTTCCTCGATCGCCGCCTCGGAAACGTCACGAATGAGAATATCTGTCATGGTCGCTACCTCCTGATATCAATGATATCAGGAGGTCAGCCCCATCAGGTCAGCTCTGTGAAGGTGCGTCCCGGCGCGCAGGTCGCAGCTCACGCGGCAGCGAGAACACCAACGTCTCGTTGGCCGTAGTCACCGGCTGCACCTCACCGAACCCGTGCTCGGCCAACAGCTCCAGTACCCCGGTCACCAGAATCTCCGGCACCGAAGCGCCGGAGGTGATGCCGATGGTCTGCACGCCCTCGAGCCACGCCAGATCCACTTCACGCGCGTAGTCGACCAGGTACGAAGCCTTCGCACCCGCCCCCAACGCCACCTCGACCAGTCGCACCGAGTTGGACGAGTTGCGCGACCCCACCACGATCACCAGATCGCATTCCGGCGCCATCGCCTTCACCGCGGTCTGCCGGTTGGACGTGGCGTAGCAGATGTCGTCGCTGGGCGGATCCTGCAGCGTCGGGAACCGTTCGCGCAGCCGCTCGACGGTTTCCATGGTCTCGTCCACCGACAGCGTGGTCTGCGACAGCCAGATCACCTTCGCCGGATCGCGCACGGTCACCTTGTCCACCGAGTCGGGCCCGTCGACCAGCTGCACGTGCTGGGGTGCTTCCCCGGCGGTGCCTTCGACTTCCTCGTGCCCTTCGTGGCCGATCAGCAGGATGTCGAAATCGTCGCGGGCGAACCGCTTGGCTTCCTGGTGCACCTTGGTGACCAGCGGGCAGGTGGCGTCGATGGTGCGCAGATTCCGTTGCGCGGCGTCCTCGTGCACGATCGGCGCGACGCCGTGCGCGGAGAACACCACCAGCGCGCCCTCGGGCACCTCGTCGGTCTCGTCGACGAAGATCACGCCCTGGTCGCGCAGCGTTTCCACCACGTGCCGGTTGTGCACGATCTCCTTGCGCACGTAGATGGGGGCGCCGTGTTTCTCCAGCGCCTTCTCCACGGTTTCGACGGCGCGGTCGACGCCTGCGCAGTAGCCGCGCGGCTCGGCCAGCAGCACGCGCTTGCCACCGGCAGTGTTCGCGCCCGCGGAGCGCGTGATACCGACGTTCAAGGGGATAGCCGAGGTCATAGTCCACAGCTTACGTGCGTGTGATGGGCGCGATCGGGTCGGATGCAGCGGCGATCGTCACATAAACCTGCCCTGGTCCTTTGCATCACAGCGGGTTTACGGCAGGCTGGGGGCATGTTTCGACCTCCGTTCCTGGCCCGGGTGGCCGCCGGCGCCGCTGTGTATGCCTTAGAAGAGACCCGGCGGCTGCCCGTCGCCGCGGTCAATTTCCCGATCACCGCCCTGAGTCGGGTGCTGCAGACGACCATGCATGTGCAGCAGTTCGTCACCAGCCTCGCGCTGAAGGGTGACGGTGTGTTCGAGCGGATGGGCGCGGCCCCGGCCGAGCAGCCCGAGTGGGCCACCTTCGACGAGGACATCGAGCCCGCGCCCGTCACCAACGGTCACGCCAGCCGCTTCGACCTGTTCGAAGAGGTGCCGGCCAAGCAGACCAACGGCAATGCTGTGCCCGCGTCGCTGCTGCTGCTCGAGACCGAGGAAGAGGTTGTCGAGCCGGTCGAGCAGGAGGTCGTGGCCCCCGAGGTCGCGATCCGCTACGACTACCCCGCGATGACGCTGGCCCAGCTGCGCGCCCGCCTGCGCATGCTCACCGTCGAGGAGCTGCAGCAGTTGCTGACCTTCGAACAGCAGACTCGCGCCCGTGCCCCGTTCGTCACGATGCTGACCAACCGCATCGCCACCGTCCAGGCGCAGCAGTAAGAACCCTCGTTCCAGGCGGCCGCTGTCCTCGCGACAGCGGCCGCCTTTTGGTTGTGTCGGTGCCCCCGCGTAGAACTGTCGTATGACTGCAGACGACGTGGCGCGGGCCGCACCGGCGAATTCGGCGGAGCAGCCGTATCCGGTGCGTTCGGTCGCGGTGAAGGTCGCCCAGTGGATCGAGCGGCTGGGCAGTATCTGGGTGGAGGGGCAGGTCACCCAGATCAACAGCCGCCCCGGCACCCGCACCGCATTCCTGGTGCTGCGTGACGCGTCGGTGGACATGTCGTTGTCGCTGACCTGCGACCCCGAACTCTTGCGCAGGCTGCCGGTGCCGTTGACCGAGGGCAGCCGGGTGGTCGTCTACGGCAAGCTGCACTTCTTCACCGGGCGCGGCTCGGTGTCGTTGCGGGTCACCGAGATTCGTGCGGTGGGTGTCGGCGAGCTGCTGGCGCGGATCGAACGGTTGAAAGCCCTGTTGACGGCCGAGGGTCTTTTCGATGCGCGATTGAAGCGGCCGCTGCCGTTCCTGCCCGCGACGATCGGCTTGATCACCGGGCGAGCCAGCGCTGCGGAGAAAGACGTCTTATCCGTGGCCCAGAATCGTTGGCCCGCAGTACGTTTCGTCATCCGCAATACCGCCGTGCAAGGCCCGACGGCCGTGCCGCAAATACTGGAAGCCCTGGTCGAACTGGACCGCGACAGCGACGTGGAAGTGATCGTGCTGGCGCGAGGCGGTGGCAGTGTCGAAGATCTGCTGCCGTTCTCCGACGAGGCACTGTGCCGCGCGGTGTCCGCCGCGCGCACCCCGATCGTGAGCGCCATCGGCCACGAACCCGACAATCCCCTGCTCGACCTGGTCGCCGACCTGCGCGCGGCCACCCCCACCGACGCCGCCAAACGCATCGTCCCCGACGCCGCCGCCGAACTGGCCGGGGTCCGCGAGATGCGCGCGCGTTCGGCCGCCGCCCTGCGCGGCTGGGTCCAGCGCGAAACCCACACGCTCACCCAATTACGTTCGCGCCCAGTACTTTCCGACCCTCTGCGCGAACTGACCCACCGCCACGACGAGCTCGAACGCCTACGCACCGCCGCGCGACGCAACGTCGAACAGCTGCTGCGCGGCGAGTCCACCACCACCGTGCACCTGCGCGAAAAGCTCACCGCAGTAGGTCCGGCCGCCACCCTGGCCCGTGGTTACGCTGTCGTGCAGCGCGTGGCCGGTCCCGAACGACACGTCGTGCGCAGCATCGACGACTCCCCCGCGGGCAGCCAGCTGCGCATCCGCGTCGCCGACGGCGCCGTCACCGCCGCGGCACTGGGCGCCCAACGCCTGACCCCCGAAACCACCGAACAGAAGAGGAAGTGACCGTGGCCGACGCCGGTTCCGAGAACACCGACACCCTGGCCGAGATCGCGACCTTCGGCTACGAACGCGCCCGCGACGAACTCATCAACGTAGTCAAAATGCTCGAACAGGGCGGTCTGGACCTCGACGATTCGCTGGTGCTGTGGGAGCGCGGCGAAGCCCTCGCCACCCGCTGCGAACAACATCTGGCCGGTGCGCGCCGCCGGGTAGAGGACGCACTCTCACGCGCGGACCTCGACACCGAGAGCTGAGCGAACACCGCCCTTAACCGCCGGTCCCGCAAACGCAATTCACGCTTTACGGCCACGAAACACGATCCGGGCACGCTAATCTTCGTTGGTAAATCGATTGATCAGCCTTCGGGCTGGAAGGCGTATGCCGTGGAGATTTTCGTCGACGGACTGTTCGTGCCAGTGCACGACGGCTCCGCCCCCTACCGGGGATTCCTTGCCGTAGAGAACGGCATCATCACCGCGACCGGACCTGGTTCGCCGCGCATTCCCGCCGATGCCACCGTGGTGGATCTGGCGGGCAAACTGGTCCTGCCGGGCTTCGTCTCGGCGCACAGCCACCTGTGGCAGTCGGTGTTCCGCGGCCTGGCCGACGGCTGCTCCACCTACGGGTGGATCGATCAGCTGCACCTGAAGTACGGTCCGCTGCTCACCGAGTCGGACATGTACGAGTTCACCGTGCACGGCGGCCGCGACCTGCTGCGCCACGGCATCACCACCGTGTGCAATCACACGCACAGTTTCGGTGCGGGCGAGGAAGGTCAGTGGCGGGCCGCGCTGGACCTTCCGCAGCGAACGGTCTACTCGCACAGCCCTTCTCGTTTCGATTCCGCCGCCGAACGCCGGGCCGGGATCGAGCGTTTCCAGAAGGCCACCGCCGACGTCGACGATCCGCGCATCCTGGGCCGCTCCTACAACACCACCTGGCCGCTGGACGAGCCGGACATGCGCGCCGAGATCGAGTTGCTCACCGAGTACGGCATCGGCAAGCACCTGCACTATCTCGAGGACCCCGGCGTCACCGAACATCAGCAAGCCGAGTTCGCGCAGTTGCTGCGCACCGGAAGTGTCGGCCCTGACACGGTTTTCGCGCATTTCATTCACACCACCCCCGAGATCGTGGCGCAGGCAGGCGAACGTGGCGCGGCCATGGCCTGGAACCCGCTGTCCAACGGCAGGCTCGGCTCCGGCATCCCCGACATCCTCGGGTACCGCGCCGCGGGCGTGCGGGTGGGCCTGGGCGTGGACGGGCAGGCCAGCGCCGATGTGGCCGACCCGTTCCAGAACATGCGCACCGGGCTGTACCTGCTGCGCGCCGCCGCCAAGGACGCGACCGTGCTGTCCAGCCGCGAAATCCTGCGCATGCACACCCTGGGCAGCGCCGAAGTACTCGGCGTGCAGGACCGGGTCGGCAGCCTGGAGCCGGGCAAGTTCGCCGACTTCCTCGTCCTCGATCCGGAACGCCCCAGCGCGGGCCCGGTGTCACCAGATCTGTACGCGCACACCGTTCTTGCGCTGTCGGCAGCCAACATCACCGACGTACGCGTGGCCGGCCGCAGCGTGTCCACCGGACCTTTCGAACCGACCGCACCCGGCGCGGTCCACGAGCGTGTCGCCGCTCTGCGCGCACTGCTCTGACCCATTCCTCGATGCCGGATCCCCGGCAGCCTCCCGAAACACCTTGGAGCCCAACTGATGTCACCTATCGAAGCCCTGACCCAGCTGCGGACCGATCTCGGCCCCATCGACCACTCCACCGACGCCCGCAAGCTGCGCAGCAAGAGCCGCGACCGCTTCGCGCAGAGCCCGGTGCTGCGAGACCTGTTGCGCGGCCGCAACGCCGAGATCTTCATCGCCCCCCGCGACAAGGAGGAACTGCGCACCGCCGTGGCCGCGTGCGCGCGCAACCGCATCCCGATCACCGTGCGCGGCGCGGGGTCGGGGCAGTTCGGGCAGGGTGTGCCGCTCAGCGGCGGCGCGGTGATCGACGTGACCGCGCTGACCGGCGTGATCGGCTGGCACGGCGATCGCGGCAGGCAGGTCCCGCGCACCGTACGCGCGCTCACCGGCACGGTGGTGTCCGATATCGACGCCGCGATCCGCCCGTCGGGCTGGGAATTGCGGATGCACCCTTCGACCTCACAGCAGGCCACGATCGGCGGCTATATCGCGGGCGGGCACGCCGGAATCGGCAGCTGCCAGTGGGGAATTCTGCGCGACACCGGCAATATCACCGCGTTGGAAGTCATGACGGTGGAAGAACATCCGCGCCTGATCGAATTGCGCGGCCGCGACGTGAACACCGTGCACCACGCCTACGGCGCCAACGGCATCATCACCGAGGTCGAACTGCCGGTGTCGCCTGCCTGGGAATGGCATGAGCTGGTGATCTCGTTCCCGGAATTCGCTCAGGCTGCACGCTTTTCGGTCGATATCTGCAACAGCGACGGCGTGCTGAAGAAGGTCGTCTCCCCGCACGCGCATCCCCTGCCGCAGTATTTCCCCGACCTGGACGGCCTGGTTCCCGACGGCGAGGCGATGGTGCTGCTGATGGCGGCGGTGCAGTCGGTGCCCAATGTCGAGGATCTCGTGCACGCCAACGGCGGTCAGATCCGCTACCGCTG
The DNA here is from genome assembly GCF_042716995.1 of Nocardia sp. NPDC058640. Taxonomy (NCBI): domain Bacteria; kingdom Bacillati; phylum Actinomycetota; class Actinomycetes; order Mycobacteriales; family Nocardiaceae; genus Nocardia; species Nocardia sp. NPDC058640. Next base: position 20,450 of record NZ_JBHXRG010000018.1, read on the forward strand.
CCTCGAGGGCAAGGGCACCTACGGCGCTCCGCTGTACGAATTCACCTGGGGGCATTCGATGATGCACTACCAGCGCCGCAACAAGAAACTCATCGGCCTACTCGCGCTGTATCCACAAGAAGACCTGTACGAGGCCATCATGCGCATTCATCGCGACTTCGGCGAACTCGGCCCGCTACATCTGGAAATGAAGCGGATCGACGGCGGCCTTTCCTGCCAGGGCTCGCCGGTTTTCGAATTCGAAAGCCAGGAACAACTGGCCGACATCACCTCCCAATTGCAGCAGGCCGGCCTGTTCATCGCCAATACCCACACCCCCGTGCTCGCCGCCAGCGGCATGAAGCCGTGGGGGCCCAAGGAGGCGGCGTTCAAACGCGAATTCGACCCCTACGGCCTGCTGGCTCAGGGCAAGGCCGACGACGTCGTGTCCACCGACACTGTTTCCACTTCGACCGCGCTGCCCAACAGCGGCTGGTCCTACCGACTGAGCAACTGAGAAAGGCGCCCCATCATGCAACTCTCCCGTCGACATGCCCTGCGACTGACCGGATACGCCGGTGTCGCCGCGGGCCTGGCCGCCTGTTCCCCCGCCGCCTCCCACTCCACTCAGACCGGCAATTCGATTGCGATGCAACTGGGTTGGATCAAGAACGTCCAGTTCGCCGGTGAATACCTCGCCATCGAGAACGGTCACTACCGTGACGCCGGGCTGACCGTGGACCTGCTCGCCGGTGGTGCGGCCGGTACCAGCACCGAGGCCGGGATCGACACCGGCAAGGTGTGGATCGGCACCTCCACCCCGCAGAAGGTGGCTGCCGCGATCGAACGCGGGGTGCCGGTGCGCATCATCGGCGCGACCCTGTCCACCAGTCCGGCCTGCATCACGTCGCCGGAGTCCAAGCCACTGCGCACGCCGAAAGACTTGGTGGGCAAGCGAGTTGGCGTGGCAGACCACAACCTGCCGACCTTCGAAGCGCTGCTGACCGCCAATGGTGTCGACCCGTCGTCGGTGAAAGTCATTCCGGTGCAGTTCGATCCGTCGCCGCTGGTCAACGGTGAAGTCGACGCGTGGTCCGGGTTCACCACCAATGAACCGGTCGCGTTGCGCGCCAAGGGTTTCGCCACCACTTCCTTCCTGTACGGCGACTTCGGATTGCGCATGTGCGCACAGGTTTTCGTCGTGTCGGAGAAGTCGCTGACCGAAGACCGCGCCAAGTGCAAGTCGTTCCTCACCGCCGAGATCAAGGGCTGGAAGGACGCGCTGGCCGATCCTGACCGCGGCGTCGCCCTGTCCGTGCAGAAGTACGGCGTCGATCAGAAGCTCGACACCGCACAGCAGCGAGCCCTCCTGGATGCCACGTTGCCGCTGATCCAAACCCCCGACACCCGCCGCGACGGGCTGCTCACCCTGTCGCCGACCCTGATCTCCGACACGGTGACCGCACTGGGCCGCACGGGTTCGAAGGTCACCGCCGCCCAACTGTTCGACGCCTCGGTACTGACCGAGCTGTACGCCGAGAACCAGGGCCTGCGATGAGCGGTATCGAAATCAAGGGCCTGACAAAGACATTCACCGCGGGCAAGCGCAAAGTCGAGGCGCTTTCCGAGGTGGATCTGAGCAGCAAGCAGGGCGAATTCCTGTCCCTGCTCGGACCGTCCGGGTGCGGCAAGTCCACGATCCTACGCATCCTGGCCGGACTGGACACCCCGACCTCGGGTTCGGCGTTGGTGAACGGCCGCACCCCCGAACAGCTGCGCACCGAACACGAGTTGGGCATCGCGTTCCAGGACTCCGCGCTGTTGCCTTGGCGCAGTGTGCGATCCAATATCGCGTTGCCCCTGCAGGTGGCGGGCCTGCCGATCGACCAGTCGGTGATCGACGGCCTGATCGAACTCGTCGGCCTCACCGGCTTCGAGTCCGCCAAACCCGCGCAACTGTCCGGCGGTATGCGACAACGAGTTTCGATCGCCCGCGCGCTGGTGGTGAAGCCGTCGGTGCTGCTGCTGGACGAGCCGTTCGGCGCACTGGACGACATGACCCGGCAGCGGTTGAACATGGAACTGTTGCGGATCTGGACCGAGAAGCCCGCCACCACCCTGATGGTCACGCACGGCATCGGCGAGGCGGTGTTCCTGTCCGACACCGTCGCGGTGATGTCGCCGCGACCGGGCCGGGTGATCGAACTGGTCGACATCGACCTGCCGCGCCCGCGCGCACCCGAGATGATGCGCACCCCCGAATTCCACGCGCTGCACGATCACCTGTCGGGCCTGCTGTTCGGCGAACGGCGGCCGGCATGAACAGACTGCGTGGCCCGGCGGTATTGCTCCTGTTGTGGGCGATCGCCGGGCTCAGCACCAAGACCGTACCCACCCCGTGGGCCGTCGTATCGTCGGTGGTCAGCGACGGATTCGCCCTCTACAGCCCCAACCTGTCGATCACCGCCTGGGGCGCCTTCCAGGGCTTCGTGTTCGGCAATATCGCCGCCATCGCGGTCGCCCTGGCCGTGGCCGTATTCCCCCGCACCGAACCACTGGCCGCCCAACTCGCGGTGATCAGCTACTGCGTGCCCCTGCTGGCGCTGGGCCCGATCGTGCTCGTGGTGTTCGGCGGGCGCACCCCCACGGTGTTCCTGGCCGCGGTCTCGGTGTTCTTCACCTCCATGATCGGCACCCTGACCGGCCTGAAATCCGCCAACCGCACCAGCATCGACCTGGTCAACGCCTACGGCGGCAACGGCTGGCACCGCCTCCGCCGAGTCCAGATCCCCGCCGCACTCCCGTCGACCACAGCAGCACTCCAAATCGCCGCGCCCGCAGCGGTTCTCGGTGCGATCCTCGGCGAATATCTCGGCGGTGTGGACAGCGGCGTCGGCGTGGCACTCACCGCCGCCCAGTCCTCCTACGACCTACCACGCACCTGGGGCATGGCATTGGCGGCCGGACTACTCGCTGGCGCAGGGTATTTCGCCGCGTCGCTTGCGGGCAAGCTGGTCCAGTCCCGGCTGTACGGACCGGGCGCCATCACCGCACCGAAGGGTGAATCATGAAGAGCGTCTTGGCATTCCTCGGCTCGGTAGCCCTGGCGACAGTGCTGGTGCTGGCCGTATGGTTCGGCTTCCTCGCCGCCTTCCCCCAGATCGGCCCCCGCATCGGCCAAACGCCGATGGACGTGTGGACCTACCTGTTCGACGGCAAACCCGCCCACCGCGCCCAGATCATCGACGGCCTCACCATCACCCTGCGCGACGCCGGCCTCGGCTTCGTCGTCGGCCTGAGCCTGGCGCTGAGCGGCGCCGCACTGGCACTGCTGTCGCGCGAATTCGAACGCAGCGCCGTCCCGGTCGCCACCCTGCTGCGCTCGATCCCGCTGGTCACCCTCGCCCCGATCCTGGTCGCCACGTTCGGCCGCGGCATGACCATGGTCGCGATCACCGGTGCCCTCGTCGTGTTCTTCCCCGCCTTCGTCACCATCGTGGCCGGTCTACGCGCCGCCCCACAGCAGAGCATGGACTTGATCCGCGCCTACGGCGGCAGCGAAGCCAAGGCATTGCGCATGGTCGCCTTGCCAGCCGCATTGCCGTCACTGTTCGCGGCGATCCGAATCTCGGTGCCCGGCGCGCTGATCGGTGCTCTGATCGCCGAATGGCTCGGTACCGGCGAAGGATTGGGCTCGTCGATGCTCAAAGCCATTCCCCGCTACGACTATCCACAACTGTGGGCCTCGATCGCGGTGGTCGCCGCCGCATCGATCGTGCTCTACACCCTGGTCGGAGCTGTCGAACGGGTAGTCGCGCTGCACTTCGCCGATCCCTCGGTAACCTGATGACCACGAAGGAGGTGCGTGTGCCACCGAGGCCGACCATGCGCGACATCGCGGCCGCCGCCGGTGTCTCACCGTCCGCGGTCTCCCTGGCACTGGCGGGCAAGGGCCGCATGGAAGACAGCACCCGCGCCCGCATCCTGGCCACCGCCACCGAACTCGGCTACCGGATCAACCGGGAAGCCAGAGCCCTGCGCACCGGCCGCACCATGATGATCGGCCTGGTCACCTCGATGGTCGCCGACCAGGTCGACGACCAGGAATCCCGCCTGGACTGGTACACCCGCACCGCCCTGGCCGCGGCCAACGAATCCTTCCGCCACGGCTACGCCCTGGTCCTCGTCCCGCCACTGGGCGATCAGGACCAGGTCCACGACCTCGCCGCCGACGGCGTACTGCTCATCGACCCCGACCCCGCCGACGGCATCGTCGAAGCGGCCACCGCCCGCGGCCTCGCGGTGGTCACCATCGGCGGCCACGCCCCCGGCCCGGCCAGCTCGGTCGCCCTGGACCGCGACGCCGCCGTCGACCTGGCCATGACCCACTTCCTCACCACCGGCGCGCGACAGCCGGCACTACTGGTGGACACCAGCGGCCGACAGAACGCCGCCGCCACCAGAACCGCCTACGAGAACTGGTGCCCCGCCGCGCACAAAACCCCCATCATCGAAACAGTCGACTTCACCGAAAAAGGCGGCCGCACCAGACTCGCCCACCGCGCCTGCGTCCGACTGCTGACCGACCACCCCGATGTCGACGCCATCTACGCGCCCCTGGATTCCGTGGCCGCGGGATGCGTCACCGCCGCGCGCGAACTCGGCCGCACCATCGGCACCGACCTGCGTCTGATCACCTCCGAAGGCAGCATCGCCCGCGACAACGACCCGCCACTGACCGCCATCGACACCCACCGCGAAGAGCAGGCGGCCGCCGCGGTTCGGATGCTGGTAGCCGCGCTGACCAGCGGCGAAAGACCACCGAATCAGACGTTCACACCCAGCTTGATCGTGCGCTGATCAATTCACTTCGACAGCGGCGGCGCCGCGGTGATCGCGGTGGCCAAGGTCGTGAACGCGGCTTCGTTGCCCGCGCCGGTGATCAGGATCCGCACCCCGCCCAGGTCCGCGATCCACGCGGTTTCCTCGGTCGGCTCGGAGTAGACCACCCATTTCTGACCGGCCACGTCGGTGGCCCCGGTCGGATACCGCGACCCCAGTTCCTGCCGTGACAACGCCTCCTCGGACGCGCTGCTCTGCGAGAACCGCATGTAGGTGCCCTGCGGGGTGATGTACCCGACGGTGCTCACCGGACCGCCACCCGCGACCGCGATGGTGTCGCGACTGCCCGAGTTGGACTGCCACCCCGGCGGCAACACCGGGTTGCGGATCGGGAACGGCAGCGACTTCGCGTCGGCCTTCAACGCGGCATCGGCGTCGAAATGCGGGATCTGACCTTGGGTCGGCCCGTTCGTGGCCACCGTGCACTGGCTGGCGACCCCCGCCAGCACGACCGCGGCCAGCACCAACGGGACCAACGACCAGAACAGATCGCGATAGTCGTTGAAAATGCGGTGCTTCTTCTGGGACACGGCTATCAGTATCCACTCGAGCCCGTGCCTGCCCGCCCAGGGGGCATCGCGCGGAGGTCGTGCACGGGCGTGCCGGTTCGTAATGCGACAATTGCCCCGGTATCACCAACGCCAAGGAGGCACTCCGCAATGACGGCATCTTCGCCCGCCCCCAGCCGCCGCGAGGCACCCGATCGCAACCTCGCACTCGAGCTGGTCCGCGTCACCGAGGCAGGTGCGATGGCGAGTGGCCGTTGGGTCGGCCGTGGCGACAAGGAAGGTGGCGACGGCGCGGCTGTCGACGCCATGCGCCAGCTCGTGAGCTCGGTGTCGATGAAGGGCATCGTCGTCATCGGCGAAGGCGAGAAAGACGAAGCGCCGATGCTGTACAACGGCGAGCTCGTCGGCGACGGCACCGGCCCCGAGGTCGACTTCGCGGTCGACCCGGTCGACGGCACCACCCTGATGTCCAAGGGCTCCCCCGGCGCGATCTCCGTGCTCGCGGTCGCCGAGCGCGGCGCCATGTTCGACCCGTCCGCGGTGTTCTACATGCACAAGATCGCCGTCGGCCCCGACGCCGCCGGTTCGATCGACATCACCGCCCCGATCGGCGAGAACATCCGCCGCGTGGCCAAGGCCAAGCGCCTGTCGGTGTCGGATCTGACCGTGTGCATCCTGGACCGTCCGCGCCATGACGACCTCATCCAGCAGGCCCGCGACGCCGGTGCCCGCATCCGCCTCATCTCCGACGGTGACGTCGCCGGCGCCATCGCGGCCGCGCGTCCGGAGTCCGGCGTGGACATCCTGGTCGGCATCGGCGGCACCCCCGAGGGCATCATCGCCGCCGCCGCGCTGCGCTGTCTGGGCGGCGAACTGCAGGGCATGCTCGCCCCCAAGGACGACGAAGAGCGGCAGAAGGCGATCGACGCCGGCCACGATCTGGACCGCGTGCTGTCGACCACCGACCTGGTCTCCGGCGACAACGTGTTCTTCTGCGCCACCGGCGTCACCGACGGCGACCTGCTGCGCGGCGTGCGCTACTACGCCGGCGGCGCGTCGACCCAGTCGATCGTGATGCGGTCCAAGTCGGGCACCGTGCGCATGATCGACGCATACCACCGCCTCACGAAGCTGCGCGAGTACTCCTCGGTCGACTTCGACGGCGACGACAGCGCGAACCCGCCGCTACCGTGATCCGGGGCTGGGCGTCCCTATAGTCGAACTATGGGAACGCCCAGCACCGCCCTGGTCCTCGGCAACGGTGGCATCGCCGGTCTCGGCTGGCAGATCGGCATGATCGCCGGTCTGGCCGAGGCCGGGATCGACCTGCGGTCGGCCGATCTGGTGATCGGCACGTCCGCGGGCGCGGTCGTCGGCGCGCAAATTCGCAGCAAGCTGTCGACCGAAGAGCTCTACAAACGGCAACTGGGGCCGCTGTTCGCCGAGATTCCCAACCGTCTCTCGGTGCGTCAGGTGGCACGGTGGGCGCTGCTGGCGCGCACCGCCCGCAGCGACACCAGTGCCGCGCGCCGGGTCGCGCGCGCCTCCCGCGGCACGTCGAAGATCGACCCGGTGCTGCGATTGGCCGCGGTGTCTTCGCGCCTGCCCGAACGCAATTGGCCCAAGCGCCCGCTATGGATCACCGCGGTCGACGCCCACACCGGGAAGCTGAAGGTTTTCGACCGCGACAGCCACGTGACCCTGGCCGAGGCGGTCAACGCCAGTTGCGCGATCCCGTTCGCGTGGCCCGCCGCGTCGGTCGGCGGCCACACCTACATCGACGGCGGGGTCCGTTCGCCGATGAATCTGGATCTGGCGAAAGGCTACGACCGCATCGTGGGCCTGGCGTCCAACGTGTTGTCCGGTCGCCGCAGCGGCCGGATCTCCAACCAGCTCGAGCACCTGGGATCGGCGAAGGTCACGGTGATCAACCCGGATGAGTTGTGCCGCAAGGCAATCGGGCCCAATGAACTCGACCCCACGCGCGTGCACGACTCCGCGGAATGTGGACGCAAGCAGGCCGCCGATTACGTCAACGAGGTGCGCGCGGTCTGGCCGGAGGACTCGGACTGAATATTCCTCGCGCGGCTGTGGGATTTCGCGCGGGTGTGTGGCCCCCCATCGGCGGCGATCTCGTCCTAGTGTCGAACTATGGCTGACGACGACGGGCAGTACCGGATCGAGCACGACACCATGGGGGAGGTTCGCGTCCCTGTCGACGCCCTGTGGCGGGCGCAGACGCAACGCGCGGTGGACAACTTCCCGATCAGCGGACGCGGCCTCGAACGCGCGCAGATCCGTGCGCTGGGCTTGCTGAAAGCCGCGTGCGCGCAGGTCAACAGGGATCTGGGCCTGCTCGACCCGGTGAAGGCCGACGCGATCATCGCCGCGGCCGGTGAGATCGCCGACGGCCGCCACGACGACCAGTTCCCCATCGACGTGTTCCAGACCGGCTCGGGCACCAGCTCCAACATGAACGCCAACGAGGTGATCGCGTCGATCGCCGCCCGCAACGGCGTGACCGTGCACCCCAACGACGACGTGAACATGTCGCAGTCGTCCAACGACACCTTCCCCACCGCGACGCATCTGGCCGCCACCGAGGCCGTGATCACCGAACTCGTTCCCGCCCTCGAGCATCTGCGCCTGGCCCTACAGGACAAGTCGCAGCAGTGGCGCACCGTGGTGAAGTCCGGACGCACCCACCTGATGGACGCGGTGCCGGTGACGCTGGGTCAGGAGTTCGGCGGCTACACCCGCCAGATCACCGCGGGCATCGAACGCGCGCTGGCCACCCTGCCGCGTCTGGGCGAGCTGCCGATCGGCGGCACCGCGGTGGGCACCGGCATGAACGCGCCCGCCGGTTTCGGCGCGAAGGTCGTGGCAGAACTGGTGCGCACCACCGGAATCGACGCTTTGCGGGAAGCCCGCGACCACTTCGAAGCCCAGGCCGCGCGCGACGGTCTCGTCGAAGCCTCCGGCGCGCTGCGCACCATCGCGGTGAGCCTGACCAAGATCGCCAACGACATCCGCTGGATGGGCTCGGGCCCGCTAACTGGCCTCGGCGAATTACAGCTACCGGACTTGCAGCCGGGCAGCTCGATCATGCCCGGCAAGGTCAATCCCGTTCTGCCCGAAGCAGTTACGCAGGTGGCGGTGCAGGTAGTCGGCAATGACGCCGCGATCGCGTTCGGCGGCGCGAGTGGCGCGTTCGAACTCAACGTCTACATCCCCGTGATGGCCCGCAACCTGCTCGAATCGATTCGCCTGCTGGCCAACGTTTCTCGCCTGTTCGCCGACAAATGCATCAGCGGCCTGGTCGCCAACGAGGACCACCTGCGCACCCTGGCCGAATCGTCACCGTCGATCGTCACCCCGCTCAACTCCGCGATCGGCTACGAGGAAGCCGCCGCCGTCGCCAAACAGGCTCTGCGCGAAAAGAAGACGATCCGTCAAACCGTCATCGATCGCGGCCTGGTGCCCAGCAAGCTCTCCCTCGAGGAACTCGACGCCAAGCTCGATGTCCTGGCCATGGCCGACGTCGACCGCTGAACGCGCAACGGCCGCCACCTCTTTCGAAGGTGACGGCCGTTCGCGGGTCGAATATCAGGCCAGGTGCGCGAGTTCCGCGCGAGTCTTCTCGCCCTCTTCGCTGAAATCGGTGCGGGAGAAGATGTTCCAGCGCTGCAGCAGCGGCTTGAACACCAACTCGGCCTCGTTCGCGCGATCGTAGATGCCGGCCGCGGCCAGCGCCTCGTCACTGGAACCGCCACCGGGCAGGTCCACGTGCGGCACCCGGAAGTCCGCGATCCGGTCGGCGATGGCCCGCACGGCCTGATCGGGAACCAGGTCAAGGGCTTCGCCCACGAGCGCGGCGAAAAACTCCGCCTGCAGCTCGTCGTCGGCGGCCAGCTTCTCGGCCATCGCGGTGACGGTCGGGTTCTCGCCCAGCGCGGCGGTGTTGCGATGCCGAACCGCGGCCGCGAGCTCTTCGAACGCGCAGGTGGCCAGCACGTCGATCAGGTGCATCGCGGGACGATTGAACCCGTCGGTCATGTGCTGCATCCGGGCCCGCTCGAGCGCGACCGGGTCCACCGCACGCGTGAGCATGAGGTAGTTGCGGATCATGATCTCGTGGCGGTTCTCCTCGGCGGTCCACCGGCCGACCCAGCGCCACCAGGAACCGGTGCGCAGGTGCTTGCCGAGCTCACGGTGGTACGACGGCAGATTGTCCGCGACCAGCACGCTCACGGTCAGCGCCAGCCGCGCGGTGTCGCTGAGCTCGGACTGTTCAGGGGTCCAGTCCTCGCCGCCCAGGAAGGCGAAGTTGCGCCCGTCCGACCACGGCACCTGCTCGTGCGGCTGCCAGGCGTCGGCCACCTCGATGTGCCGACGCAGGTTGGTTTCCACCACGTCGGCCAGCGAATCCAGCAACTCACGATCGGTCAAAGTTTTCTGCACCCAGACAACCTAGTACCTGGGCCGCAAGCGCGGGGACCTACGGGGTAACCGGGCCCCCGCGCGCAGGTACTGCTGCTTACTTGGGTGTCACGGTGGTGACGCCGTTGACCCAGGTGATGGTGCCACCGGTGAAGTCGCTCTGCTTGCCGCCGGTGATGTCCTTCTCGTCGCTGGTCGGGTAGCCCAGCGTGCCGTTGGCGCCGCCGTTCTCCTCCCACGCCTCGCGGATGGCGCCCCAGACGATGTGGGCGCCGGAGTCCTTGCTCCAGTAGATGGTGCCGCCGGTGAAGTCCTGGTACTCGCCGCCGTCGGGGCCGGACTCCTGGGCTTCCTCGGGAGCGCCGAGCGGGCTGCTCGCGCCGCCTGCCGCCTTGTACTTCTTGTAGATTTCGCCGGAGATCGTGATGTCGCCGTTGGGGGTGGAGACCGAAGTCGACTCACCGGCCGCCCCGCTGGTGGTGGCCGAACCGGACGTGGTTTCCGAACCGGACGTGGTTTCCGAACCCGGGGTGGTAGTCATGCCACCGGGCTCAGTGGTGGAGGTGCCACCCGGTGCACCCACCGCCGACGTCACCGAGGCGACGGCGTCCTTGGCCTTGTCCTTGTTCTCCTCGCTGCAGCCGGCAGCGAACAGCAGACCCGCCGCAGCCAGGACCGCGGCGCTCCCGGCAGCAGTACGTCGAGCGAAGTGGTTCATATCCATCCTCTCGCGAGTGGCCCCCGGGGGCGTACCCCGACATGGAGCCTGGCCGACATCCGCAACGGCCCGGCAAAACGATGTTCGCCGAGCCGTTGCTGGATTGGTGTCGTCGCGGATAATACCCACTGTTCGCGGTAATCAAACGGATTCGGGCCTAGACGCGGCCCGATTGCCGGGTGATCTACGCGTTGGGACCGTACTCCTCGAGCATCTCGGTGACCAACGCCGCGATCGGCGAACGCTCACTACGAGTGAGGGTGATATGCGCGAAAAGCGGGTGGCCCTTGAGCTTTTCGATCACTGCGGCCACTCCGTCGTGCCTGCCCACGCGCAGGTTGTCGCGCTGGGCGACGTCGTGGGTGAGCACCACCCGCGACCCCGTGCCAAGGCGGCTCAACACGGTGAGCAACACGTTGCGTTCCAGCGACTGCGCCTCGTCCACGATCACGAACGAATCGTGCAGCGACCGGCCGCGAATGTGGGTCAGCGGCAACACTTCGAGCATGTCGCGACTGAGCACCTCCTCGAGCACCTCACGGCTGGCCAGCCCGTCGAGCGTGTCGAAGACAGCCTGAGCCCACGGGCCCATCTTCTCGCTCTCCGAACCCGGCAGATAGCCCAGCTCCTGCCCGCCCACCGCGTACAGCGGCCGGAACACGACCACCTTGCGCTGGGTGCGCCGTTCCAGTACCGCCTCGAGCCCGGCGGTCAACGCCAGCGCCGACTTTCCGGTACCCGCGCGCCCACCCATCGACACGATGCCGATGCTCTCGTCCAACAGCAGGTCCAACGCGATCCGCTGTTCGGCCGAACGCCCGTGCAACCCGAAAGCCTCACGCTCGCGCACCAATTGGATCCGCTTGTCGGCGGTGACCCGACCCAGTGCGCTGGAGCTGCTGCCCAGCAGACGAACGCCGGTGTGGCACGGCAACTCTCGTGCCTGATCCAGGTCTATCACCGAATCGGTGTAGAGCTGGTCGATCTGCGAGCCGGTCACGTCGAGTTCGACCATGCCGCTCCAGCCCGACGTCACCACGTCCTGCGCGTGGTATTCGTCCGCGGCCAAACCGACCGCGCTGGCCTTCACCCGCAGCGGAATGTCCTTGGACACCAACACCACATCCGCGCCCTCGGCCGAGAAGTTCAGCGCGCAGGCCAGAATGCGGGAATCGTTGGTGTCGGACCGGAATCCGGCCGGCAGCACCGACGAATCAGTGTGGTTGAGCTCGACCTGCAGGGTGCCGCCTTCGGTGCCGATCGGCAGCGCCTGATCGAGCCTGCCGTGCTTGACCCGCAGGTCATCGAGCATGCGCAGCGCTTCGCGGGCGAACCAACCGAGCTCGTGGTGGTGCCGTTTTGCCTCCAACTCACTGATCACGACCAGAGGTAGGACCACCCTGTGTTCACCGAACCGGGTCACGGCCCAGGGATCGGACAGCAGGACAGAAGTGTCGACGACGAACGTGGTTTTCGCGGCTTTCTCGGAGGTAGGGGCCGTGTGCTTCGCGGAAGCGGAAACGGAGCGTGTAGCAGTCACGGTGGGCTCCTTAGGTGTTCGCACGGCACCCGCGCGAACGATCTCGCTGGACCGGCCGGTCCTGGTGGGGGTTGATGTTGACGTCAACCGCCCCGAGGGCCAGGTGCCGGCCCTCTCGCACTGAGTAGCTCAGTCACGGTCAGGACCTCCCGTACGAATCACACCGACGCGACTCGCATCTCCGACGCTACCGCCCAATTCGTGCCCGCGCTGCCGGACCGGCACAGGTGTGTCGTGAATTTGTCGTTAACGACGGCTACCATGCAGACATGGCCGATGACCAGGATCTGAACGAGCTGTCGTCGAAGGAACTGCACGACCGCGCGGTGAAAACAGCCGTGCGCCACGGCGACGTGAAATTCCTGTGGGAACTGCTCAAGTCGATCCCCGCGGCCCAGGCCGAAGCGGGCGATCTGGGCGAGAGCTCGGCCGACATCAAGTACGTGTTACCGATGCTGGACGACTACATCCACGCCGGCGACGGCAAGCTCGCCGACGTGCTGCGCCCCACCTACCTGGACTACCTGCGCAAGCACCAGTAATTCAGCGGCCGGTAATCGCCTTCACGACGCCGACTACGGTGCCGCGCAGAACATTGCCCTTGCTGAAGTGGTCGTCCCACAACACGATTCGCCCGTCGCGCAGTTCGAAGGTGCCGGTCACCCAGAAGCCGATCCGCACCGGACCCACGTGCAGATAGTCGGTGCGATCGGTGAGCACGATATCGCCGTCGGCCGCGATGTGGTGCATGTCGGCGGAGAACCCGAGCTTGGGGCGATTCAGTCCGCGCAACAACTTGGCGACCCGGTTCTTGCCGCGCACGGTGGGCAGCGACGTGTTCTTCCAGACGATCGCGGGGTCCAGTAGCTCGACCGCCTCGTCGACCACGCCGAGTTCGAGCGCGCCGAAGAATTCGCGCACGGTGATGACGGCGGGCTGTTCATCGCTCATGCGTCGAGCCTAGGGCGCTGATCGCCGTGAGACCAGGGTCAGCTTCGCTGGTCGATCAGCACGGCCAGTCCGTCGAGGATGCGGTCGACACCGAACCGAAGGGCGTCGTCGGGCCCGCCCTTCCCCGCCGGTGCCACGGCCTCCTCGGCGAAAGCGGCACGGACCTGCGGATACCGGTCGGCGGCGGCGACCATCATCTCGGTGAACTGCTGCTCACCACCGTCGGTCATCGACGCGACCTGCTGAGCCAGGTTGCGGGCGTGACCGTTGAGCAGCACGATCGCGTCGAGTTTCTCCGAGCCGGACAGTCCCGTTCCCGCCTGAGCGGCCAGCGCCGCCTCGGTCCATCCCATCTCGTTCGGGCCGAAGGGGCGCACTCCGAGGGTGAGTTCGATCGCCCACGGGTGCGTGCGGTAGCGGTCGAAAATCGCTTCGACCCAGGCACGCAGCGCGACCCGCCAATTCCGCTGTCCCCCACCGATATCCGGCGGCTCCCCCATCGCGGCATCGAGCATCAGCGCGGTCAACTGTTCCTTGCCCGGCACATACCGGTACAGCGACATCTTGGTGAAGCCCAGCCGCTGCGCCAACCGCTGCATCGACAGCGCGGTCAGCCCTTCGGCATCGGCGAGCACGATGGCCTCGGCGACGATCCCGTCGAGGGTGAGCGCGGGCTTGGGCCCACGCTTGGGACGCTGCGCGGTTCCCCACAGCAGCTCGACGGTGGTCGGCGGCGGCATCTGCCCATCCTCTCTGAAAACCCCTTGACGGGAAACTGTGTCTACCATACGCTAATTTGTATCCACCGGACACAGATTCCCGGTTCCTCGTCAGGAGCTCCTCATGCGCACTGTTCTCATCTCCGGCGCCGGCGTCGCGGGCACCGCCCTCGCCTACTGGCTGCACCGCTACGGCTTCGCTGTCACCGTCGTCGAGCGCGCCCCCGCGTTGCGCGCAGGCGGCCAGGCTGTGGACTTCAAGGGCGAGACCCACCTCACGGTGCTCGAACGCATGGGCATCCTCGACGACGTCCGCGCCCGCCGCACCGGCACCACCGACCTGGTCTTCGTCGACGACAGCGGCCACGAACTCGCCGTCATGTCCGGCGAATTCACCGGCGGCGACCTGGAGATCCTGCGCGGCGACCTGGCCGAGATCATGTACGAAAAGACCGCCGACACAGTCGAATACGTCTTCGGCGACACCATCACCGACCTGCACGACACCGGTGACGCGGTGGCTGTGCGATTCGAGAACAGTCCACCGCGCACCTTCGACCTCGTCCTCGGCGCCGACGGCATCCATTCCCGCGTAAGGAAATTGGCCTTCGGCCCCGAATCCGACTACGTCGCCCACCTGGGCTACTACTACTGCGTCGCAGGCACCCGCGTGAGCGACGCGACCACCGACAAAGCAACCGGCCACGCCCACAACACCCCCGGCAAACTCGCCGTCGACGGCGGCCCCAAAGCCCCCCAGATGTACCTGTTCGCCTCCCCCGAACTCGACTACCCCCGCAACGACCCCGCCGCCCAACGCCGGATCATCACCGAAACCTTCACCGACATGGGCTGGCACACCCCCCGAATGCTCACCGACCTGGCCGATTTCGACGACATCCACCTCGACTCGCTCAGCCAGGTCCGCATGAACGGCACCTACACCCGAGGCCGCACCGCCCTCATCGGCGACGCCGCCTACGGAAACACCCTGGCAGGCTTCGGAACCGGCCTCGCCATCGTCGGCGCCTACGTCCTGGCAGGCGAACTAGCCTCCGCCACAGACGATCACGTGACGGCATACGACCACTACAACCGAATCATGAAGCGTTACGCCAAAATAGCGGGCAACAGCAACACCGGCCCCTTCCTGGCCCCCAAAACCCCCCGAGGCATCAAACTCCGCAACTGGTTCCTCGGCTCCCGCCTGTTCACCGTGATGATGAAGTACGGCGACAAGGCCGCCAACGACATCGACCTGCTCGACTACCCGACACTGATCGAAACCGCACCCCACGTGAACTGAAGCCCAGTTCACGGCCACAGACGATAGACTCCAGTCATGTCAGCGATCTTCGATTGGGCGCGGCCGGACAATGTTCAGCCCGAGCCGATCACCGTCGACATCTGGCGCGAACTCCCCGAGGAGTTCTGTCGCCTGGTCGAGGTCGTCAACGGCGACGCTGTGCGGTGCGAGTCGCCGACGCGGGCGCACCAGAAAGCCGTCCATCGCCTGCTCGCGATGTTCGAAGCCGCAGCCAAGGACTACATGTCCGAGGACCCGTCGTCCTGCCTCGATACCAACCAGGATTTCGACGTGGTGCTCTGGGAGATACCTCGAGCCACCATCCGACGCCCGGATGTCGCACTGTTCGACTGTGTGCCGTCCGAGGTTCGACCGGTGCCCGCCCGCCATCTGAAAATCGCCGTCGAGGTCATCTCACCGAGCCATGTGAAGACCGACCGGCTCGAAAAAATGAGCGAATACGCGGCGGCGGGCATCCCCTGGTACTGGCTGGTCAGCATCACCGACACCGATGTCAGCTCCATCGAGACCTACGCCCTCGACCACGGCGTCGGCCACTATCGCCTCGCCCGAATCTTGAAGCCCGGCACGGCATTCGCCGTCGAACTACCCATCCGAATCAACCTGGATTGGGACCAACTGACCGACCTCGTGCTGTAGATCCGCCGACGAACCTCAAGGTGCGACCGATGGGTTAACAGCAACCAACCCTCACCGGGAGGCCCGACCATGGCAACCGTCCGGGTTCGCGATGTTCCCGATGACGTCGCCGCCATCATCGCGGAGAAGGCCAACGCTGAGCACAAGTCGGTGTCGGAGTACGTTCGGGACCTCATGGCGGCGGATGTCCAGCGGGAGCTGCAGCGTCGCGCCATCGCCCAGTGGAACGCCGACCTGAAACAGACACAGGGCAGGCTCGGGATTACCGGCCACTCGACTATTTCCAGCGCCGATGCCGTCCGCGAGATCCGGGACGGCTACGACAGGGGCTCCGAGGGGTTCTCGAACCCGGCCAGCCCCACGTAGCGGGAGATGCGCTACGGCCCTGACCTACCAGGGCCAACGGCCTGAGTGCATCAGCTCGCGCTTCGTCCGAACATCACATCGACTAGGTCGGGCACCGTCGTGTTCAGGGCCGTGCTCAGCCCGATCAGCGTCGAGAACCGCGGGTTCGGCGGCTTCTTCGTCTTGCGATTGCCCATGCCGTTCTCGAGCAGTTGGTAGTAGTTGCGACTGATGCCCGCGGCCTCCGCCACCGCCTCCTGAGTGAGGCCGCTGGCCTCGCGCAGAGTCGCCAGGTGCTGCCCCAAAATCGCCATGAGCTGCTTCTCGACGGCGGATTCGGACATCTCCATGAGGTTTCCGAGGGATCGCTCTCGCGTCGACCATCTATAGATGGCATTATGTGCGCGACTGGCCGATGCCATCTATAGATGGCCTGCTGGTGGGGCGTGGGGGCGATCTGCGGTCGCCGCGAACGCCTCCGAATCACCTGTGGGAGGGGCACGAAATGACCGGTGACAATCCGCCATCCAATCCGCTATTTCCGTTCATCAATCTCGACCCGGCGGCGCTGACCGCGGTGTTTCCGAACAACCAGAAGGTCATCGACGCGCTGACGCGCACGCAGTCGATCGACCAGGCGCTGCGCGACAAGCTCGCGGGGACCGATCCCGACTATGTGAAGACCGTCGACCAGTTCGACGGCCTCTCCCACCAGCAGATCTACGACGGCGTCCACGGCAAGAACGGCCAGGGTGGCATGAGCATCACCACCATCAACACCCTGCGCGAAACCTGGAACACCATCGACACCGAGCTCACCCGGATCGCGACCACGCACCAGACCAAGGCCAATGCGCTACTGGCACATGGGGAATGGGCCGGCGCCAGCGGTGATTCCGCGCGCGCCGGGATCGCCGCGCTCAACACCTCGATCCAGCAGATGGCCCAGGTGTGCGAGGCGATGAAAACTCGCCTCGACATCGTCGGACCCGCCGTGGAGGCGATCCGGATGGCCGTGCAGGCACCGACCGCGCAGATCGTCGCGGCCAAACCCGACGACCACTACATCCAGGTCATTCCCGGCCTCACCAACCCTGCGGTGGCGACGGTCGACCGGCAGGCGCAGCGGCAAGCGGAGCTGGACGCGCAGGCGACCATGAACCGGATCTACACCCCGACCATCCCGCCGACCGGGTCCGGTGTGCCGTCCTACTCGGTGGTGCCCGGCGGACCAGGGTCCGGTGGCGGACCGGACGGTTCCGGAGGTGGGTCGCCGGGCGGTGGTTCGCCGGGCGCGGGGTCACCATCGGCGGGCAGTCCGACCGCTGAAACACCAACGGCACCAGAGACTCCCGTCGCCGAAGAGCCGAGCAGCCCGGCATCACCCAAGTCGGACGACGGCGATTCGTCAGCCCCGGAGAGTCCGAGCAAGACGCCGACGGACGCCGACGGCACGTCCCCAGCGAGCACGGTTCCGGCATCAACCGTGCCCGCTGGCTCGAACCCGGCAGGTGCAGGCTCCCCGCTCGGCGGCGGCTCCCCATCGGGCGGCACGGGTTCGCCGCTGGGCAGCGGCGGTTCACCCGGCGGTCTCGGCTCCCCGGGCGCGGCGGTGCCGGGTCAGCCCCAATCACCCGGTGTGGGAGCAGCTCTCGCCCAAGGCGGGCCGTCCGCGGGTTCGCGCGTAGGCGGACCCGGCATGGGCATGATGCCGGGCGCAGGGGCAGGCGCAGGCCGCAAGCCCGGCGACGACGATTCCGAACACGGCTCCCCCGACTACCTACGCCGCGTGCAGCCCGAATTGTTCGACACCACACACGTTCTCGCCGGAGTCATCGGCGCCGACCTCGAGCCGAGCGAACCAACCCCGACCACCACCGCAGCACCCATTGCCGCGCCTCCGGTCGCATCACTGCTCGACCAGCCTGTCGAAACCGAAAGCACCCCAATAACTTCCACACCCAGCAGGTCAGCGATCGAACCCACCGCACCAACCCTGCCACCCGAAGTCGCGGCACTACTCGCCGAACACGGCACGACGGAGCCCGCTCCCGCCGGAAACGAGCGCACTGACCGATGACCCCCACCTGGACCCTGACCAGCGACGAATTCGACTGGGTCTGGCGCCGAGAAACCCGCTTCGACGACGCCTACGACCACCCCGACCCCCTAGCGGTCCGCACCACCCCCACCACCGCGGACGCCGCCGACAAACTACGAACAGTCCTGAGCGAACGCTTCCCCCGAGGCGGCGACCAAGGCCTGTCCGCGGTCTTCACCATCATGTCCAACGCCGACACCCGAGTGGCCAGCGTCAGCACCATCGGCACCACCGAGATCCGCAGCCACGGTGCAGCCCTGGACGGCCTCGGTGTCGTTGCCGCACAACGCATCACCCCCGACGGCGGCAGCGACATCCGCCTAGCCCTGGTCTCCCGAGCACTGGTCCCCGCCCACCTGGCCGCCATCCTGCCCAAAGCCGACCCCGGCGGCGCAGGCCCGATGCTCGGCTACACCCCGCGAGTCCGCGGCGAAGAACAACAAACCCACTGGACCCGCGACGCCCAAGGCCGCCTCCCCGTCGACGAACGCATCCGCAAACTCATGCGCCTGCCCCGCAGCGCCGAAGGCTATTTCGTCATCGAACGCGACCCCGGCACCCACCGCCCCACCCAATACCTGAGCTGGATAGACATCCCCCCAGGCCAATTCGCCGGCGGCCGCTACCTCATCGACGTCAACGACAACGACACCACCGTCACCCCCGCCGACTCCACGATCCTCACCCGCGAACTCAGCAAACGCGGCTACTTCCACTCCAAGCCGAAACGACAGGATGAACGATGAGCATCGAAATCGACTACGGCCGAGAAGAGATCTCGTCGTTCACCCAGTCCGCGCGGGCCGGGGAATTCAGCTTCGATGAAACGGCGGTCATGGCGGTTGTCTCGTTGTACGACACGATGATTCAAGACCTTCTCGGCCTTCGCCAGGATTTCTATGATGCGCAAAAGGCTGGAGGATTCGGAGGGTTTCCTTCTGGACTCGAACTGCAGCAGGGCTTCGCTCAGAAGGCTGCTGACGGAATCGACGTCCTCACGCAATTGGTCGACGCCGCGATGCAGATGCAAGAAGGCCTGCTCTGCGCAGCCAACAAAATTTCCGAGGCCGACACGCTCAACCAGCGAAGAATCGCACTGTTGGAGAGCGCAATCGGAGGTCAGGCCCGATGATGCGCCTATGCACAGCGATGACCACCGCAGTCCTCGGTGTCTGGATGCTCGCCGGCTGCTCTCCGGAACCTACCCAGGATCCGAACGGTTCGTCTACCTCCACTGGGCCTGCGATCTCGATCGCGGCGCCGGTCGCTTCCGCACCATCACAACCGCCCGGTTCGCGAAAGCCCGTCGCGTTCGACCCCTGCACCCGAATAGGCGATGCAGTTCCGGCAGCCCTGGGATTCGACCCAGCAACCAGAAAAAGAACCGATTTCGTTTTCGACGACTACGCCTTCATCGGCTGCAAGTTCTCGCGGAAAGAAGACATCCGCGGCCAACAGCTCGACGTCGGCTACCTCACCATTTCATCAACCAATATCACCTTCGATGAGATGCGCGCCCGAAACTACGAGGGCGCCAGGCCGACCACAGTGAATGGCAAGGAAGCACTTTTTCACAGCTCACGCGCGGCCGAAGCGTGCAACATCGTGATGCCAGGTCCCGATCAGACGATCGAGGTCAGCGTCTCCAGCTCGGCCGCCTTCACCGACTGGGTCGGCTGCGACCACATCGACGAAGCCGCCCGCACCGTCGAAGCCTCGCTTCCAACCAAGTAGCTGCTGCGATGTCCTGACCTCAATGCCAACCAGTAAGTAATCAACCGGGGAGAACACTGGAAGTGACCGAGAACCTATACCCGAATCTTGGCTTCAACCCCGTCCATGGCAACGCCGTGGACGTTGCAACACTCGACACAATGGTCAAAGCCGCGGCAACTGCAGTAGCCGAAACCAACACCTTCCTCGCCCGAATTCATCCCAGCAGCAACAACGTTCACCTCGGCCAGGAACGCAGCACCGCCCGCACCCGGTTCGATACCGCTCTCACGCGCGATCTCGAACACGCGCGGACCTCCCTGGAGAATTCGGCTCGCCTAGTACAGAACTGGCACACCGCCTTGGCTGCGGCACACGAAACCGCTCGAACTCTCGATTCTGAGGCAGCCGCGGCCCGCGCAAACCATGCTCGAGCCGTAGAAGTCCTCCAGCGCGCCAAGTCGAACCCCGATTTCGGTCTCGCCAACGAACGATTTGCCACCTCGACCCAGTTGGCTGCGGCACAGGCGCGGCTGGACCGAGCGGCATCCGAACTGACTTCCGCCGTTGCCGCGGTCAACACCTGTCAGAGCGAAATCGACGCGATCGTCAAACGGGCGGCAGACCTGCAATCCGATGTAACCACCAATTCCGGTTCTGTCGGCGCCGAAGCGACCGGCAATCCTCGGGCCACGCCGCTTCCAACGGGATTCCCACCCGTGGTCTATTTGCCTGTGCTGGCGGAGGTTCAGCGGGTCGAAGACGCTCAGATCATGCTCCGACAGACCAAGGACGGCCGTGTTGCGTGCCTGGCATACTCGGCATTGGATCGCCTATACCAGTGCTGCGGTTCCGATCAGCCGTGGATGTGGACCCCGACAGCCGCGCTGGATGCCCTCCAACTGGCACAGCCCTTCGAGCTGCTATTCCTCGACCTCGAGATTCCCGAAGAGAACAGGCTGCGAACCTGACATGGCAGAGCTGTACATCGACCAAAACTCCCTCGCTACGATTTCGAAAACACTTGTCAAATCGAGTACAGAGTTGGACGCGACGAGCGATAAGACCCCGGCTTCTGTCGATGCCGGGGTCGTGACGCCGTCCGTCTTGGCGATCCTGTCCGTGCTCTTGGAGAGCGCGGGGAACCTCGTTCTCGGGATGGGGGCGAGCGGCAACGCAGTCACCGAAGCCGCAACCAAATATAAAGAGCAGGACGACACGACCGCAGATGCGATCCTCCGCGAAAATTGGAAGGTCGTGTAAATCATGGCCCTGAATACCAAGATCGACGGAGATCCGAACAGTATCCACGCCGTGGCCAGCTGGCTGCGGGATACGTTGGCCAGCCAGTTGGACATATCCGCCACTGACCTCAACGCGGTTCGTATGCTTGCGGAGTCGGGCTGGGACGGTGAGTCCGGTGATGCGTTCGCCACCAAAATTCGCGGCGCATACACGAAGACCGATACCTTCGCCGACGATGTTCGATCGTATGCGACCCACTTCGACAACCTGGCCAACGATGTCCGGCTCGCCCAGACCGACATGTCGACGATTCGCCAACAGGCCGGCGCCGCCGGACTCACTGTGCGAGAGCAGGTTATCGAACAACCCGGTGGTGATGATCCCGATAAAATCGCAGCGTTCAATAACGCAACCCAAGCCGCTGACGGCGTGCGAAAACGGGAGACCTTCTGGGGAAACACGTTCAAGAACATGATGAACGACATTCAGGACAAATGGTTCCTCGTTGTCGGCGACTTAGTCGGCGCCGGAGCGGCCGCACGCGCCATGATGAACTCCTCGATGCTGCGATCGACTGCCGCACTAGCTTCCAGCGATGCACTGAAGGCGCTGATCGAAGCCAAAAATGCCACGGGGTCACCCGCACAGACGATCTACCGCGACGTTGATTGGTCGCGGGAGCAGATGCAAAATGCGGCAAAAGCATTGGATGATGCCGACAAGGCGAAAGCCACCGGCAAGTCACTCGGATTCAAGGTAGGCGGCGCGCTGGCCGTAGCAGGAATCGGCTACGATATCGCCAACGGTAAGCCCGTCGAGCAGGCGGTCGTTTCCGGCGTCGCCGGATTCGCCGCCTCGGTCGCCATCGGCGCCGCAGTCGGATCAATCGTACCGGGGCCAGGGACGGTCGTGGGAGCTGCAGCTGGCGCCATCATCGGCGCGGGCGCGGGTATGGGTGCGGGCATTTTCACCTCAGGAGCGGTGGACTCGATGTACACCGAAGGGCTCAGCGTCGGCGGCGCTGTGGACGGTGGACTGAGTGCGCTGGACAGTGCCGGAGATGCTATTGGCGGCGTGGTCTCGAAAGGCTGGAATGCAATATTCTGAGAATCGAGCGATAGTAGACCCGTGGTTTATTCAACCTAGAGGTTTCGCACGCCGCCGCATACTCTCGATCTTCGCCATATCACTGCTCACGATCCTCACTACAGGGATCAGCGTCTCCATGCTTCGTAGCGGAGATCCCACTGCTGTCAGCGCTTCAAAATATGTCATCCTCTTCGGGATCAGCATGGCGCTCGCGCTCGCACTTGCGCTTCGACCTCAATCCGGACCGTTTTTCAAACGCCCAGTACGTATCGCAAAAGAAGGTGAACAGTCCCTGCTGATTGTGCCCGGATCCAAGTTATACTTCTGGCTACCTCAAGCCATGTATCTGTGCTTCGCGATGATATTCCTGCTCGCTTCATACGGATTCGCGACCTCTGAAGAGGGCGTACACTGGCCGCTCTTTATCATATTCGCGGCTCTCGGGTCAGTGTTAGTCATTCCGCTAGTTCTTGCTGCCACCGGTGAGCTACGGCCCGAGAAGTTGGTCCTGTCTGCTGATTCGATCGTCCATCACGGTTGGAGCTCACAGACCACCCTCTACTGGGCCGACGTCAATAGACTCCATGCGTCGTTCAATCTACAACCCCTGCAGCGGTTGCTCAACATTGTCGGACTCAGCTCAGCGCAATGGATCCACCGCTACAACCGTCCGTTTTACAAAGTTTCCGACAATCCGAGCCGACCGTGGAACAAGAACAAGATGTCGCACCCCGGTTGGATCGTCGTAGAATGCCCAAGACTAGCCGTCGACAGCATAACCCTTTACAGATTCCTCGACTTTTATGTTGCGAATCCTGAACTTCGAGCGGAGCTCGGAACAATGTCTTCGGTAGAACGTTGGCACTCTTTCGACAATGCGCATTAAATCCCGGACCATGTCATAACACAGATGACTTTATCTGCCCCACAGGTCCCACTCTTCGGCGGAGTGGAGGACGAAAGATTTCCTTCCCCACGAAGACTTCGCCGCACACTCGCCTACCTGCTCGATATCGCCATCCACGTGACGATCGGCCTCGGCATGTTTTTCGTCAGCTCCCCCGCAACCCAATTCGCGGTGGTGCACGGGGAATGGGACCGCCTGCACATCAATGGGGCCGCGGTGATCGGCTTCTCGCTGCTCGCCTCGTTCATCGACCGCGTCCTCCTTCAGGCGATCACACACACGACCATCGGAAAGGCCATATTCGGCCTGGTCATCATCGACCGAGACACCGGCCGCTATCCACGAATGCGCTGGCTGCTCGCTTCGTGGCTCGTCAGTGGGCTCTTGGCAATTCAGCTCCCGTTCGCCCTCATGGCTCTGGACGGTGTCGGCCCCGAGCGCCCGGAACGGTACATGCTCCCGGCCGTCCGCCGTCGCGACGTGGAAGCCGGAGCTCCGAGCGCCCAGCCTCCGCCGACCGACACAACGCCCCCACCCGATCCTGATCAATCAAGCCCCGCAACGGTCCTGGATGCTGTCGGCGACGGCGTCATCGGGCCTTCGACACGATGATGGTCCGCACCGCCGCAAACTGCTTCACACTCGTGCGGACCGGTCTCGGTCTCATGATGCGACCACCGAAGGGGCACCCAGAAGGTCAACTCTTTCGGTGGCCTCGACGATGACAGATTCCCCTCGCCCTGCACGCTCAGGCGCATACTCGCCTACCTGCTCGATGTCGCGGCACATACATCGATCGCCCGGCATCGTCTTCATCAGCAATCCCGCTGCCCAGCGGGCGATAGCACGGCAAGACTGAAATGCGCTGCGCGCCAACGCGGGTGCGATGATCGGGGTGCTTCCCGGGCGGCGGCGCAGGCCCCGATCGCCCGGAGCGCTACTTCCTGCCAGCTGTACGGCGTCGCGACCTCGCCGTACAGCCTCGGACCGATGGCAGCAGATGAACAACTGCTGGGCATCAGCTCCGCCGGCAGAAAGACCGCCCGCGAGATCACACGCACGGAGGACACCGATGACCGCACACAACGAAACTTCCACGAACGATCGCGGAACGACGACTTCGAGCGACGAACACGGACCACAGCCCGATGAATCTCCAACTGTCGCCGCAAACGGATACACCGCGAAGCGGGTCGACGGCCACCTGAGAATGGTGCCGCCGCCGGGCTCTCCCACTGTCGAGCCCCCACCCGACTTCGGCGGATTCGGCGACACCCGGTACCCGACACCGCGAAAGCTCCGCCGCTGGCTGGCCTACCTGACCGACGTCGCAATTCACCTGACCCTCGCCGCCGGAATCGCACTCGCTATCGAGACCATGACAGCTCCCACACGCACGGTCGATCTGCCACCGGTAGACCCCCGAGTCGCGTTCGCCGCCTTCCTCGTCGTGTCGTTTCTCGATCGCGTTGTGCTGCAAACGTTTTCCCACACCACCGTGGGCAAACTGATGTTCGACCTGGTGATCGTCGACCGCGACACCGGTCGCTATCCGCGATTCCGCTGGTTACTCGGGGTATGGATGATCGGATTGATCAAGCCGTTACTGGTCGTCGGCAACAGTCCGGTACCGGAAAGGCCGCAGCGATACACGCTGCCCGCCGTACGCCGCTCCGACATGGATGCCGCCTTAGCAAATCCCCATCACAGCACGACCTCCTCTGCCCATGCACCAATGGAGATCCCCGTGCTCGACTTCGATCGACCACTCACCGCCGACGAATGCCACAGCATCGTCCGCGACGGCATCATCGACAACCACGAGCGAGGATAGGCTCGGGGCTCACCGTGGGTGAGTACCCCGTCTCGTCGAGGCGATCGCCACTCTTGACTTGGAGTGCACTCCAGGTCCTATCGTCGATGACATGAGCATTCGCCTCGGTTATCAGATGCCCAATTTCGGCAACACCTCGTCGGTGCGGGAGCTGTTCCCCGCGGTGATCGCGCAGGTCAGGGAGGCGGAGGCGGCGGGGTTCGATGCTGCTTTCGTGATGGATCACTTCTATCAGCTGCCGTTGATCGGGGCGCCCGAGGAGCCGATGCTCGAGGCTTACTCGGCATTATCCGGCTTGGCTACGGCAACTGAGCGAATTCAGTTGTCCGCCTTGGTGACTGGGAATACGTACCGGAATCCGGCGCTGCTGGCCAAGACCGTGACCACGCTCGATGTGGTCAGTGGTGGGCGGGCGGTGCTCGGGATCGGGGCGGGGTGGTTCGAGTTGGAGCATCGGCAGTACGGGTTCGAGTTCGGGACGTTCACCGAGCGGTTCGAGCGCCTGGACGAGGCGTTGCAGATCATCACGCCGATGCTGCGCGGGCAGCGGTCCACCTTCGACGGTCAGTGGTATCGCACCGAGAACGCGATGAACGAGCCGCGCGTCCGCGACGACCTGCCGATTCTGCTGGGCGGCGGTGGCGAGAAGAAGACTTTCGGGATGGCCGCTCGGTTCGCCGATCACCTCAACATCATCTGCAACGCTTCCGAGCTGCCGCGCAAACTCGATGCGCTGCACCAACGTTGCGATGAGGCGGGCCGCGACCCTGCCACCCTCGACACCAGCTTCCTCGCCCTGGTGATTGTCGACGAGGACGGCGATCGGGCCCGAAAGATGCAGTCCGACAGCCTGTCCCGTCTCGGAATCGACCTCTCGACCCTGACCGAAGCCGAACGCCGCGCAACCGTCGCCGACCGCCAATTCGCCGGCACCCCAGACGAAGTCGCCGAACAGATCCAAACCAGAGTGCTCGACCTCGGGGTCGACGGGATCATCGTGAACATGATCGCCAACGGTCACGAGCCCGGCGTGGTCGACCGGGTCGGTCAGGCTCTGCACCCCTTGGTGAACTGAGCGTTATCCACAATCGCGGAAGTTTTCCACAGAAGCCCTGTTCACGGCGATCGCGGCAGCACCTTGTCCACGGTTCGGCCACGGACGCGTGGTCCAGTCGATATCGCGGGCCGTGTACGCCGTCGACCTCGCCGACGCGTCGTTTCGTTGGAAGCTGGCGACCGATGTCGACCTGAGTCTGATCGCCCGGCTGGGATTCCAGCTCGATCCACGCGAGCTGGGACGCGACCGACGTCATCGATTCGTGGCGCTGAGTCCGCGAGCCCCTGCTTGCATAGACTAAGTTGAACTAAGTCCGGTAGAATCCGAGGAATGACGACGGTTAACATCCACGAAGCGAAGACGCACCTGTCGAGGCTGCTCGAGCGGGTGTCCAAGGGCGAGCGGATCGTGATCTCCAAGGCAGGTCATCCCATCGCCGACCTTGTGCCGCATCGAAGCGCCCCGGTTACCATCGGCGGCCTGCGTGGCCAACTCACCTACGACGACGCGGCGTTCGATGTCGACGCGGACATTCAGCGGATGTTCTACGGAGACGACGCCGATGCTTCTGCTTGACAGCCAAACCGCACTGTGGACGCTCGATGGCAATCCTCGACTGGGAGCCGCCGCTCGTCAGTCGATTTCCACCACCGCGGAGGTCTATGTCTCCGCGGCGTCGGTGTGGGAGCTGACAATCAAGTCGATGCTGGGCAAACTCAGCATTCCGCCTGCGTTCACCGAGTTGCTGACCACTCAGGGCCTGAGCGTTCTCGACGTCACCGGTGAGCATGCTGAGGGCCTGCGCGAGTTCCCGGAACTGGCCAAGCACGACCCATTCGACCGGTTGATCGTTGCTCAAGCCAACTGCGAAGGGCTCCAACTCCTTACCGCAGACCATGTGCTACTCGACATGAATCGCGATTTCATCACGGACTCGAGAAGGTAGCGAGCGGCTGTGGCGGCTGTCACCACGACGCGAAGTGGTCTTCTCCCCGTTGACGGATCTGCTGGCGACGACGGAAGAACACTTCTTCCGGGGTGACCGTGGTGAGCGCTTCGGTGATGCGGCTCAGGCGGGTGTCGTAGCGGTTTTCGCGGATGTGGCGTTCGATGCCCGCTTGCCATTCGGGGGTGAGGCGGGACCAGATCTCGGCGACGCGGGATTGGGCCGCGGGTTCTGATTCGGCGAGCAGTTGCAGCAGGGCCGGCCAGTAGGTGGCGTCGGTGGCGTGGGCGGGCAGGGCTGCCACCGAGGCTTCGTCGAGTTCGGCGAGGGTGGCGGCGATGTGGCGGCGGGCCGGTTCGCTCAGGCGGGCCGACAGGGCGAACAGGCCGCGCCAGGGGTCGGCTTCGTCTTTGCCGTCGAGGGATCGGACCAGCGCGCCGAGGATGCCGGTGTCGGCGAACTGTGGGTTCACCGAAAGTGCCCACAGGGCAACAGGATTGAGTCTGCCGATCACGGTGAGCAGGGCGGGTGACGCGTTGCGGTCGACGGCGGTGCGCAGGAATCGGCCGACCTCGTGGGCAGTGCCGCGGCCGAAGAAGATGTCGCCGAGGGTGGCAGCGACGGCGGGGTCGACCTTGCAGAACAGGGCCAGCATCGCGTGGTGCAGGGTGGGCGGTCCGGCCAGTACGGTTTGCAGCATCCCCGGAATGCGTTGGCGGGGGCCGCTCAGCAGTTGGCGCACGATCTGGCTCAGCGTGTGGGCGGGGTAGGAGTAGGCGGCGGTGAAGATCAGGCCCGCGTCGTCGAGCACGGACTGTTCCAGCGCCGCGATCAGCGGTTCGTTCACCACCGAGAGGAACCGGGCCGCGGTCACGTAGTCGCGTCGGCGCAGCAGTTCGTTGATGATCAACGTGATCGGCTCGGGTCTGCCGTAGCGCATCAACTGTTCGAAGACGTTCGGGTCGAGGAACGGGGCACCGTCGGCCGCGTAGATGGCATCGACCGCGCACAACGCTTGCGCGCATTTCTGCGGATGGTGGATGCCGACCGCGCCGAGGAACCGGGCCGCGAGCACCGGCGGCACCACCCGCTCGAACAGCGCGACGCCGAGGCCGACCGGAAAGATCGGCACCAGCGGGCGGACGCGTCGGAAGGTCTCCGCGTGCTCGGCGTGCAGCGATCGCAGGATCTGCTCGTGCATCGCCGAAAGATGCACCGCACCGAGGCGAGCCAGCGGTGCGAGATGTTGCGGCGGCACGTGCAGAGTGCGCGCGAGGACGACGAGTTGGGTCTGGGCTTCCAGTTCGGTTTCGATCATCGCGTCAGCGCCCGAAGATCATCTTGCGCGTGACGGTGCGCAGGGAAGCAGGCATCGCGGTCATCGCGGCATCGATGGACCGATTCAACGCCCGCACCTCGTTCGACCGCACCTCACGGAACAGCTCGAGCAGCTCCTTGGCCTCGGCCTCGGACAACAACTCGAACGCGTGCACCGCGCCGACCTCACGCGCCAGCTCACGCCGATATTCCATACGCACTGACCATGCCGTATTTCAGTAGCCCCGTAGGCAATTCGCCAAATCTTTGTGTGTTCCGACAATCACACCCCCCCACCCTGTGTCGCGGCGACGCAGAGCCACCACCCGACGGGTCACCCGAGAACACGACAGCCCCGCTGAATGATCAGCGGGGCTGTCGGGTAAAGACTTTCGGCTCAGCCGAGCAGGCGCCAGTCTTCCAGGCCCTGGTAGAGCGGGACGCTCTGGGCCAGGCGGGAGACGCGGGCGCGCAACGACTCGGTGTCGGCGGTGCCTGCCAGGGCGGCGGCGATGATGTCGGCTACCTCGGTGAATTCGGTGTCGCCGAAGCCGCGGGTGGCCAGGGCGGCGGTGCCGATGCGCAGGCCGGAGGTGACCATTGGGGGGCGCGGGTCGAAGGGGACGGCGTTGCGGTTGACGGTGATGCCTACCTCGTGGAGCAGGTCTTCGGCCTGCTGGCCGTCGAGTTCGGAGTTGCGCAGGTCGACCAGGACCAGGTGGACGTCGGTGCCGCCGGTGAGCACGGACACGCCCTTGGCCTTGACGTCCTCGCCGAGCAGACGCTCGGCCAGGATGCGGGCGCCGGACAGGGTGCGGACCTGGCGGTCGGCGAACTCGTCGGTGGCGGCGATCTTGAACGCGGCGGCCTTGGCGGCGATCACGTGCATGAGCGGGCCGCCCTGCTGGCCGGGGAACACCGCGGAGTTGAGCTTCTTGGCGAATTCCTGCTTGGCCAGGATCAGGCCGGAGCGGGGGCCGCCGAGAGTCTTGTGCACGGTGGAGGACACGACGTCGGCGTAGGGCACCGGCGACGGGTGCAGACCGGCGGCGACCAGGCCGGCGAAGTGCGCCATGTCGACCCACAGGTAGGCGCCGACCTCGTCCGCGATCTCTCGGAATCGCGCGAAGTCCTGGTGACGCGGGTAGGCCGACCAACCGGCGACGATCACCTTCGGCTTGGCCTTCAGTGCGATGTCACGCACCTCGTCCATGTCGATGCGGTGGTCTTCCTTGGACACGCCGTAGGAGTGCACGTCGTAGAGCTTGCCCGAGAAGTTCAGGCGCATGCCGTGGGTGAGGTGACCGCCGTGCGCGAGGTCCAGGCCCAGCAGGGTTTCGCCCGGCTCCATCAGCGCCATCAGCACCGCGGCGTTGGCCTGCGCGCCGGAATGCGGCTGCACGTTGGCGAACTCGGCGCCGAACAGTTCCTTGGCCCGGTCGCGAGCCAGGGTCTCCACCACGTCGACGGCCTCGCAGCCACCGTAGTAGCGGCGGCCCGGGTACCCCTCGGCGTACTTGTTGGTGAGCACGGAGCCCTGCGCCTGCAGGACCGCGCGCGGCACGAAGTTCTCCGAGGCGATCATCTCGAGGGTGTCGCGTTCGCGGGCGAGCTCGCCCGCCATCGCGGCGGCCAACTCGGGATCGAGCTCACCGAGAGACTGGGTATTCACCGAAGCGGTCGTCTGCGTCACGACCGCAAGTCTATGGGCCGGGTACCGCGCGCCCAGCACGGGGATAGCGCAACACCGGTGCGGACGCCACCGGAGAGACCCAGTTCACACCGGCGAACTGATGCGTCTGACCAGGTTCGATAGCCGTCGAACAGGGCGAAAACCGTAACGGCGCGACCCGCGGGCACCGATGACACGGGTATGAACTTCGCACCCGTAGGACCGCTGGAAGCGTTCTGGATGGCGGTTCAGCAGCTGATCTGCACCTGGACCGGCGGCCAGAATTGCGTCATCTACACCTGATCCCCGACCGTAAGGACCTGTCATGCCCGTGACCCCCGCCATCGCACCGTCCAACCCGATCGAAGCGCTGCTGCTGCAGCTCAACTACCTGATCTGTTCGCTGTTCAACCCCGGCGGCTGCGTGATCATCCAGTAGTCATCCGCCGGATCGCCCCCGGCGTGAGCGGTTCGTCGAGCAGTCGCCCGAACCGCTCGACGCGATCCTGCGCGTCGACGGCACCGTCGAGCCACCCGCCCAACAGGCGGTATCCCTCGACATAGGTGCTGATGTAGGCCCGCCACAGCGGCGACGACAGGAACCGCAACATCTGCCGCGCCCGCTCCGGCGTCGCCAGCACCCATCGCTGCAGGTACAGAGCAGCTTCGTCCTCGCTGCGATGCTGGTCGTGCAGCAGCAACGCGACGTCCTGGCGCACGTTCAGCAACTTCGCCGACGCGGTCGAATACCGTTCGGCGCGTTCACCATCGAAGCGAAGCCCCAGGTCGGCGTAGATTTCCTGCGCCCACAGACCCCAGCCCGGTCCCACGATCGACTGCAGGGCCAGGTCGGCCAGACCTTCGGCCATCAGGCACTGCGGGGTGTTGACCAGGAACAGCGTCTGCTCGTCCTCGCCCGCCGCGACCAGTCCGGCTTCCTTGCGGCAGTGCTCGGTGTGATGGCCCGGGTAGGACTCGTGCGCGATCAGCGCGGGCAAGTTGCCCATGTGCTGTTTCAAATCGGAATTGATCGCGACCGTCGACGTGAAATTGCCGAGGTAATAGTTGAAACCGGACCACGGCTTGTCGCCCACGACCTCGTAGTTGACGTGCTCATGGTCGGGCAGCGGGTACCGGTCGCGCACGCGTTCGCGCAGCGCGCTGGAGAACGCTTCCACGCAGATCGCCAGCTTTTCCGGCGGGATCTCGTCGCCGCGACGGTAGGCCGCGGCACGTTCGGCCAGCGGCCCCTCGCCGCCGAGCACCTCGTCCATCTGCCGGTGCGCTTCGAGGTAGTCGTCGGGGTCGCCGGGCGCGATATCGACGTCGAAATAGGCGCGGACCTCGTCGACGAAGCCGATCTGCTCGCCGGCGAACTTGCGCGCGGAGCACTCCATCGCCACCAGGTGCGCGTCGAGGAATTCGGTGCGCTGCGCCGACAGCCCCGCATCGGGCAGGGCCGCGCGCAGGTCGACAGCGCGTCGGGCCAGCTCGGCGGGCTGCGGCACGGGCGCGTTCTCGACATCGCGGCGCAGCTGCGGGTCGCCGGTGAACGCGTCGACGAAGCCCTCTTCGAGGCGATCGAACGCCAGCCCCAGCCGCAGATACTCGGTGACAAGTGGATGTGAACCCATGTGGGCGACATTACTGGGTCGGTCGAAAAAGCGGGCTTTACCTCGGCATCGCGACTAGTTACCGACCAGTAGCCAAACCCCCTGTTGCGCGCGAACGGCGAGCACGGAGCACAATCTCGCTATGTGGTCAGAGTTATCCCCGATCCCACCAGACGGGCAGCGAAGCTGTACGTATGCGCCCGGACGGAGGATCGGGTAGGTGGCACGGATGAGTGAACCGAGCCCCTACGTGGAGTTCGATCGAAGCCAGTGGCGCACCCTGCGCAAGTCGACTCCCCTGGTGCTGACCGAGGACGAACTGACCGGACTGCGCGGTCTGGGTGAGCAGATCGACCTCGAGGAAGTCGCCGAGGTCTACCTGCCGCTGGCCCGACTGATCCACCTGCAGGTCGCGGCACGGCAGCGGTTGTTCGCCGCCACCGCCACCTTCCTCGGGGAGAAACATCCCGACAAGCAGGTGCCGTTCGTGATCGGTGTCGCGGGCAGTGTCGCGGTCGGCAAGTCGACCACCGCGCGTGTGCTGCAGGCGCTGCTGGCGCGCTGGGATCACCACCCGCGCGTGGATCTGGTGACCACCGACGGATTCCTTTATCCCACAGCCGAACTCACCCGTCGCGGGATCATGCACCGCAAGGGTTTCCCCGAGAGTTACGACCGGCGCAAGCTACTGCGGTTCGTCACCGAGGTGAAGTCGGGCGCGGAAGAGGTGTGTGCGCCGGTGTATTCGCACAAGTCCTACGACATCGTGCCCAACGAGAAGCACTGCGTGCATCAGCCCGACATTCTCATCGTCGAGGGCTTGAACGTGCTGCAGACCGGTCCGCGACTGATGGTGTCGGACCTGTTCGACTTCTCCATCTACGTCGACGCCCGCATCGAGGACATCGAAAACTGGTACGTGCAGCGCTTTCTCGCGCTCCGCAAGACCGGCTTCGCCGACCCCGACGCGCACTTCCACCACTACGCCGCGTTCAGCGACGAGCAGGCCACCGCGGCCGCGCGCGACATCTGGAACTCCACCAACCGACCCAACCTGGTGGAGAACATCCTGCCCACGCGTCCGCGCGCAACCCTGGTGTTGCGCAAGGACTCCGACCACACCATCAACCGGTTGCGACTGCGCAAACTCTGATCAGTTGGTGCCCACCGGGGCACCCAGCGACACGACCTGCTTCGCGAGTTCCTCACGGGCCGTGCCCTTTTGGATCACGAGCACGCCGCTGGGGGTGCCGCGCGCGTCGGTGGGGTCACCGGCAACCACCTCGACCGCGGACTCCTGCGCGCGCGGCAGCAGGTCGACCACCGGGTACTCCGCGACCGGCGCCCACCCCTGCGCCGCGGACTGCAAACGGTCGACCATGCTGGGCGCGCCGACGGCGTCGATCCATTTGCGAGTGGCGATGGTGATCGAACCGTCGGCGCTCCAGCGCGGGCTGTAGGCGGCCGAGCATTCGCCGGGCAGGGTCGGCAGCGAGCGGACACCGTTGGTGGTGGCGTCGATGGTGGCCACATTGCCGCTGCCGCAGGTCGCACTGCGCGCGGTGGCACCGGCCAGCACGAAGGTGTGACCGTCGGGTCCGGCGGCGGCCGACAGTCCCGCGTCGATCCCGGGCACGCGGCCCAGCGGCAGGATGGTGTCGGCGCCGATGGCGTACAGGTGGCTCTTCTCCCACCACAGTCCGCGCGATTCGACCCGGGCCAGCAGCACGTATTCATCGGTGGCGGCAACGAGTTTGGCGCCGTCCCACGCGCCGCCGGTGAGCGGACTCGGCGAATCCGGCAGTTCGATCTCGCGTTCGGCCGCGGGAGGTTCGGTGCCCGCCAGGTCCATGCTCACGATCTGGCCCGGTTCGCGCCACCAACCGACCACCGAACCGCGCAAAGCCACGGCGTCGGTGCACTCGCAGTCGATGCGGGTGACGGAGCCGTCGCGCACGCCCAGCGCGACCAAGGCCTTGGTGTTGGGCTCCACCGCGAACGCGTACTGACCGTCGCTGGTGAACGACACCGTGCCCGAGGAGTAGCCGAAACTGCCTGTCGCGCGGATGGTTTCGCTGCCGCGCACCACCGCCAATTCGGAACCGGTGCGGTAGGCGAACACCGAACCCTTCGCGGCTTGTTCCTGCTCGGGGGTCAGCCGAGGCAGCGCGGGCTTGTCGACCTCACCGCAGCCGGCCAACACCGCCGCCACGCCGAGCACCGCGCACCACACGCTCGCCTTCGAAACAATCCCCACAGCTCACCCCTGTCATCCGGCCTGGTCTCGGGTGGCAGCCTAGCCCGTGGCGGCACCGTATCGGGGGTTACGCGCTACAAGGTCCAGGCCGCGTCGAGCCTGGTCGCCACGTCGATATTGCGCACCGCCGCGATCTCGGGTTTGCGGATCTCCTGCGCGATATACCGGGCGACGAACCGCCGGATCTCGTGATCGACACTGGCCAGCACGCGCAACAACTCGCCGCGCTTGGAATTGCTGGCGACATTGACCCGCACGTCGCCGGGGCGCGGTTCGGCGATGTCGATGACCACCCGCAACGGGTCGGCGGTGCGCGCGGTCAGATGCAGGTGCACGGTGCCGTCGACCCGGAAACGCGACCGGTCCACCGCCAGATCCAGCACCAGATCCACATGCAACGGGATGGTCAGTTCGAAGGAGATGAACGCGTCGACGAAACGCAGGATCCGCGGTTGGCCCAGCTCCACCTGCGCGGTGACCTTCGCCAGTCGTCCCGGACCGACACCCACGGGCCCGAAATCGAAAGCGGCACCGGTGAGTTGGCCGAAGGCGTCGGCGATGCGCTGCTCGGACACGGCGTATTCCAGGAAACGCCTGCCGAACTCCTCATAGCTGATGTAAGAAGGCTGTTCGGGCTGCACTGATCGCAGAGTACGCGACCCCTACGACATCACACGCCGAAACGGCGGTGACGTGCGGCGTAATCCCTTAGGGCACGCAGGAAGTCGACGCGGCGGAACTCCGGCCAGTACGCCTCGGTGAACCAGATCTCCGAATAGGCGCTCTGCCACAACAGGAACCCCGAAAGCCGTTGCTCCCCAGAGGTTCTGATCACCAGATCCGGGTCCGGCTGGCCGGAGGTGTACAGGTGCTGACCGATCGCGTCGACCGTAATCGACTGCACCAGATCCTCATCGGATTCCCCCGACGCGATTTCCTGCCGCACCAGCGAACGCACCGCATCGGTGATCTCCTGCCGACCGCCGTACCCGACCGCGACATTGACGTGCACGCCGTCACGCCCACTCGTGCGCTCGGCGGCCACCCGCAGACGCTCGGCGATCAACTCGGGGAACCCCTCGAGCGACCCGACGATCCGCACACTCCAGTTCTGCTCCGGGGCGGACAACTCCTCGACCACGTCGGTGATGACTTCGAACAGGGTCTCGAGCTCTTCGGGATCGCGGCGCAGATTCTCGGTGGACAGCAGGTACACGGTCACCATCTCGATGCCCTGATCCGAACACCAACCCACCAGCTCGGCGATCTTCAACGCACCGACGCGATGGCCGTGACTGACATCGGTGAACCCGTTCTCGCGCGCCCAGCGACGATTGCCGTCGCACATGACCGCGACATGACGAGGGTGCTGCTTGTCTACCAGCTGCTGCGACAGCCTGGCTTCGTAGATGCGGTACGGCAATCCACGCACCCGACCAAGAAACTCCACAGCCCGCACACTACGCCTGGGCCGCCGCTGCCCCGTCTCCCCGGCTTGCCGTAACCTGAAGTCGATAACCTACGGTACCGTAGGTTTCTGTCTTGGGAGGTTTCGTGGAGGCGGTTCTGACTGAGGTCGGTGGGGTGGGGAAGCCGCGGTTTCGGGGGTGGATTCACACCTGGGCGGTGGGGGTTGCCGCTGTTGCGGTGACTGTGCTCGTGGTGTTCGGGTTTCTCACCTCGCTGACCGCGGGGTTGTCGACGTTGCTGTACGGGATTTCGGTGTGTGCGCTGTTCGGGGTGAGCGCGGTGTATCACCGGGTGACCTGGTCCAGTGTGCGGACTCGGATTCGGATGAAGCGGGCCGATCATTCGATGATCTTCCTGTTCATCGCGGGCAGTTACACGCCGTTCGCGCTGCTGGGGTTGCCGGGCAAGACCGGGCAGACGCTGCTGATCGTGGTGTGGGCGGGCGCCATTGCGGGGGTGGCGTTGAAGTTGTTGTGGCCGACCGCGCCCGCGTGGGTGGGGGTGCCGCTGTACCTGCTGCTGGGCTGGGCGATCGTGCCGGTGGTCGGGGAACTGCTGCACAACGTGGGCGTCGCGCCGCTGGTGCTGCTCGCCGTCGGCGGGGTGATCTACAGCGTGGGCGCGGTGCTGTACGCGACCAAATGGCCCAACCCGTGGCCCGACTTCGGCCATCACGAGTTCTTCCACGCCATGACCGTGGTCGCCGCGCTGTGTCACTACATCGCGATCTGGCTGGTCGTGCTCGGCTGACCGGCGCGTGCGCGCGGTGCGCACCGGCACGCCTTCTATGCTCGGTAGTTGTGTCACCCGTCAGCGCAGCTCGTGATACCAGGGCACCCTCGGGCGCCGGGTTCGAGCGTGCGCGGTGAACCGGCTGGTCCGGTGGGCGCTGCGGTCGTACTGGGGGCTGGCGCTGGTGGTGATCTCCGCCAACATGGTCGGGGTCACCGCGATCTTCCTGGTCTGCTGGGCGGGCGGGGTGTTCAGCCGGGTCGGCGACGACTGGAGTGACGCGGCGGCGCTGATCCTGATCTATCCGGTGGTCGCCTTCGCGGTCGGCATCGGGATCGCGCTGTACGACCGGCGCCGCTATATGCGCTGGCTCGACGACAACCGCAAACCCACCCCGACCGAAGCGCGGGTGCTGGTCCGCCTGCCCGCCGCGGTCACCCTGCGCGCGATGGCGCTGTGGGCACCCGGTGTGGTGTTGACGGTATGGCTGGTCAACCGGTTCACCGAGTACCACAACGTCCCCGTGTTGCTGGCCGGCTTCACCCTCGGCGGGCTGGAGGCGGCCGGCGCGATCTACCTGATCCTGGACCGGCTGATCCGACCCGCCGTGCCGATCATCGCCGCGGTGCTGGGCCCCACCGTGCATCCCAGTTCGACCGTGCTGGTGCGTGTGCTGGTCACCTGGGCGGTGTCGAGCGCGCTGCCGGGACTGATCATCATCGTGGTCCTCAGCGACACCACCACCCCGGCATCGGATCGGGTGCGCGCGGCCTGGCTGTTCTCATGGGTCGCCCTGGGCGTCGGCGCGCTGGCCACCGCTCTGCTCGCACGCTCGGTGGCCACTCCGATGCGCACGATGTACCGGGCGCTGGACCGGATCACCCGCGGCGAACTCGATGTGCGGGTGCCGGTGGGCAGCGCGAGTGAGATCGGGCGGCTGGAACATTCGGTCAACGAACTGGCCGCCACCCTGCGCGACCAACTGCACACCGAGGACGTGTTCGGTCGACACGTGGGGTCGACGGTGGCCGAACGGGCACTGTCGGGCACCACCGATCTGACCGGTGACCTGCGGATCGTGTCGGCGCTGTTCGTCGACGTCACCGGGTCGGTGCAGTTGTCGGCGGAAATGGAACCGGAAGAGTTCGTGCACAAGCTCAACCGGCTGCTCGCCACGGTCGTGGCGGCCACCGAGGACAACGGCGGACTGGTGAACAAGTTCGCGGGCGACGCGGCGCTGTGCATCTTCGGTGCGCCGTCCGCGCTGGAAGACAACGCGACCCCCGCCCTGCGCGCCGCGCGTCGGATCCGCGACGAGGTGGTCGCCACCGGTGAACTCGACGTCGGCATCGGGGTCGCGCGTGGGCAGGTGTTCGCCGGTGATGTGGGTGCGGATACTCGTCTGGAATTCACGGTGATCGGTGATGCGGTCAACGAGGCGGCCCGCCTGACCGCCGTGGCGAAGGATGCGCCGCGGCGGGTGTTGGTCAGCGATTCGGTGTGGCAGGCGGCTACTCCCGCTGAGCGGTCGAAGTGGAAGCGCTACAAGGATTTACGATTGCGCGGTATTCCTGGCCGGACCAGGACATGGACGGATATCCCCCCGAGTAGGTGAGATCGGGGACAACGCGGCGCTAGCTTCGTAGTGCTGCGGTGAGGGCGGTCGGACTGGTGACCGGCAGGTCGCAGACCGAACCTCGGCAGACGTAGGCCGCGGGCCGTCCGTCGATGAGTGGGCGGTCGGTCAGCAGTGGTGCGGCGTTCGGTGGCGCGGCCAGAATGATCGAACCGCCGGGGGCCGACGCACGTGCCGCGGCGAGCAGTTCCATTGTGGCCGAGGACTGTTCGGTCGCGGCGATCGCTACTTGGTAAGGGCCGCGAACTGATGCCTCGGCGACCGCTAGCCAGTGACCGGCTGTGCGCGGGGCGCGCGCGAGCAGGATCGCACCGCGGGCCAGGGTTTGGTCGGCGAGTTCTCGGTAACGGACGGCGCGTTCGGTGTCGGCCACGGCCGAGGCGGTGAGCAGGGCTTCGGCCAGGGTGGAGGCGCCGGACGGGGTGGCGCCGTCGACGGGGTCGCGGGGGCGGGCGACCAGCGTTTCGGCATCGTCGGCGGTGTCGAACCAGTTGCCGGGGTGGTCGGGGTCGGCGAAGTGTTCGATGGTGTTGTCCAGCAACAGTTGTGCGGCGGCGAGCCAGTCGGGTTCGCCGGTGGCCTGGTAGAGCGCGAGTAGGCCGGTGGCGAACCAGGCGTAGTCCTCGAGCACGCCGGGCGGGGTGCCCGCGACACCGTCGAGGGAGGCGCGGCGCAGTCTTCCGTCGACGAGGTGAACGTCGAGCAGGTAGCGCGCGCAGCGCACGGCGGCGGCAACCCACGAGGGTTCTTCCAGTGCCGCACCGGATTCCGCGAGCGCGGTGATCGCCATGCCGTTCCAGGCGGTGACCACCTTGTCGTCACGGGCGGGCTGTGGGCGCTGCGTGCGAATCGCGTACAGCTGGGCGCGCAACCGATCGAAACGCGAGGACTGTTCGACGTCGACAGGATCGCTGTGCCGGGTCATCACCGATGTACCCTGCTCGAAGTTCCCCGCCGTGGTGACACCGAAAGCGTCTGCGGCCCACATACCTTCGAGCGGACCGAGCTCGCCGATCAACTCGGCGGGCGTCCACACATAGGTGGCACCCTCGACGCCGGGGCCGCCCGGTTCGAGGTGGGTGTCGGCATCCAGCGCCGACGCGAACCCACCTTCGGCCGTCCCGAGATCACCGAGCAAGAACTCGACAGTCTCGCGAGTCACCCTGTGCGGCAACGACTCCAATGGTGTAGCTGGCGCACATCGCGCGAGGTGGGCATACGCGCGCAACAGCAGCGCATTGTCATAGAGCATCTTCTCGAAGTGCGGCACGAGCCACCCGGCATCCACCGAGTACCGCGAGAACCCACCCCGCAACTGGTCATAGATCCCGCCGCGCGCCATCGCCTCGGCGGTGCGCTCGACCAGATCGAACACCGCCTGATCCCCGGTCCGCTCCCAATTGCGAAGCAGCCCTTCCAACATCGCCGACGGCGGAAACTTCGGCGCCCCACCGAAACCTCCGTGCACCGGGTCCTCATCGGCGGCGATAGCCAGCACTGCTTTGTCGAGAAGCTCAGGGCCAACGACGAATTCGGATTCAGGGAGCCCAGAAGACTGCGCTTGCAACGCATCCGTCACCTGCCGAGCAGCCTTGTCCACATCCGCACGCCGCTCACGCCACGTCTCGGCCACCGCACTGAGCAACTGCGTGAACGACGGCATCCCCCCACGCGGCTGCTTCGGGTAGTAGGTCCCGCAGTAGAACGGCGCACCGTCGGGGGTGAGAAAACACGTCATCGGCCACCCACCCTGCCCGGTCATGGCCACGGTGGCGTTCATATACACCGCATCCAGATCGGGCCGCTCCTCCCGATCCACCTTCACACACACGAAGTTCGCGTTCATCTGCTCGGCAGTGGCGGGGTCCTCGAAGGACTCGTGCGCCATTACGTGACACCATGATGGGTTAGTAGCTCAGCTACCAGTGGCAAGACGCATACCCTACTGAAAGTAAAATGGGCACGTCTCGCCTGGTCGCTTCGCTACTCGCCTCCTCTCCCCACTCCTGCCAGTGCACGGGGTTAGCCGCGTGCTGGCGCAGGTAGGGCGATGTGGCCTCGCCTAACCGATTCATTCGTTCACCGTACCCCGGGTTCGATCCACGGCATGGCCACCGTGGATGCGGGTCGCTTCTACGCGGCGAGCTCTGCCTGCCCCGCGTCTCGCGGGATCATGCGAACACTGCTGGGCGGACGCTTCTGCGTCCCCCTGCCCACCGGGTAGATCACGACGGCGGACAGTTCCGCGAAGATGATCGATCGCTTCCGGTCCACGTCGTCTCCGCCGTCACTATCCGGTGCCGACCATCGGGCCAGAACCTCTGGCGAAGAAGCACGTGAACGCTCGTGCTCCTGCTTCAGCTTTCGCAAGGTGTCAACATTTTGGTCGAGCAGCATCGACAGTCGGAAGAACCGCTCGTCGGACTCCTCTCCGCTGCTCCACCGCGCTTCGAAGGCGTCGCGGCGATGAACGGCGTCAGCAAGCGCAGTCTCACCAGGCCATGGATCCCGCTGGGCAGCCGGACGCGATTCGAGCATATCGAGGACTGCCTCGCAGACGGCTTTGTCGATCACCTCCCCGGCGATACTGACGCCGCCGCATCCCCCATCTCCTGTAGCCCTGCACGAATAACGATACTTCGATCTACTACGGGGGTCCTTCTCCGTCGAACGTCCAACCATTACCCCGTTGCACACTCGGCCGTTTACACTCTTACCGCAACGAAGAAGCCCCGAACAAAGGTACTTTCGGGCACCTGCATCTTTGGCGATCGACAACGGGTCGGTACGCGCCTTACGGCGCCGCCGAGGGTACCGCGCCGCAACTATTTCCCAATCACCAGCGGAAATGATTGCTTCCCACTCCCCGATCACTGGTTGCCCGCTGTCGTCACGAAGTATGTCACCTTTCTCGCCCAGAATCCGCAGTCCGGCGTTGCGTGGACTCGAGATGATCTGCTTGACAGTCTGGCAACGCCACGGGCCACCCTTCTCGGTCTTCAGACCGGAAGCCTGGAATAGCCGAACGATATTCGCCAGGGAGTTCCCCGCAACGCAGGCTTCCACAGCCTGACGGATCATATCCGCCTCCTCCGGGACTACTTCGATCTTCCCTGGCTGCCCCTCTACCGCGCGGTACCCGAACACCCGACCGCCG
Source organism: Nocardia sp. NPDC058640 (assembly GCF_042716995.1). NCBI lineage: Bacteria > Bacillati > Actinomycetota > Actinomycetes > Mycobacteriales > Nocardiaceae > Nocardia > Nocardia sp. NPDC058640. The sequence continues at coordinate 61,265 of NZ_JBHXRG010000018.1, forward strand.
GTGTGAGCGATACCCCGGCGAGCTTGCCCTTCATGCCAGCGCCGAACTCGCGCTCGGCGTTTCTGGTTCTCGCCTATCGAAATTTCCACGCTGCGCAATCCGGCATCGTCAGCATCATCTGCGTACAGGTCTCGTTTTCCGATATCATCAGCGAAGACGCGATCGGGAAACGAACGAAACGCCGAAATAAATCGGTGCCACTGTTCCGGGGTCTTGCAAATTCGATCGTCGTCAACCGCGATAACGCCATGGACTGGGTAGCCCTCGCAAGTATGCCCTCGATGTAGGTCCATCAGCATGGATTCAAAGTCTGGCCGGTAGTCGCCTTTACTTGCCGAGTATCCATTGTCGGTATATCGCTTGACAACTACCAAGTCTTCCCGGCGGGCAATTCGACAAGCCGTTGCATGTTGGTTGGCGACACCCTTGAAGCACTTCTCGACGTCGCCGCGCTTTCCTGAGATATCGCTGATCCGAGCGTAGACAAGGACACACAACGCCTCGTCTTCGATAAGCTCTGCGGGACTCGGGATTCCGAAGGGTATGCCGCGCTGGGCTACGTCGATTCGGGGGATTGATCCCGAGACCGGAACGTGCGAATCATCAAGCGCCACATCAACCCCCTGAGTGTTGGACACAACAGTACCTATCGTACTTTCCGTATGGCGGTCCACACCAGTGGGAATCGGTCGATGGAACCGGGATTGCCGTCGCCCGCCGTCACCCCCCGATCTACGCGAGACCTGACGCGCAGGCGGCACATCCGCGCCCGCGCGGAGCGAGTCCAGGCCCGGATCGGTGCGGCCGCTCCAGAACCCACCCCGCGCTCCACGGTCACAGACTGCTACTCGATCAGGAACGAGCGCGATGATTCTGTTCATATTGTGCTGGTAATTCTCCTGCGCCAGTTGTGTAAATCAATGTTTCATTTCCAAGCATCCACGTCCGAAATCGGGTAAATGTGACGAATGAGAACTGCCACTGCCCTGCGGGCCACCGTCGCCGCTGGTGCCGCTATCACGCTCGCACTGCTTCCCGCCTGCGGATCACCGCCCGCCGGTAAGGACTCCGCCGCCTCCGGCAACACCTACGGATCTGCCGATGCGAAGTTCCGCGCCTGCATGGTGACCGACGCGGGCGGCGTCGACGACAAGTCGTTCAACGAATCAGGTTGGGGCGGGGTGAAGGCCGCGGTCGACGCCAACGCGGCGGTGTCGGGTAGCTACCGGCAGTCCAACAGCAGTGCCGACTACGAGCCCAACCTGCGCGCGTCCGCCGATGACGAGAAGTGTGGGTTGGTGATCGGGGTCGGCGGGCTGATGGCCGACGCGGTGACCGCGGTGGCCAAGGAGAACCCGGACAAGCGGTTCGCGATCGTGGACTCCCATGTCGACCTGCCGAATGTGTACTCGATGGAGTTCAACGCGGCCCAGTCTTCTTATCTGGCAGGCTATTTGGCCGCTGGCACCACCAAGACCGGCAAGGTCGCCACGTGGGGCGGCATGCAGATCCCCGCCGTCACCATCTTCATGGACGGTTTCGCCGCGGGCGTGGCCCAGTACAACAAGGTGCACAACACCACCACCGCCGTGCTCGGCTGGGACACCGTGGCCCAAAAGGGTTCGTTCACCGGCAATTTCGATGACACCAGCGCGGGCCGCTCGCTGACCGAGAACTTCCTCGCGCAGGGTGCCGACGTGGTGCACCCGGTCGCGGGTCCGGTGGGTCTTGGTGGCGCGTCGGCCATCAAGGACAAGGGCAACGCGACCATGATCTGGGTGGATTCCGATGGGTTCCAGGCGGTTCCGGAGTACAAGCAGATCATGCTGTCGTCGTCGATGAAGGACATCTCCTCGGCGATCCGGGTCGCCATCGACAACGCGGTCGCCGACGGCGCCAAGGACGGCCGTTACGTGGGCACGCTGAACAACAAGGGCGTGGCGCTGGCCCCGTTCCACGATTTCGACAGCAAGGTCCCCGACGCGTTGAAGCAGGAACTGACCAAGCTGGCCGCTGACATCGTCGCGGGCACCGTGGTGGTCGCCTCGCCTGCCGCGCCGAAGTAGTGCATCTCGAATTACGGGGCCTGACAAAGAAGTTCGGTGACTTCGTCGCGGATGACGCCATCGATCTGGAAGTGACACCAGGCCAGATCCATGCCGTGCTCGGTGAGAACGGCGCGGGCAAGTCCACGCTGATGAACATGCTGTACGGGATTCTGGAGCCCACCGAAGGCCAGATCCTGGTCGATGGCGCGCCGGTGCGGTTTCGATCGCCCGGCGACGCCATCGCGGCGGGCATCGGCATGGTGCATCAGCACTTCAAGCTGGTGGGTCCGTTCAGCGTCGCCGACAATGTCCAGTTGGGCCGCGAGCACGCCAAGGCCGGGATTCTCGACCGTGCCGCGGCCCGACAGGCGGTGCTGGACGTGTCGCGCCGGTTCGGCCTCGCGCTGGATCCGGATGCGATCTGCGAGAACCTGCCTGTCGGCGTGCAGCAGCGGGTGGAGATCGTCAAGGCGCTGTCGGGTCATACCGAACTGCTGATCCTCGACGAGCCCACCGCGGTGCTCACCCCGCCGGAGGTCGCCGAATTGTTGGCGATCATGCGCAAACTCGCAGATTCGGGGATGTCGATCATCTTCATCAGCCACAAGCTGAAGGAGGTGAAGGCGGTGGCCGACACGATCACGGTGATCCGCCGCGGCAAGGTGGTCGCGCAGGCTTCCCCCAGCGACAGCGAGGCGGAGCTGGCCGCGGCCATGGTAGGCCGCGAGGTGACGCTCACGGTCGACAAGTCACCCGCCGAACCGGGCGCGACGGCCCTGGAGATCAAGGACCTCACCGTCCTCGACGACCGGGGCCTGCCGGTCCTGGACGGCCTGAATCTGACCGTGCGCGCCGGGGAGATCGTCGGTTTGGCCGGGGTGGAAGGCAACGGTCAGACCGAACTGGCGCGCGCCATCCTCGGCACGGTCGCACCCGCGGGCGGCACCATCGACATGCTCGGCACCGACATCACCCGCTGGCACCCGTCGCGGCGCATCGAGTCCGGGCTCGGCTACATCCCGGAGGATCGGGCGCGCGACGGTGTGGTCGGCGATTTCACGGTCGCGGAGAACATCGTGCTCAACCAGTACCGAGAGGCTCCGTTGTCGCGACGCGGTGTGGTCGACGACGCGGCGGTGCGCGAGGTGGCGGTAAAAGCCATCGCGCAGTTCGACATTCGCACGCAGGGTCCCACGGAGCACGTGTCGGCGCTGTCGGGTGGCAACCAGCAGAAGGTCGTCATCGCGCGCGAATTCTCGCGTCCCCGCAAGGTTCTGGTGGCCGCGCAACCGACCCGCGGCGTCGATATCGGTGCCATCGAGTTCATCCACGCCCGGCTGGTCGCCGAACGCGACGCGGGCACGGCGGTGCTGCTGATCTCCGCCGAGCTCGACGAGATTCTCGCGCTGTCCGACCGCGTCGCTGTCATCTTCAACGGCCAGATCGTGGGCGAAGTGTCGCCTGATCGCCCGAGATCAGAGGTAGGCCAGCTCATGATCGGCCACCGGCCTGATCCCTCACCGGAGAATGTGTGAACACCACAGTAGAAACCAAACCGACCCGAAAAGGGTTCGGCCCCACATTCATTCGCTATCTGACCGAAGCCAACAGCGTGATGGTGACGGTCTACTCGCTGCTGCTGGCGTTCGCGATCGGCGCGGTGTTGATCATCGTGTCCGATCCCGGCGTGCGCGGGACGTGGAGTTACCTGTTCGCACGGCCCGGCGATGCGCTCAGTGCATCGTGGTGGGCGGTCGCCACGGCGTATCAGGACCTGTTCGAAGGCTCGATTCTGGATGTCGGTCGCCTGCAACTGTTCTTCGCGGGCGATGCGACGCTGGCTCAGGTGCTGCGCCCGATCTCGGAGACGCTGACCTATGCCACGCCGCTGATCTTCACCGGATTGGCTGTGGGACTGGCGTTTCGGGCGGGCCTGTTCAATATCGGTGCGCAAGGACAGTTCGTGTTCGGGATGCTCGGTGCGCTGATCATCGGGTTCGCGTTGGAGCTGCCGTTCGTGCTGCACCTGCCGTTGGCGTTGCTGGCGGGTGCGCTCGCGGGTGGGTTGTTCGGTGCGATACCCGGCTATCTCAAAGCGAGAACCGGTGCGCACGAAGTCATTTCGTCGATCATGCTGAACAACATCGCCGCGTACTTTCTGGTGTGGGCGTTGGGGACCACGTTCATCCATTCGGTCACCTCGCGGGAGCTGGTGTCCAAGCCGGTCGATGAGTCGGCGCGGCTGCCGCAGCTGCTGGGGTGGGCTGGATCGGGACTGCGGGTCAGTGTCGGGTTGTTGATCGGCATCACTTTGGCCGCGGCGACCTGGTGGTTACTGAGCAAGTCCACCTTCGGTTTTCGGATCCGTGCGGTCGGTGCCAACGACCAAGCCGCGAAGACCGCCGGCATGGACATCGGGCGCACGTTCACCACGACCATGGGTGTGGCCGGTGCCCTCGCGGGGCTGGGTGGTGCGGCGATGGCGTTGGGTTTGAGCCCGTACACGCTGAATCCGGGGACGGCGGTCGAATACGGATTCGACGGGATCACCGTGGCGCTGCTCGGGCGCGCGCATCCCGGCGGAATCGTCGCCGCCGCACTACTTTTCGGTGCGTTGAAGTCCGGCACGCTGCACATGCAGCCCGCCATTCCGGTCGAGATGTCGACGTTGCTGCAGGCGGTGATCGTGCTGTTCGTCGCGGCGCCCGCCCTGGTCAAAACGCTGTTGCGGCTGCGAACGCCGCGCGGTGGACTCAATACTTTGGAAGCGAGGGGCTGGTGAGTACGCAGGTCGTGGTGCCCGACAAGGTTCAGCGGCGGTATACCTCGGCGGGTTACGGCTTGATCGGTAGCGGTGTCGTGCTCGGCGGGCTCGGACTGCTGCTGATGGAGGCCGGGCGGACCACCACCTACCGGCTGGATCAAACGGTCGAATCCAGTTGGACCGTAGGGACTTTCCCCGTAGTCGCCGCGCTGAGTGTGGTGGCCGCGCTGGCCGGCATTGCGTTGTTGGCCATGCCGGATCGCCTGCTGCCGCGTCTCGGTGGCATCGCGATCGGTGGCGGGGTCGCCGTGTTGGTGATCGCCGCACTGTCGTGGACCGTCACGCCCGGCGTCGGCTTTCCGATCGAATTCGTCCTGGCGACAACACTTTTCCTGTCGCTGCCGTTCATCTTCGGCGCCCTGTCTGGTGTCGTCGCGGAACGCTCCGGGGTGATCAACCTCGGGATCGAAGGACAGTTCCTCACCGGCGCGTTCACCGCGGCACTGCTGGCGTCGATCTCCGGCAGCGCCTACATCGGGATGCTGGGCGCCACCATCAGCGGTGTCTGCTCGACGTTGCTGCTGGCCTGGCTCGCGACTCGATTCCAGGTCAACCAGGTCGTCACCGGCATCATCCTCAACCTGCTCGCCCTCGGATTGACCGGCTTCCTCTACGAGCGACTCATGCGCGTGGACGGCTCGCTCAACCAACCCGAAGGCGTCCAGAAACTCGGCGACTCGCTGGGCTTCCTGGCCGACATCCCGATCCTGGGACCGGTGCTGTTCGACCAGAACATCTTCGTCTACGTCGCGCTGGCCTGCGTTTTCCTGGTGTCGTTCCTGCTGTTCCGCACCCGATGGGGCCTGCGCACCCGCGCCGTCGGCGAACACCCCGCCGCCGCCGACGCCGCGGGCATCAACGTCAACCGTCTGCGGTTCTGGAACGTCACCGTCGCGGGCGCCCTGTCCGGTTTCGGCGGCGCGTTCTTCACCATCGCCAACAATGTGTCCTTCAGCAAGAACATGACCGCGGGCCTCGGCTTCGTCGCCCTCGCGGTGATGATCGTGGGCCGCTGGCACCCCTTCGGTGTCCTCACCGCCGCCCTGCTGTTCGGCTTCTCCAGCGCCATCCAACGCTTCCTCAACACCATGCCCGGCAACCCGATCCCCACCGAATTCCTCGGCATGCTCCCGTACATCGTCACCCTGGTCGTGGTCGCCGGCTTCATCGGCAAAGCGGTAGCCCCGGCCGCCGACGGCATCCCGTACACACCGGGGGACAAATAGCCGCCTCAGAGCAGTAGTCGCGCCAGTTCGGCAGGTCTGGACATCATCACCATGTGCCCGCCATCGGCTTCGACCGGTTCGATCCCCAGCCGGGTTCGCACGAGTTCGCGCATGAAGTCGGCGGGGAAGAATCGGTCGTCGCGGAGCAGGATGAACCGGGTGGGCACGTCGGGCCAGGCCCCGAGGGGCCATGGCAGAGTCATCGGAGTTTCGGATTGGCCGCGTTCGTACTTCTCCGCGGCTGCCCGCTGCTCGTCGGTGAGCCCGCTGTAGAACACGTCGTCGTCGCCGGCGGTGCTGTGTCCGGTGGCAGCCCACCAGTCGCCGGGTGCCTCGCCGGGTGCCGGGATCATCGCCGATACCAACACCATTCGCTGGACCGGCGCCCGATCGCACACCAGCGGTGCGGTGAATCCGCCGAACGAATGCGCCACTACGACCACGTCCCGGCGCTCGCCGATCGCCTCGACCACCGCGTCGGCGTACTCCGCCAGCCCAGCGGAGTCGTCCTCGCTGGGCAGCGACACGGGTATCGCGTCATGACCGAGTCCGCGCAGTTCGTCGGCCACCTGACCCCAATACCCCGCATCGCATCCCGCCCCTGGGATCAGCATGAATGTGCTCATACACCTTGATACCAAGGGCCACCGACAACATCCGCGACTGGGGAAACTGCTGCTCAGCAGGGGCTGCTGGGGCATGATGGAGGGGCAGACTTTGTCGCAAAACTTCGAATAGGAAGTCCTGGGATGGTGCAGCTCACGCTTTCGGCGCAGCGGGCTGCGTTGGAGCGGGAATGGGCGCTGTGGGTGCCGGGTGGGGGTTCTGGCATCGGGAGTTCGGGGGTGCGCAGTGAGGTGGCGCAGTCTTGGTTGCGGTCGTTGAAGACCGTGGATCCGGGGCGCGATCATGCGCCGGTCAGTGAGACCGATATCGGGCCTAGGTGGGCGGAGTCGCCGTTGCGGGGGCCGGTGACGGAGTTGAAAGAGCAGTTGCACAGTGTCGCCGATGACGCGGGGTATGTCGCGGCGGTGACCGATGCTTCGGGGACGATTCTGTGGACCTATGGCGGGCCGGTGATGCAGCGGCGGGCCGAGCAGGTGAATTTCGCGCCGGGTGGGCGGTGGGACGAGGCGCATATGGGGACCAACGCGTTGTCGTTGGCGTTGCGGACCGATCAGCCGCATACGGTGTTCTCCGCCGAGCATTTGGTCGCGGCGCTGCATGGGTGGGTGTGTTACTGCGCGCCGATTCGGGCTGCCGATGGGACGTTGCTCGGGGTGCTCGACCTGTCGACGACGTGGAAGCGGTCGCATCCGCTGGCCATGGCGACGGTGCGCACGATGACCAGCGCGATCGAAGCGAAATTGCACGCGGCGGTGCCCGCGCCCGCCGGGATGCGGTTGACCTGTCTGGGGACGGGGCGGTTGATGCGGGACGGTCGGCAGATCCGGTTGCGGCCGCGGCAGCTCGAGATCCTGACGTTGCTCGCGCTCGATGAGGACGGGTACAACCATGAGCGGCTGCACTACGCGGTCTATGGGGATCGGGCGGTCGGGGCGAGCACGCTCAAGTCGGAGATGTCCTACCTGCGGCGCGCAACGGGTGGTGAAATCACCAGTCGCATATACAGATTCACTACTCCCCTGGCTTGCGACGCCGTAGAAGTACTGCACGCGTTGGAATCCGGCGATCTCGACGCCGCCGTGCGGCTGTATCACGGTCCGCTGCTACCGGATTCGGATACACCGGGCATCAGCGAATGGCGTGACTACCTCGAAGTCGCCATGCGCAACGCGGTCCTGAACAGCCCGGACGCGAATCACGCACTGGCATACGGCGAGTCCGCCCCCGACGACTTCGCCGTCCACGAACACGCCCTCGCCCTACTCCCCACCCGCGACGCACGCCGCGCAGTCGCCGCTGCCCGCTTGCACAGCGCGCTGCGGACATAACCGATTCAGTCTGATCGGTCAGGGTTCAACCCTTTATCAACCTCCGAGGCGGATAGTGATGGGCGTCACGATTCACCGGAATCAGCGAGGAGCCACCACCCATGATCTACGCCAAGCCGGGCACCGAAGGCAGCATCGTCAGCTACGCCCCGAGGTACGACAACTTCATCGACGGCAAGTGGGTGCCGCCGGTGGAAGGCCGGTATTTCGAGAACACCTCCCCGGTGGACGGGCAGCCGTTCTGCGAGATCGCCCGCTCGACCGCCGCCGATGTGGAACTGGCCCTGGATGCCGCCCACCGCGCCGCACCGGCCTGGGGTGAGACCTCCCCGACCGAGCGCGCCAACATCCTGAACAAGATCGCCGACCGGATCGAAGGCAGTCTCGAGGCCCTCGCCGTCGCCGAGACCTGGGACAACGGCAAGCCGGTTCGCGAAACCCTCGCCGCCGACCTGCCCCTGGCCGTGGACCACTTCCGCTACTTCGCGGGCGTGCTGCGCGCACAGGAGGGCGGCATCAGCGAAGTCGACCAGGACACCATCGCCTACCACTTCCATGAGCCGCTCGGCGTTGTCGCACAGATCATTCCGTGGAACTTCCCGATCCTGATGGCCACCTGGAAACTCGCACCGGCGTTGGCCGCGGGAAACGCGGTGGTGCTCAAGCCCGCTGAGCAGACACCGGCTTCGATCATGAAGGTCGTGGAGTTGGTCGCGGACCTGCTGCCGCCGGGAGTTCTCAACGTGGTCAACGGCTTCGGTGTCGAAGCGGGTAAGCCGCTGGCCTCGAGCCCGCGCGTGGCCAAGGTCGCGTTCACCGGCGAGACCACCACCGGCCGGCTGATCATGCAGTACGCCAGCGAGAACATCATCCCGGTCACCCTCGAACTGGGTGGCAAGAGCCCCAACATCTTCCTGGCCGACGTGATGGCCGCCGACGACGACTACCTGGACAAGGCGATCGAGGGGTTCGTCATGTTCGCCCTGAACCAGGGCGAGGTGTGCACGTGTCCGTCGCGCGCGCTGATCGCGTCGTCGATCTACGACGAGTTCATGGCCCGCTGCGTCGAACGCACCAAGGCCATCATCAGCGGCAACCCGCTCGACGAGGCGACCATGATCGGCGCGCAGGCCAGCAACGACCAGTTCGAGAAGATCCTGTCCTACATCGACATCGGCAAGAAGGAAGGCGCCGAGGTGCTCACCGGCGGCGCGGTCCGCAGCGTCGACGGGCTGTCCGACGGTTTCTACATCGAGCCGACGATCTTCAAGGGCACCAACGACATGCGCGTGTTCCAGGAGGAGATCTTCGGCCCGGTCGTCGCGGTGACCACCTTCGACTCCCCCGAGGAAGCACTCGAGATCGCCAACGACACCCTCTACGGCCTCGGCGCGGGCGTGTGGACGCGCGATATGAACGCCGCCTACCGCCTCGGCCGCGGCATCAAAGCCGGTCGGGTGTGGACCAACTGCTACCACGCCTACCCCGCGCACGCGGCGTTCGGCGGGTACAAGAAGTCCGGCATCGGCCGCGAGAACCACAAGATGATGCTGGATCACTACCAGCAGACCAAGAACATTCTGGTCAGCTACTCGCCGAACAAGCTCGGCTTCTTCTGATGGTGCGGCGCTGATGGTCGAGCGAGTAGCCCTGACGGACAAGGCGGCGGCGCTGCTGCGGGACTTGACCGGGCAACACGGCCCGGTCATGTTCCACCAGTCCGGCGGCTGCTGCGACGGCAGCTCGCCGATGTGCTACCCGCGCGGCGAATTCCGGGTGGGTGGCTCCGACGTGCTGCTGGGCTACCTACCCGGCGAGACGCCGTTCTGGATGAGTGCGGACCAGTTCGAATACTGGAAACACACCCATCTCACCGTCGACGTGGTGCCCGGCCGCGGCGGCGGATTCTCCCTGGAAGCCCCCGAGGGCGTGCGGTTCCTGATCCGTTCACGCCTGTTCACCGACGAGGAAACCGCGGCGCTGGACCCGGCGCCGCTGCCCACCGGCAACACCGTGCACTAGGTGATCTGAAACACGCGTAATCAGATCATTTCGGCAGGTCAGCGGTGCTGGATACGCACCGCTGACCTGGCCGATCCACGGCCGTAACAGTCGTCAACCATTCTTCAACCTTCGACCATCACCGTTGCGGCCGAACGCGCATTTGTTTGTTGATGAGGAGCACCACGTGAGTACAGAAGCCAGTCCCGCCACCGGCGAGGGCGCACCAGTCGACGACTACCTCGCCAAACGCACCCCCGCCACCGGCGAGGGCGCACCAGTCGACGACTACCTCGCCAAACGCACCCTGCGCAAGGGCACAGCCGGGTGGGTGCTGCTGGCCGGCCTCGGCGTGAGCTACGTGATCTCCGGCGACTTCTCCGGCTGGAACTTCGGTCTCGCCGAAGGCGGTTTCGGTGGCCTGCTGATCGCCACGGTCGTGATCGCGGCGATGTATCTGGCCATGGTGCTGGGCATGGCCGAGATGTCCTCGGCACTGCCCGCGGCAGGTGGCGGCTACACCTTCGCCCGACGCGCGCTGGGCCCGTGGGGCGGATTCGCCACCGGCACAGCCATTCTCATCGAATACGCGATCGCGCCCGCCGCGATCGCCACGTTCATCGGCGCCTACGTGGAATCGCTGAACCTGTTCGGAATCACCGACGGCTGGTGGGTGTATCTGGCGGTGTACGCGCTGTTCATCGGCATCCATCTGGCCGGTGCGGGTGAGGCGCTCAAGGCGATGTTCGTGATCACCGCGATCGCGCTGGTGGGCCTGGTGATCTTCGCGTTCGCGGCCGTGGGCAAGTTCGACGCGGCCAACCTGACCAATATCGCGGCCGACCCCGCGGCCACCGGGTCGTCGTCGTTCCTGCCGTTCGGTTACCTGGGCATCTGGGCCGCGATCCCGTTCGCGATCTGGTTCTTCCTGGCCGTGGAAGGCGTGCCGCTGGCCGCGGAGGAAGCCAGTGAGCCGGAGAAGAACGTGCCCAAGGGCATCATCGTGGCGATGCTGGTGCTGTGTGTCACCGGCGCGGTCGTGCTGTTCCTGGTGACCGGCGCGCTCGGCGCCCAGGCCGCGTCTTCCTCGGGAAACCCGCTGGTAGAAGCGCTGGGTGACAGCTCGATGGCCAAGGTGGTCAACTACATCGGCCTGGCCGGTCTGGTCGCCAGCTTCTTCTCCATCATCTACGCCTACTCCCGCCAGACCTTCGCCCTCTCGCGCGCCGGCTACCTGCCCACCGTCCTGTCGATCACCAACTCCCGCAAGGCGCCCGTGCTGGCGCTGATCGTGCCCGGCGTCATCGGCTTCGCCCTCTCGCTCACCGGCAAGGGCGCGATGCTGCTGAACATGGCCGTGTTCGGCGCGGCGGTGAGCTACGTGCTGATGATGGTGTCGCACATCGTGCTTCGCAAGCGTGAACCGAACATGCCGCGCCCGTACCGCACGCCCGGCGGCATCATCACCACCGGGTTCGCGCTGGTCATCGCGGCGGCCTCGGTGGCGGCGACCTTCCTGGTCGACCCGACCGCCGCGCTGTGGACGCTGGGTGTGTTCGTGGCCTTCATGGCCTACTTCGGGCTCTACAGTCGCAAACACCTGGTCGCCAAGTCGCCGGACGAGGAGTTCGCGGCGATCGCCAAGGCGGAATCCGAACTGGAGTAGTCGTCGAGGCCCGGCGGCGGCACGATCGCTGCCGGGTTTCGGCCGGCCGAGAAATCCTTGCGAAGGGGACCCGATGACCTTGTACCGCAGCACAATCGGCGTCACGACCCACACGTTCGACGGTCTGATCGAGCTGATGGCGAAAGCCACTCCGCTGCGCAGCGGCGACGAGCTGGCCGGTTGTGCGGCGGAGACCGATGCCGAACGTGCTGCGGCACAGTGGGCGTTGGCCGAGGTGCCGCTGACCACGTTTCTCGACGACGTGCTCATCCCCTACGAAACCGACGAGGTCACCCGGCTGATCATCGACAGTCATGATCGGGTGGCGTTCGCGCCGATCTCGCATCTGACCGTCGGAGGTTTGCGCGACTGGCTGCTCGCGGTCGCCGCGACCGAAGATTCTGCTGTGACTCTGGCGTCGGTGTCGCCGGGGCTGACGCCGGAAATGGTGGCCGCGGTCAGCAAGATCATGCGCAATCAGGATCTGATCGCGGTGGCCAAGGCGACCGAGGTGACGGCGGCATTCCGCACCACCATCGGGTTACCGGGTCGGCTGAGCACCCGGCTGCAACCCAATCATCCGACCGATGACCCGCGCGGCATCGCCGCTGCCACCCTGGACGGACTGTTGCTCGGCTGCGGCGACGCGGTGATCGGGATCAACCCGGCCACCGACTCACCGCAGGCCACCTCGGACCTGCTACACCTGCTCGACGAGGTGCGCTTGCGCTTCGACATTCCCACCCAGTCGTGCGTGCTGTCCCACGTCACCACGACCATCGGGTTGATCGAAGCGGGTGCCCCGGTGGATCTGGTGTTCCAGTCGGTCGCGGGCACCGAAGGCGCGAATACTGGCTTCGGCGTGAATATTTCGCTGTTGCGCGAAGGGAACGAAGCCGGGCGCTCGCTCGGACGCGGGACCGTCGGCGACAACGTGATGTACCTCGAAACCGGGCAGGGATCGGCGCTGAGCGCGAATGCCCATCTGGGCGTTGGTGATCGGCCGGTAGACCAGCAGACACTCGAAGCGCGCGCCTACGCCGTGGCGCGGGATCTTCAACCGCTGCTGGTGAATACGGTCGTGGGCTTCATCGGGCCCGAATATCTCTATGACGGAAAACAGATCATCCGAGCCGGGCTCGAAGACCACTTCTGCGGGAAGTTGCTCGGGCTGCCGATGGGCGTGGATGTTTGCTACACCAACCATGCCGAGGCTGATCAGGACGACATGGATACCCTGCTCACGCTGTTGGGCGCGGCCGGATGCGCGTTCGTCATCACGGTGCCCGGTGCTGACGATGTGATGCTGGGTTACCAGAGCCTGTCGTTTCACGATGCCCTGTATGCCCGCCAGGTCCTGAACCTGCGCCCCGCACCGGAATTCGAGGCGTGGCTGTCGGGACTTGGCATGCTCGACGCGAATGGTCGTGTGCGACAAGTGGAACCACTGTCGTCACCGCTACGTGCCCTGACGGCTACCCGATGAGCGCCCCGAGCCACCCCAACGAGCCCATCCACACAGAAGCGGAACCACCTGTGACGCTGCCGGACCTCCCGATCACCGTCGAGCAGGAGACGGAATCGCGTGTCGCCGAAGACTTCTGGCGCGACCTTCGTGGTAGCACGCAAGCCCGAATCGGCCTCGGCCGCACCGGCGACGCACTACCCACGACCGACGTCCTCGCACTGCGCGCCGCCCACGCCGCAGCCCGCGACGCCGTACACCTACCCCTGGACGTCGCGACCTTCACCGACCAGATCGCCGCACTCGGCCTCGGCACCCCGGTCGCCGTCGCCAGCCGGGCCGCCGACCGCGCCGAATACCTCCGCCGCCCCGACCTCGGCAGACTCCCCGACGACCTCACCGCGGTCCCCGACACCGGTGCCGACATCGGCTTCGTCCTCGCCGACGGCCTATCCCCCCTGGCGCTGACCGAACACGCCCCCGGCCTATTAGCCGCTCTCGCAACACAACTCGGCGACACCTACACCCTCGCCCCACCCGTCATCGCCACCCAAGCCAGGGTCGCACTGGGCGACCACATCGCCGAAGCCATGAACGTGCGCACCGTGCTGGTCATCATCGGCGAACGCCCCGGCCTCTCGGTCGCCGACAGCCTCGGCATCTACCTCACCCACCTGCCCCGTCCCGGCCGCACCGACGCCGAACGCAACTGCATCTCCAACATCCACCCACCCGACGGCCTCACCTACACCGACGCCGCCCGCGTGGTGGCGGGCCTGGTCGCGGGCGCGCGCGCACTGGGCCGCTCCGGTGTCGACCTCAAAGACACCTCCCGCGCCCTGACCGGCCCCGACACCACCGTCATCACGCCGGCACCGTGAGCTGACCCAGACACCAACGCGGTTCGACATGAACCGGAGCCGTTCGGTCCATACAGTGGACCCATGATCCGCACCGCCGCCCTCGCCCATGTCCGCGACCGCAGGCTGATTCAGACGCGCCCCGAAGGCAAGGATGTCTTCTATATGGCGGGCGGCAAGATCGACCCCGGCGAGACCCCTTTACAAGCGTTGCATCGCGAGATCGAGGAAGAACTGGGCGTGGGCCTGGAGGGAGTCGCCGAGTTCGGCATCTTCGAAGCGGAGGCCTTCGGACACCGCAGGAACACCGGCCTGCACATGACCTGTTTCCGGGCCGAACTCACCGGAGAACCCCACGCCACCGGCGAAATCGCCGAATTCCGCTACTTCACCGTCAGCGAGTACGCGGCCATGGAGCACGTCGCCCCCGGCTCGATGATGGTCTTCAAGCGCCTACACGAACTCGACCTGATCGACTGGTAGTTCGCCGAGGCAACGATTCAATCTCGGGCGAAACGATCGCACCACCTGCGGCGATTCCATCAGTGTGAACATGACGATGACCACCGCAGCAATGACCGCCTCCGAGCGCCGTGCGGCGCTGCGTCAACTCATCGCCCTGTTCGGCCTGATGAACACCATGATCGAACTCAGCAACAGCGGCGCGCCACGATCGGTGGCCGAACACGCCACCGCCGCCCGCGACCTGGTCGGCGAACTCGTCGCCGACCTAGCCGCAGCCCGCTAGCTCGACTTCGGAGCGGTCAAGCACAACCAGAGTTCAGTCGATAGAGATGAACCGTCCCGGTGTGGTCGTGGACGTAGAGCAACCATGGACTCTTCACACAACCCCTGGCAGAGTGCTCCACAGCGAACGGCAGGGGCCACATCCTGTCCGCCGACACCGGGCCGCCATACAACTCGGTCAATCGTCGGTACTCCGCACTACCCTCTGGCGCGGAATCCACACGGGTGTACATGACTTCATCGATCATCGGGGGTGGTGTCAGCATCCAGGTCCACGATCCGTAAGTGATCGATGCATCGACGACGAACACCAGTAGCACAAAACCGAGAACAGCGATCCCGAGCGAGATCAACACGACTCTCGATCTGTTCCCCTTCAACGGAATCACTGCTCCCCCGGGTAGTTCACTTTGATCATATGATATTTCACGGGAAATGAACTTTCACCGCCCTGCTGCAGCGACCAAGGTACTTGCTTACTATCTTTCGAGTGGTAGTCGACCACATCGGCCATGACAGTCTGCCCATTCGGCAATGTAACGGGCTTCTGCCCAACATAGATAGCGGTGTGGTTAATAGTGCCAGCGCTGGAGTTCGCCCCATCGCTCAGCTCATACTGGACGATGTCGCCCGGCTTCAAGCCCGCATTACTAAGAGCAAGTGGATCCACAGCTGCAGTAGTCGATGGGATTGTTCCGGTTTGAACGTCATTCCCGTTCGGCGTGCCAGACTTCGGGTCGTCGCGAGTCAAGTATTCATACATATTCGGAGCGCCACTCCACGTATGAGACTGATCCGAAACCAGCGTGTCATCGTCGTAATACCAGCGCCCATCGTCGGCTCGGTGCATCCGCGGCGCACCGCCATCACCTTCGTCATCGAATCCACCCGCACGAAGTGCCTGTGAAACAAAATTGGTGCAGTCGGAATCGCCGAAGTCAGGGTAGTCGGGGTTCCGGCCCATCGCCCACTCGTTCGCGTAGTCGACAGCCGCCTGACGCTCCGGCGACAGCGACTGCGGCCCTACGACGGAGCCGTTCGAAATCGGAGCCATGCGAAAAATGTCATCGATAGCTTCGCGAATTTTTACCTTCCACAGCTCATCTGAATCTGCAATAGTGGTTGCAAATCCAACCAAACTGCCGCTCAACTGCTGCGCTTCACTCTCGTCTTCCATGTTGTAGACAGTCCAGCCCTGGTCATTTCCTATGACGACGGGCTCGACCTCTCGCAGTTTAACTACTTGCTTGATCTGCTCGACAGAATATTCAATTGCTTGATACAACTTCAAGGTCGCATCTTCGAGGTTGTAATAGGCACTCGCAACCTCGCGCATGTCACGCTGCTCATGCTCCGCGCGATCGTCGGCCGAATTCCTGGCGGCTCCAGACCACTGGAGGTCATCATGAATTATCTTGAAGACGTAGTTCGACGACTGGAGAATCGAATTGCCGATCTTTCCCGCGTTCTCCGAGAACGATTTCAATGTCGAGATGTCCCATGACAAGACCTGATCGCGAGTGGGGATAACAGTAGGGCTCATCGATAGCTCGCCTTCGGCCCGTCAACCGAATTCATGTCAGCAAACTTGGACAATCGAGCAGCCGCATCGGCGTCCGTGTCAACATAAGCGGCCGCTGATACTTCCAACAGATTGCCCAGTTGTCCAATTCTCGATTTGAGGACAGTCTTCGCCTGGGTACTCGCAGCATCCGCGTCGATAAAAAGGGCCGCCGATGCGAGCCCGATCAGCCGAGGGGCGACCCCCGCGCCCCCGAGCGCGGTCCATTCACCTACCTTGTTGGACTCTTTCTTCAGTTCGACTGCGGCATCCCGCAGACTGGACGGATCGACCTCCACGACAACACCTTTCGATTGCGGACGCTCCGGACCTTACCTGCGTCGCCGTAATCGCTGGAGCGATCGGATGCACGATGTGGTTATCCCCCGTTGGGGGAAGCATCGTGAGGTGCTGGAGTGATCACGCCGGGTTCGGTGCCGTCGTCGGCCTTCTGGTCCGGTTCGGGGTGTTCGGGTTCGAAGGATTCGGGCAGGCCCTTGAGGTGCTTGTTCATCGAGCGGACCAGCAGGGCCGTGCCTGCCAGCAGGATCAGGATGACCAGCAGGCCGAGCGGGGAGGCCTTGCCGAATTCGGGGCCGGTGGGTTGCTGCGCGAGGTAGATCAACATCACCGGTCAGTGTCCTCGATGCCGGCGAACAGGTCCGTCTCCGGGATAGCGGTGGACACGCGTGTCTTGGCCAATTCGAACTCCTCGGTCGGCCACAGCCGCTGTTGCATTTCCAACGGGATCGCGAAGAACGCGCCGTTGGGGTCGATCTGGGTGGCGTGCGCGCGCAGGGCGTCGTCACGCTGGGGGAAGTATTTCGAGCATTCGATCTGGGTGGTGATCCGGCCCCACATGTCCTCGCGGCCGAACTCGCGCATCCGGTCCAGCCACTCCTGCAGCGGGAACGGTTCGCCGTTGGCCTCGTACTCCGCGGCGAACGCGGCCAGCCGCTTCACCGAGAAACCGTGGTCGTAGTAGATCTTCGACACCGTCCACGGCGGGCCCGCGTCGGGGAACGCCTCGGGATCGCCCGCGGCTTCGAAGGCGGCCATGGACACCTCGTGGCAGCGGATGTGGTCGGGGTGCGGGTAGCCGCCGTTCTCGTCGTAGGTCGTCATGACCTGCGGCTTGAACTCGCGGATCACGCGAACCAGCGCCTCGGTGGATTCCTCGAGCGGCACCAGCGCGAAGCAACCTTCGGGCAGCGGCGGCAGCGGGTCGCCTTCGGGCAGGCCAGAGTCGATGAAGCCCAGCCAGTGCTGCTTCACCCCGAGCGCGGCGGCCGCGGCGGCCATCTCCTCGCGTCGGACGTCCAGAATGCGGTCCAGGACACCGGGGGTGTCCATGGCCGGGTTGAGGATGCTGCCGCGTTCCCCGCCGGTCAGGGTCACCACCAGTACTTCGGCGCCCTCATCGGCATAGCGCGCCATCGTCGCGGCGCCCTTGCTCGATTCGTCGTCGGGGTGGGCGTGCACTGCCATGAGGCGAAGGCCACTCACTTCTCGTTCACCGTCGCTCTCGCTGCCGGGTGTCAGATGTCGTTCCCTATAGTTCCATCCGACCCCCTGTTTGTTCCGACCACCCCCGGGAGCGCGAACCGATGACCGAGCCCGCACCGGACTCCGCCGCGACCTCGGCCGCCGCAGCCGCGCGACACGCCGATCGCTACGGCACAAAACCTCCTGCGCGTCGCCTGTGGCTGGTGGTTTTGCTCGGTGTCGGCGTGCTCGTGGCCGGGTCCGTTGTTGCCTACCTGGGTTTCCAGAAATACGGCCCGAAGGCGGTGGAAACCGAACAGCTGGGTTACGTGGTCGTCGACGACAGCACCCTCGAGATGCGCATCAAGGTCACGCGCGACCACCCACAGCAGGCCGTGGTCTGCTTCGTGCGGGCCATGGATCGCGACGGCGCCGAGGTCGGACGACGCGAAGTGCTGGTGCCCGGATCGGATTCGACCAGCGTGCAGGTGAGCACTATGGTCAGGTCATCTGCGCGCGCTTCGGCGGGCGACATCTATGGCTGCAGCGACCACGTTCCGGGCTACTTACGCCTACCCGGCTAGCCTGACCTGCATATTTGTGAGACATGCTAAAATGGTCTGATACACGGTTCCGGGGTTCGGAGCCGTGTTTGCTGCATTGGCGGCCAGCGGTGCTGTTGGCGGGTTACGGGTTCACCCCCAGGATCGCTCCAGCCGTCGGGCTGGTGCATGTCCTCGCACAGGGGGCATCGCGCCGGTTTCAGGGAATCCCGGTTCGCCGGGAACAACTACTAGGGAGTGATCGAGATGACCGAGAATGTGACCTGGCTTACCCAGGAGTCGCACGACAGGCTCAAGGGCGAGCTCGACTCGCTCATTGCCAATCGTCCGGTCATTGCCGCCGAGATCAACGAGCGTCGCGAAGAAGGCGACCTCAAGGAGAACGGTGGCTACCACGCCGCGCGCGAAGAGCAGGGTCAGCAAGAGGCGCGTATCCGCCAGCTGCAGGAACTGCTGAACAACGCCAAGGTCGGCGTCGCCCCCACCAAATCCGGTGTGGCACTTCCGGGTTCGGTCGTCACGGTCTACTACGACGGTGACGAAGGCGATACCGAGACCTTCCTGATCGCCACCCGCGAAGAGGGCCTTGGCGCCACCGGCCTCGAGGCCTACTCGCCCAACTCCCCGCTGGGCGGCGCGCTGATCGACGCCAAGGTGGGCGAGACCCGCGAGTACACGCTCCCCAACGGCAACACCATGAAGGTCACGCTGGTCAGCGCGGAGCCGTACCACAGCTGAGTTCGTCTTCGAACCCACACGAACTGAACCCGAACGCAAGCGGCCGCATCCGGATCCCGGATGCGGCCGCTTCGTCATGTGTGCGTCCTTACTCAGCTCGAGCCCTGCTCAGCTCAGTGCCTGCTCGACGTCAGCGAGCAGATCGCTGATGTCCTCGATGCCGACCGACAGGCGCACCAGGTCGGCGGGCACTTCCAGCGCCGAGCCCTCGGTGCTGGCGTGGGTCATCGCGCCGGGGTGCTCGATCAGCGATTCGACGCCGCCCAGCGATTCGGCCAATGTGAAGATCTCCGTGCGCGAGCAGAACTTCAGTGCCGCTTCGCGTCCACCGGCCAGGCGCACCGAGATCATGCCGCCGCTGCGCCGCATCTGCTTCTGCGCGATCTCGTACCCGGGATGCGTGGGCAGGCCCGGGTAGATGACCTGCGAGATGGCCGGGTGGTTGGACAGGAATTCCGCGATGACCTCGGCATTGTCGCAGTGCTTCTCCATGCGCACGGCCAGGGTCTTGATGCCGCGCATGGTCAGGAACGCGTCGAACGGGCCGGGGACCGCGCCCGCGCCGTTCTGCAGGAACGCGAAATCCTTGTCGAGATCGGCGTCGTTGGTGATCAGCGCGCCACCGACCACATCGGAGTGCCCGCCCAGGTACTTGGTGGTCGAGTGCAGCACCACGTCGGCGCCCAGCGACAGCGGCTGCTGCAGGTAGGGGGTGGCAAAAGTGTTGTCCACGACCAACTTCGCGTCCGCGGCGTGCGCGATATCGGCCAGCGCCGGGATGTCGCCGATGCTCAGCAACGGGTTGGTCGGGGTTTCGATCCACACCAGCTTGGTGTTGGGGCGAATGGCCGCGCGCACCGCGTCCAGGTCGGCGATGTGGGCGGGCGAGTGCTCGATGCCCCACTGGCTGAACACCTTGTCGATGAGCCGGAAGGTGCCGCCGTACGCGTCGTCGGGAATCACGATGTGGTCGCCGGGGCGCAGCATCGCGCGCAACGCACAGTCGGTGGCCGCCATGCCCGAGGCGAACGCACGCCCGAAGCTGCCCGATTCCAGGGCGGCGAGGTTGGCTTCCAGTGCCGTGCGAGTCGGGTTGCCGGTGCGCGCGTACTCATACCCGCCACGCATCCCGCCCACGCCGTCCTGAGCGAAGGTCGAACTCGCGTAGATGGGCACGTTGACCGCACCGGTCTGAGGATCGGGTTCATATCCGGCATGCACGGCCCTGGTGGAGAATCCCAGCTCACTCATGGCCCCAGAGTAGATGGCCGGATTTGGATTATCGCGCAGGGGTTGCAATACGCGAAACGATGCGCGCATGACTAGGCGACCGACACGGGTTCGACGTTGCCACCGGGGACACCGGGTGTCGCGAGAGCTGCTTCGTCCAGGTCGCGGGTACGCAGAGTGAACAAGGCGATGAGGCCGGACAGCGTCGCCAGCGCTGCGGTCAGCAGCATCGCGTCGTGCATGCCGTTGACGAAGGCCGCTTCAGCGGCAGCACGGACTGGTTCGGCGATCGGCGCCGGGACCAGAGCGGCCGCAGTGCTCGGCCCGCCGGCCGAGACGACGTCGGCGATCTGGGACGCCTGACCGCCCAGTGCGCTCTTCGCGATATCGGACTCGGCGAAGTTGCCCTCGACTCGACTCTGGAAGAACACGCCGACCGCGGCGATGCCGATGGCGAGACCGGCCTGCTGGAAGGTTTCGTTGACCCCTGAGGCCATGCCTGCCTTCTCCGGGGTGGTCACCGCGATCGAGAAAGCCGCTCGTGGCGGGTTGAATACGCCCATGCCGAGTCCGATGAGAATCATCGCCGGAATCAGTGCGGTCCACGACGAATCCGCGTCCACGAGCAGGACCGCGAACAACCCGGCAGCGATCAGCAACTGGGAAGCACCGACCATGACGGCGGGTGCGATGGTGGCGACCAGTCTGCCGGCGACCGCCGCGGCAACGAACAGAAGCAACGTCAGGGGCAGGAACCGTACACCGGTCGCAAATGCGCCGTATCCCTGCATATTTTGCATATAGGCGATGAGCAGGAACAGCGCGGGCATCACCGAAACCGCGCACAGTGCGGTCACGACCGAAAGTCCGTTGAAGGTGCGATTGGCAAACAGGCTCAGGTCGAACATGGCCCGGTCGGGGCGCGAGATCTGGGACCAGGTGAACGCGGCCAGCAGCACCACCGCGACGGTGAAGTAGCCGAGAATCGCGGCGCTGGTCCAGCCGTCGTCGTGGCCACGCAGGAAGCCGAGGACGAGGAAGAACAGGCCGAAGGAGAAGGTGACCATGCCGATCCAGTCGACCGGTGCCGCGGTGGCGCTGCGGGATTCGCGCACCGTGAAGTAGCCGATCGCCAGGGTGACGATGGTCAGCGGCACGTTGATCAGGAAAATCCAACGCCAACCGAAGCTTTCGGTCAGCGCGCCGCCGATCAACGGGCCGAACGCGATGGCAAGCCCGGCCACAGCCCCGAAGACACCGAAAGCCATGCCGCGGTCCTTGCCGCGAAATTCGTGACCGATCAGAGCAGGTCCGACTGCGAACAAGATGGCACCACCGAGGCCCTGCACGAGGCGGGCGACGATCAGGACGGTGTCGTTCGGTGCGAGGCCGCAGGCCAGCGAAGACACCACGAACACGACGAGTCCGATGACGAAGACCAATTTTCGACCGAGTCGGTCAGCCAACGCGCCTGCCGCCAGCAGAACGGCGGCCAGGCCCAGCGCGTAGCCGTCCAGGATCCACTGTAGGGCAGTGAAACTGGCGTCGAAGTCGGCCCGAATGTCCGGAAGAGCGACATTGACCACGGTCAGGTCCAGCATCAGCATGAACGTCGCGAGTGCGACGACTATCAGGGTCCATGGTGCGCTTGCGGATCGTTGTGCCTGTTGGGCAATTTTCGTAGTTGTCACGGTGTTTCTTTCACAGAGAAATGGGCCGCGATCGTGCCCTGTATGGGCGCGGCGGGAATAGCGGAAATTCATGTACGCGCCAGGCTGCCACTGACAGATTCGGCACCGAAAGCGCCGGTCACGGCATTTCTATATTTGTGGAAATTCCCCTGAACCCCTTTGCTCGTCGAGCATCCGACGCGTTTACGCAACGGTAGTTATCGTTCGATAGGTTGTCAACGCCAGTCGCTGATCAGGTGGATGGTAGATTCGTTGTGTGGCAACCAGATTGAGCGCTCAGGACCGTCGCGAGCAGATCCTCCAAGCCGCCGCACGCGCGTTCTCACGTGGCGGTATGGCCGGGACGAGCACCGATGATGTCGCGCGCGAGGCCGGGGTGTCGCAGCCTTATGTCGTGCAGAAGTTCGGCACGAAGATCGACCTGTTCGAGGAGGTGTTCGATCGCGCCACCGCCGCGGTACTGGCACGGTTCGCTGTCGAGCTGAACGATCCAGAAAAAGCGGAATCGGCTCAGGTCTGGGACAACCTCGGTGCGGCCTACAGTGAATTGGTCGCCGACCGTGACGTACTCATGGTGCTGTCGCAAGGCTTCTGCGCCGGGGCCGCCTATCCCCAGATCTCGCGTTCCGCACGCGAGTTCATGTCGACACTGTTCACCACACTGATCACGCGCACCGGCTGC
The DNA here is from genome assembly GCF_042716995.1 of Nocardia sp. NPDC058640. NCBI lineage: Bacteria > Bacillati > Actinomycetota > Actinomycetes > Mycobacteriales > Nocardiaceae > Nocardia > Nocardia sp. NPDC058640. The sequence continues at coordinate 84,007 of NZ_JBHXRG010000018.1, forward strand.
ACACCACAGCACGCACGCGAGTTCATCGCCAACGGTATGCTGCTCAATGCCCTGTTGTCCATGGACGCCATGGGGCACGTGAACGACGATCCCGGGCTGGCATCGCTGGCGGAGTGCGCGAGGGAATGCGATTTCGGCGGATCCGCGATCTGAGTGGCGTCGGCGGTGTGCGAAGAACGGCGAACACCGCGCAACCCTGCCGATTAAGCTCACGCCATGGTCACCGTCGAAGAGCTGTTCGCCATTGATCCGTTGCTGTCGTCCGAGGAGCGCGAAATCCGGGACACGGTGGCGCGATTCGGGGAACGTCGGCTGCGGCCGCATATCGGTGACTGGTTCGAGCAGGGGACGTTTCCGGCTCGGGAGATCGCGCCGGAGCTGGGGAAGCTCGGGTTGTTGGGGATGCATCTCGAGGGGTACGGGTGCGCGGGGGCTTCGGCTACCGCTTATGGGCTGGCGTGTCAGGAATTGGAAGCCATCGACTCCGGGGTGCGCAGCATGGTGTCGGTGCAGGGGTCGCTGGCGATGGCGGCTATTCACTTCTTCGGGTCCGAGGAGCAGAAGCAGCAGTATCTGCCCGCGATGGCGGCCGGTGAGGTGATCGGGTGCTTCGGGCTGACCGAACCGGATTTCGGGTCCAATCCCGGGGGGATGCGCACGCGGGCGCGGCGCGACGGTGACGACTGGGTGCTCAACGGGTCGAAGATGTGGATCACCAACGGGTCGGTGGCCGATATCGCGGTGGTGTGGGCTTATGCCGACGAGCCGGGTTCGGACAAGCCGCGGGTGCGTGGGTTCCTGGTGCCCGCGGGCACGCCGGGGTTCACCACGCGCGAGATCCATCGGAAACTGTCGCTGCGCGCATCCATCACTGCCGCACTGGATTTCGATGATGTGCGGTTGCCCGCCGATGCGGTGCTGCCGGAGTCGCTGGGGTTGAGTTCGCCGCTGGCCTGTTTGAGCGAGGCACGGTTCGGGATCATCTTCGGTGCGCTGGGCGCGGCACGGGATTGCCTGACCTCGGCGATCGAATATGCCCGCACGCGTGAGGTTTTCGACAAACCCCTCGCCGGCTACCAGCTCACGCAGGCCAAGTTGGCGGATATGGCCTTGGAGCTGGGCAAGGGGCAGTTGCTGGCGCTGCATCTGGGGCGGTTGAAGGATCGCCATGAGATCACTGGTGAGCAGATCAGTGCCGGCAAGCTCAACAGCACTCGCGAAGCCCTCGAGATCGCGCGTGAGTGCCGAACGATCTTGGGCGCCAATGGCATTACGCTCGATTACCCGGTGCTGCGGCATGCGAACAATCTCGAGTCGGTGCTGACCTACGAAGGCACCGCCGAGGTGCACCAGCTGGTCATCGGCAAGGCGCTCACCGACGCCAACGCGTTCAGGTAGTCGGCGCGGGCCGGATCAGACCACCGGCGAAAGCCAGCGCCAGCGCGGCGACGACCACCGTCAGCACGGTCAGCGCCAGCGGCACGGTGATCGCGGTGGAGACGCCCGCGGCGGTGAGAGTAGCCACACCTCCGCAACCCCAGATCAAGGCGGCGGTGAAGCGGCCGAGCACCGCCGCGTAGGGGGTGTGCAGCATTTCCGCGATGCCCGCGCGGGCCGAATACCCCGCACTAGCTGCGATGATCGGGTTCATGCCGAGCAGCTGAACGGCCGAGTCGGTGGCGTGCACTGCGGATCCTTTCGCTCGCCGAGCTGGTTTGCCGAAAGTTGTCTACGGATGGTTATACACGCCCAGAATCCAACGGCGGGCAGGTTCGCGCAACTTCTCGGACGCGTCGACCGCACCTCGCAACCAGGATGATCGACAGTCTCAATGTTGCTGCATGTTTGCTGAAATGATCATGATCGTGAAACAGTCGAGTTTCATATCGTGGTGCCGATTGCTACTATCCGAGGGTGTTTTCGCCCGGTCACGCGTTGCTCGAAATATCGGCATTGCGACATCTTCGACAACTGAATATCGACTACGGGATTCCCGCGACCGCCGCCGCGGCCACGTATCCGGCCGTGCTGGCCGAGCTGGATCAGCACGCCGCCGCGGTGCGTGACATTCTCGAATTCGGCGTCGAGGATTCGGCGCGGATTCCGCTGCCCATTCTGCTCGCCGGTTATGTTCGCGGGCTGCTCGACGGGGCCGACGAATTGTGTTCGGCCACACCGGAAAGCTGGCACGACGCCGAGTGGTTGCCGATGCGATTGGCCGCTGTCTGCCAGCACGCGGCTGCTGCGGCGAGCGCACGGAATCGGCGCCCCGCCACGTGATCGTGACGGAACGCCGGCGCCGGTTGGTTTACCTGGCCTCGGGTGCTCCCCCAGCGGGAGTCACCCATTCGGTGGTCTGCTCGGTGCTCACGCCGGTCTGCTGCCGCGCCACATCCTCACGACCGCGCTGGTAGGCCTGCGCCTGTCCCTTCATCGCGGGCATCTCCGATTCGAGATTGCCCAACCAGCTGCTCCACCGCTGTTCCATGGGCCTGACCAGGCCACCGCCCACACCCACGACCAGGATGCCGCCGATGGTGGCCAGCACCGCGATCAGGATCGGGGTGGTCACCGAGGTCGCGACGCCGATCTGATTCAGCGCGGCGATGATGCCGATACCCCAGATGAACACCGCCGCGATCTTGCCCAGCATGGTCCCGTAGGACAGCCCGCCCAGCACATTGGTGACCAGTTCGCTCACCGCGCGCGCGATGGCGGCGGCGATCACCACGATCACCATCGCGACGGCGGCCTTGGGCAGCCAGGCCACGATGCTGGTGAGTAGTGCGCTGACCGGGTTCGGTCCGAACACCGCGAAACCGACCTGCAGCGCGATCAGCAGGATCGCGTAATAGGCGAGCTTGGCCAGAATGCCGGACGCGTCATATTTACTGCGCGACAGCATTTTTCGCAGCTCGCCGCGTTCGACCAATTTATCGAACCCGACCCGTTCCAGCACCGCCTTGACGACCTTGGCGACTACTTTCGCGATGATCCAGCCGACGAGAAGAATGGCGACGAACGCCACCGCTTTCGGGACGAACTGCGCGACCGAACTCCACGCGTCGGTCAAGCCCTGCTGGAAATCAATCGCAACGACGGAGGCTTCCACAGCGCACTTCCTTTCGCTCTTCCCGCCCGATTACCGAGTATGTCTACCGGGGGATACCCGGGAAAGGTGAGCCAAACCATCCGATAACGAGAAATTTGCTCGACCGAAGCCGACTTGTCGCCCGCACCGGCCCGGAAAATCGGTTGTGCCGCCGTCGGGGCGCTTCCTAGAGTCGATGGCATGTCGTGTCACTTCTTCATCCGCATCCGCCACTACCGGGCTCTGGCCCGCTAGCGGACGCGGATAACTTCATCGGCGTCCACCGGCGCGCCCAGGGCCCTTCGAGCTTGCATCCGACTCGAAGACCCGAAGGGGCACACTGCCGTGGCGCAGGATTTCGCACATCGAAACTACTCACACACTCAACGCAAGGTCACCGGTCGCGGTGGCGGTCGCACCACCCGTGATCACGCGAGAAGGGCTCTGTCGCAGAACTTTCTGGTCGATCATGCGGCGGTCGCCGCGATCGTGGCGGCGGCCGATCCGGCGGGGATCATTCTCGAACCCGGTGCGGGCGAAGGCATTCTGACGCGGGCCCTGGCTCGACGGAGTGCGCAGGTCACCGCGTACGAGATCGATCCGCTACTGGCGGCCAAGCTCTCGGCGCAGACACGTTCCGACGACGGAATCCGTGTTGTCCGTGGTGATTTCACCAAGGCCAAGGCTCCTCGCGAACCTTTCGCCGTCGTAGGCAATATCCCGTTCTCCGCCACCGCCGACATCGTCGACTGGTGCCTGACCGCCCCCACCCTGACCTCGGCCGCCCTGCTCACCCAACGCGAATACGCCCGCAAACGCACCGGCGACTACGGCCGCTGGAGCCTGCTGACCGCAACCACCTGGCCCTGGTTCACCTGGAACCTCCGCGGCCATATCCCCCGCACCAGCTTCCGCCCCATCCCCTCGGTGGATTCCGCGATCCTACAAATCACCCGCCGACCGGAACCCCTTGTCCACCACCATGATTCCTACACACACCTGGTACGAACCGCCTTCTCCGGAATAGGCGGCACAGTCCGCGCGTCCCTACACACCCGCTACCACGGAGTCGACGCGGCAATGACCGCCGCCGCCATCGACCACAACACCGTCGTCGCCTACGTCCACCCGGATCAATGGGTGAAGTTGCACTCGATACTCACCCAGTGACGCGGAGGTCGGTGCTGCCTGCTGTTTGCAACGGCAGCACCCACGTCCCCGCGGCGGTGCATTCTCAGGGGATGACGACCGGGGTGGGGGGTGGGGTGGGGGTGGTGGACCAGTGGTGGGCTGTTTCTCGGGGGGTGGTGTGGTTGTCGGTCCAGGGGGTGAGGAGTTGGGCGACTTTGGTGTGCATGGTGGTGCGGAGGCGGTCGAAGGAGGTGGCGGGGGTGTGGTCTACCTCGCCGAGTAGGAGCCACCAGGCCCAGGCGACCGCGCCTGCGTTGGCTACGAAGTCGGGCAGGACCGGGATGTCGCGGGCGGCGAGCATGGCTTCGGCTTCGGGGGTGGTGGCGGCGTTGGCGGCTTCTACGATCACGCGGGCTGTGATGTCGTACGAGTTGTCGGGGGTGATCGCGTACGAGATCGCTGCTGGGACAAGGATGTCCACGTCGGCGGCGATGATGGCGTTGCGTGGGAGTTGGTCGATGCCCGCGGGCAGGCGGGTGCGGTCGATTTCGCCGTAGCCGTCGCGCAGGTCCAGCAGGGTGGGGATGTCGAGGCCGGCGGCGCAGTAGAGGGTGCCTGCGGCGTCGGCGATCGCGGTGATCTTCATGCCGGCTTCGTGCAGGTAGTAGGCCGCTGCGCCGCCCATGGTGCCGATGCCTTGGATCGCGGCGGTGGTCTCGGCGGGGGCTTGGCCCCATTGCACGGCCGTGGCGAGGCAGGCGTGGGCGACGCCGTAGCCGCCGATGACGTCGCCGAGCAGGAAACCGCCGTCGACCGCGGCGTTGAGTCCGTTGCGAACTCGCGTCAAAGTTGCTGCGGGGTCAGCGGATCGGCGGATCGCGGCGTGGAAGCTCTGGCCGAGATGGAGCTTTTCGAAGACCGCGTCGATCAGGTGTTGGGGGACGCCCAGGTCCTCGGCGGTCACCCAGTGCGCGTCCAGCCAGGGGCGCATCGCTTCGCAGAAGCGTTCCAGAACTTCCACGGCGCGTGGGTCTTTGGGGTCGAAGTCGATACCGCCCTTGGCGCCGCCGATCGGCAGGTCGAAGGTGGTGGTCTTGTTGGCCATACCGCGGGCGAGATCCTCGACCTCGCTCAGGGTGCAACCGGGTCGCATACGGGTGCCGCCGGTGGCGAGGCCGCCGCGCAGGGTGTGGACGACGAGGTAGCCGACGGCGTCGGTGTGCGAATCCGTCCAGTGCAGGCGCATATATGGTTCGCTGCGGCGGGTCGTGGGTATTACTGCCGTATCGGTCACCTGCGGCGGGCCTGCGCCCGGGTCCAGCATCGTCATGGTGCCCACCTCCTCGTGCGTGGCGTGTGGACCTCGTCGTCCCGGTAGACATCAGCGTGCGTCACCGGTGCGCGCGCGTCTATTTACTGTTCGTTCACGCCACCGTTCACCGTTGCTGCACAGTGTCACCCCGCTGCCTACCCTCGGGACTATGGACCTGTCACTGGCCCGCCTGCGAATGCTGCGCGAACTACACCGCCGCGGCACGATCACGGCTGCCGCGGCGGCACTGCACTACACCGCGTCGGCGGTTTCCCAACAGCTGGCGCAACTCGAACGTGATGTCGGCACCCGACTGTTCGAAAGACGCGGGCGCCGTGTGCAACTCACCGACCTGGGGATCGTGCTCGCCGAGCACGCCGAGGAGATATTGGCCGCGGTCGAACGCGCGACGCAGGCGTTGGAGGAAGCGGGCGGGTCGGTGACCGCGACGATCACCGCCGGGGTGTGGGCGTCGGTGGCCGCGGGCCTGCTCCCCTCCGCGCTGACCACCCTCGCCGCCTCACACCCGGGCATTCTGGTGCGCACCACCGAACTCGCACCGGAGTCGACCGCCGCCGCGGTGCGTGACGGCACGCTGGACCTGTCGTTCGTGCTCGACTACTCGAACTATTCGATGACCTGGGACCGCGGCCTCGAGCGGGCGATCATCGCCGTCGAGCGGATCCACGCGGCCGTGCCCGCCGGTGCGGTGCCCGCCGCCGGCGTGAGCCTGGCCGAGCTGTCCGAACACCCGTGGATCATCGCGCCCGCCCGCTCCCACTTCGGACACGCGGCTCGGCTGGCATTCCAATCCGCGGGTCTGCGGCCGCGCATCGATCACGAAGTCGAAGAACAGTCGACCGCGATGGCCATGGTCGCGGCCGGCCTCGGCGTCACGCTGGTATCGGATCTGGGCCTGGCCTTACGCCCACCCGGCGTGGACATCATCACCCTCACCGACCACTTCACCCGCACAGTGTCGCTGGCCTACCGCACCAACTCCGCGGGCCGAGCCGCACTTCTTCTAGTGGTCGACGCGATCCGAACCGCCGCGGCGGAAAAGGGCCTCGGCACCGAAATCCGCACCGCACCTGGGGAACACCGAACCTCAGATGGCATTGGTTCTCCATGAGACGGCCGATGAGATCGCAAGTCCCGCTGGCATTTTCAAACTTCTCGAGCGGCGCTCGGATTCATCACTGCCCTCAGCCGCAAGGCAGACGAACAGTCCCCGGCGAGCACATGGGTAACTCACCGGGGACGGGCTGACTCAACCACCCGCGAAGTCTGGCCGCGTCGAATACCTCACGGCACCCAAGTCCGGCCAAAAGACGCGGGGAGGCGGATCAGCTCAGCCGTTCGATGATCAGGGCCATGCCCTGGCCGCCGCCGACGCACATGGTTTCCACGCCGAACTGCTTGTCGTAGGTCTGCAGGTTGTTCAGCAGGGTGGTGGTGATGCGGGCACCGGTCATGCCGAAGGGGTGGCCCAGCGCGATCGCGCCACCGGAGACGTTGAGCTTGTCCTCGTCGATCTTCAGCTCACGCGCCGAACCCAGCACCTGCACGGCGAAGGCTTCGTTGATCTCGAACAGGTCGATGTCGGAGACCGACTTGCCCGCCAGTGCCAGCGCGCGCTGCACGGCCTCGACCGGGCCCAGGCCCATGATCTCCGGCGACAGGCCGGAGACGCCGGTGGACACGATGCGGGCCAGCGGGGTCAGGCCCAGTTCCTTGGCCTTGGTGTCGCTCATGATGACCAGCGCGGCGGCGCCGTCGTTGAGCGCGCAGCAGTTGCCGGCGGTGACGGTGCCGTCGGGACGGAAGACCGGCTTCAGGCCGCTGACCGCCTCGTAGGTGACGCCGGCGCGCGGGCCGTCGTCCTTGCTGACGATCGAGCCGTCGGGCAGGGTCACCGGGGTGATCTCGCGCTCGAAGAAACCGGCCTTGATGGCCTCTTCGGCACGGTTCTGCGAGCGCACGCCCCAGCGGTCCTGGTCCTCGCGGGAGATGCCGGTCAGCGACGCGACGTTCTCCGCGGTCTGGCCCATCGCGATGTAGGCGTCGGGCAGCAGGCCGTCTTCGCGCGGGTCGTGCCATGCGCCCTTGCCGCCCTTGGCGGTCTCGGCGGTGCGGGCCTCGGCCTCGGCGAACTCGGGGTTCTTGGTGTCGGGCCAGCTGTCGGCCGAACCCTTGGCGTAGCGCGAGACGGTCTCCACACCGGCGGAGATGAACACGTCACCCTCGCCGGCCTTGATCGCGTGGAAGGCCATGCGGGTGGTCTGCAGCGACGACGCACAGTAACGCTGCACGGTGGTGCCGGGCACGACGTCGAGGCCGAGCTGGATCGCCACGTTGCGGCCCATGCCGAAGCCACCCTCACCGGCGGGCGAGCCGGTGCCAAGGATGATGTCGTCGATCTGCGTGGGGTCCAGCGAGGGCACCTTGGCCAGCGCGGCGCGAACCATCTGCGCGGTCAGGTCGTCCGGGCGCATTCCCGCCAGTGAGCCCTTCACGGCACGGCCGATCGGGGAACGGGCGGTGGAGACGATGACGGCCTCGGGCATGAGGACTCCTTATTCGCGGTGTTGTGATGTGAACGGCTGTTTACTTGCCGGTCTGATTCGAATCTACGTCTCCTGGTGCGCCACGGGAAGGGCAGGGCGGTGGCGCACCTGCTCGATCAGGACCGGAAGCAGCTGCGCAGCGGCCAATTCGTAGCCGGCGGCCGACGGGTGGAATCCGTCTGTCGCGAACAGAATCTCGGGCGCGGCACGGAATTCGGAGGCGACCAGCGGTGAACCCATCGGCACCGCGACGCCGCCCGCGATGGTCGTGGCCACGGTTTGCGCCTTGGCCAGGCGCACGCTCCAGTTCGCCACGATCGTGCGCAACGGTTGTTGGATCGCCACGACGGTGCCCAGGTTCGGGCAGGTGCCGACCACGACCAGGGCGTCGGCGGCGCGCAGTCGGGACACCGCCGCGGCCAGTCGGCGGGCGGAGGCTCGGATGGAGTGTTTCTTGGTGATGTCGTTGGCGCCGACCAAGATCACCGCGGCGTCGGGTGGGGGTCCGGCGATGAACATCGCGTCGACCTGACCGGCCAGGCCCTTCGAAGTGGCGCCCGATATTGCCTTGGTGCTCAAGCGGATTCGGAGGCCGGTCGCGTCGGCCAGGCCGCGTGCCAGGCGCACGCCGGGGACTTCCGCGGCGCTGAGGCAGCCCAGGCCTGCGGCGGTGGAGTCACCGAAGACCATCAGGTGCAGGTTGGTGGGGGTGGTTTTGCGCCATGGCTCGGGGAGGATCGCGCCCGGTGCGTACACGCCGTCGGCCTCGGGGGGCTTGGAAGTGTCGCGGCCGATTACCGCGCGTGCGGCGCCCGCCTGGGTCATCAGCAACCGATACGTCGCCCAGGAGACCGTTCCGGCGCTGGATCCGGCGAGCACCGTGGTCGCGCCGGTCACTACCGCGGTACGCCAGCTGATCCGAGGTGCGCTCACATCCGAAAATTCTACGGCGCGGTCCGCCTCCCCGAGTCTCTAGCCGGACTCAGGTGTCGGAGGGACATCGGACGCGGGCGGCGGTTCAGGCGGTGTGAGGGTCCGCCCGTACCCCCTGAGTTACCCATGTACTCGCGAAATCGGGGGTTCTGCAACGATGGGGTTATGCGCATCGCGGATCATGTCGTTGACCTCATCGGCAACACGCCCCTTGTTCGTCTGAACTCGGTGGTCGGCCCCGACGCCGGCCTGGTGGCCGCGAAGGTCGAGTACCTGAACCCCGGCGGCAGCTCGAAGGATCGGATCGCGGTCAAGATGATCGACGCCGCCGAGCAGGACGGGCTGCTGAAGCCGGGCGGGACGATCGTGGAGCCGACCTCGGGTAACACCGGTGTGGGGCTGGCGTTGGTCGCGCAGCAGCGCGGGTACAAGTGCGTGTTCGTGTGCCCGGACAAGGTCAGCGAGGACAAGCGCAACGTGCTGCGTGCCTACGGCGCCGAGGTCGTGGTCTGCCCGACCGCCGTCGCGCCGGAGCACCCCGACAGCTACTACAACGTCTCCGATCGCCTGGTCCGCGAGATCGAAGGCGCCTGGAAGCCCAACCAGTACTCCAACCCGGGCGGCCCCGAAAGCCATTACGAGACAACAGGTCCCGAAATCTGGGCCGACACCGACGGCAAGATCACGCACTTCGTCGCGGGTGTGGGCACCGGTGGCACGATCTCCGGCACCGGCCGCTACCTCAAGGAAGTGTCCGGCGGCAAGGTCAAGATCATCGGCGCCGATCCCGAAGGCTCGGTGTACTCCGGCGGCACCGGGCGCCCTTACCTGGTCGAGGGCGTGGGTGAGGACTTCTGGCCCACCGCCTACGACGCGTCGATCCCCGACGAGATCATCGCCGTCTCCGACGCCGACTCCTTCGAGATGACCCGGCGCCTGGCCCGCGAGGAAGGGCTGCTGGTCGGCGGCTCCTGCGGCATGGCCGTGGTCGCCGCGATCGAGGTCGCCCGCCGCGATCCCGACGCCGTGGTGGTCGTGCTGCTGCCCGACGGTGGCCGTGGCTACCTGTCGAAGATCTTCAACGACAAGTGGATGAGCTCCTACGGCTTCCTCCGCACCCCCCTGGAAGCCGGCCCCGAACCGCTGGTCGGCGACGTGCTGCGCGGCAAGTCCGGCGAACTGCCCGACCTGGTCCACACCCACCCGTCGGAAACCCTGCGCGACGCCATCGAGATCCTGCGCGAATACGGCGTCTCCCAGATGCCCGTCGTCGGCGCCGAACCGCCCGTCATGGCCGGTGAGGTAGCAGGCAGCGTCACCGAACGCGACCTGCTGTCCGCCGTCTTCGAAGGCCGCGCCAACCTCACCGACTCCGTGGCCCAACACATGAGCCCGTCGTTCCCCCTCATCGGCTCCGGCGAACCCCTCTCCACCGCCACCAAGGCCCTGTCCGACTCCGACGCCCTCATGGTCGTCGAAGACGGCAAGCCAGTCGGCGTCATCACCCGCCACGACCTCCTCGGCTTCCTGAGCACCGGCTCGATCTGACCCTCAACCACCCGACCCAGTCGAGCGGCTCCCTGCCTTTGCGGGGAGCCGCTCGATTTTCTTGTGCCCGCTAAAGCTGCAACCATGGCACAAAATGTGGCTATAACGTATATTTTTATGCCATGAGAGCTGATAGTCGCGCTGCGGGGGTGGTGGAACTAGCGGCCGAGCAGGGCGGTCTGGTCACCAGTCGGCAGGCGCGCGTCGTCGGCGTCACCGCTCACCAACTCAAGCGCATGGCCGATTCGGGTCAGCTGGAGCGACTGCACCACGGCATCTATCGAGTGACTCGCTTCCCCCACGACAAGCACCAGGCCCAGCGGGCGGCCTGGCTCGCGCTGGACCCAGGCATTGTGTCGTGGGAACGTCTGGACCAGGACGTGCCCGTCGGTGTGCTGTCGCATGCCACCGCGGCGCAGATGCAGAACCTCGGCGACATGGCGGCCGACACCGTCGAACTGACCGCGATCCGCCGGATTCGCCTCGGGATTCCCGACGCAGTCGTTCACCGCGGCGATCTCACCCGCGACGATTGGGAGGTCATCGACGGCCTGCCCGTGACGACCCCCGCACGCACGATCAGCGATCTAGCGGCCGCGTCCATCGACGCCGGACACCTGGCATCGATCGTTCGTGATGCGGTTGCCGACGACCGGCTGACCTTCGAAAAGGTTGCCGAGGCACTGTCACCCCACGTCTTTCGATACGGATATCAGCAATTCGACGGAGCGGGGTTTCGTGACGCACTGATCGACCAGGCCGGTGTCCCCGCGAACGCTATCGCGCTGGCCGAGATCGCCTCGAATTCGCTTGCCGCGCAACAGCGAAAGGCAGCAACGCCAGGCCCAGGATGGCAGCGTGCCGATGCCATGTCAGCGTTCGACGCGACGGTCGAGTCCCTGGAACGAATGCACCAGGTCCTCGACACCACGCCGGAAACGATCAAAGCCTTCGAGAGACTGGAGTCGGCGATTACCCGCCTCGGCGATGAACTTGCTGCGATGACCGAAGCCACCGATCAGGAGCAGGAACGGTGACGTCGCAACGGACTCCGGGTGCCACCCGCACAAGTGTCACCGCACACCTCAAGCGGCATGCCGCAGAGCATGGGCAACAGTTCAGCGAGGTCCAGCGCCGATTCGTCATGTCGCAGTTCCTCGCCCGAGTCTTCACTGCAGATCCTGAGGGATGGATCCTCAAAGGCGGTGTCAGCATGATGGTGCGTCTACCCCGAGCACGCCACAGCACCGACATCGATCTCCAATCGGCCAGTGTCACTGATGACCCGGCCGCCGAACTGGAACACATCGTTCGGGACAACAACGTCGATTCGTTCCGGTTCCAGGTGAAGAAGCGAACCGCCCTGGCAGATGGCAAGGGAATCAGAATCACCGTTGAGGCACGACTCGGCCCCACCGTGTTCGACACCTTCAAAATCGATGTTGTGCACCCCCGCCGCGAACTTGTCGGCGAGATCGAGCGCAAGCGGGTTCCCCGACTGGTCGATTCTGCGGACTTCCCAGCGGACCCCGAAGTGCAGCTCTACCCGATCGCAGATCAAATAGCCGACAAGATTTGCGCGATGTACGAACTTCACCGCTCACACCCATCGGGACGATTCCGTGATTTGGTCGACCTGCTGCTCATTGCCCACTATCTGCCGATCGACCTTCGCACCGTCGTCGATGCCCTCGAACAGGAACGGACATTTCGGGGTATCGCTGAGTTGCCAACTGCCCTTGCGGCTCCGGGCCCGGAGTGGGTCGATAGCTGGGCACGGGAAGCAAAGAAGAGTCCACTCAGCGATGACCACCACCGCCTGGAGGCGGCGCTCGCCGCGGCTGGACGCTGCTACGACCGCGTGCTTACTTCCTTGCCTGCCGCCGACCGCTCCGCCACATGGATCCCAACCGCCGGGGGCTGGGCAGACTAACCGCTACTGAATTACAGGGCCTAACGCGAAATCAGTTCGAGCACTGAGCATGCGTGCCAGCCTCTCACGCAATGTCGCCCATCGGCACGGTCGCCGCGTACTGGGCCAGTGCTTCCAGGTCGTCGTCGGCGGGCGATGTCGCGAGGGTTTCGGCGTCGCGTTCAGCGGACCTGCGCAGGCGGTCTCGCTCTGCGGCTTGTTGGCGTGAAAGCTGGATGCCCATCTCTTGATGATGACAGAAAGCGGCTCCCCACCGTGGTGGAGAGCCGCTTTGTTGGTGATCGACTAACTCAGTCGCGCTGGAAGTAGCTCAGCAGGCGGAGGATTTCGACGTAGAGCCAGACCAGGGTGATGGTGAGGCCCAGGGCCACGCCCCATGCGGCCTTTTCGGGGGCCTGGGCGCGGATCAGTTGGTCGGCGGAGTCGAAGTCCAGCAGGAAGCTGAAGGCGGCGATGGCGATGCAGACCAGGCTGAACACGATGGCCAGGGGGCCGCCGTCGCGCAGGCCGAAGCCGCCGTCGGTGAAGAAGCTCGCGATCAGGTTGCCGACCATGAGCACCAGCACGCCGACCATGGCGCCGATGAGCATGCGGGTGAAGCGGGGGGTGACGCGGATGGCGCCGGTCTTGTAGACCACGAGCATGCCGAAGAACACGCCGAAGGTGCCCAGGACCGCTTGGCCGATCAGGGCGCTGCCGCCCACACCGCCGAAGGTGACGTCGGTGAACATCAGCGACAGCGCGCCGAGGAACAGGCCTTCGAAGACCGCGTAGGACAGCACGATGGCCGGGTTGTCCATCTTGCGCCCGAAGGTCGCGATCAGGACCAGCACCAGGCCGATGATGGCGCCGCCGATGGCGAAGATCGGGGCCAGCGACGGGTTCGCGGTGGACAGCGCGAAGGACACGATCGCCGAGACGGTGAGCACCGCGAGGGTGATACCGGTCTTGGTGACCACGTCGTCGATGGTCATCGCGCGGGTGGCAGGGGCCTGCTGGAATTGCTGGCCGTACTGCTGCCCGTATTCGCCGTATTGCTGGTTACCGAGCTGGCCTGCGCCGGCTACGCCCGAACCGAAGTTCGCGTAACCGCCGACACCCTCCTGGCGAGGAAGGTTCTTGAACACCGGATTCGATGAGGTACGCACCGTGCGCCTTTCTTGGAGTTACGAGTAGCTGTGAAGCTCCAACTGCTGAGTTCAACGCGCCGTGATCGGACAAAGTTCCCGGCGGTTCGGTCGAGGACCGCACCACCCGCCCGTTCGGACAAATCGGACTCTACCGCTTTCGGGTCGCCCTATCGTTGTACGTCGCGCAGACCACGAACGGACCGCGTCACCGTGAACTTCTGGTTCCGGGCGATCACGTCGGTGCGGCCGACCATCCGTTCGACCACGCCGCGGTAGTTCAGGTGCGAGTTGTAGACGGTCCACAGTTCGCCGCCGGGGCGAAGCACGCGCCCGGTTTCGACGAACATCTTGATCGCCGAGCCGGTGTGCACGGCCGCCCCGACATGGAACGGCGGATTGCACAGCACCAGGTCGGCACTGTTGTCGGCGGCCGAAGTCATGGCGTCGTCGCGCACCACGGTCACCCGGTCGGCGACGCCGTTCGCTTCGGCGGTGGCGCGCGCGGAAGCCACGGCGGCAGCGGATTGGTCGGTGCCGACCACGCGGATGTGCGGGCGGGATTTGGCGAGTGCGACCGCGAGAATGCCGGTGCCGCAACCCAAATCGACGGCGTCGCGCGCGTCGGGCTTCATCCGGTCGAGGTGTTCGAGCAGGAAGCGGGTGCCGATGTCCAAGCGCGGTCCTGAGAAGGCCGAACCGTAGGCGACCACGTCACCGTCGATCTCGATGATGTTCTCCCGCACCGGGAATCGCGATTCGCCCACGGGCAGCGGCTCGCTGACCATGAGCACCCGCGACTTCTGTCTGCCGCGGCCCGCGCGTACCTGCGCGAAGGATTCGGCGAGCACCTCGTTCATGGCGGGGGTCAGGTATTTGTCGCGCCCGCCCGCGAACACCACCACGTCGTCGGCGGCGTAGCGGGCGATGGTCTCGGCGATCTCGGCCACGCCGGCCAGCATCCGCGGCAACCGCATCAGCACCACGCGCGCGCCGGTGAGCAGGTCGGCGTCGAGCGCGTGGGTGGTGAAGCGGTCGGTGAGTCCGAGGGTTTTGGCGTTGCCTGCCAGCGCCGATTCGCCGGTGATCAGGTCCTGGTGCACGCGAATGCCGGACAGTCCGTGCTGCGCGGCGACGCCGAGGGTGAGCGCGCCGTAGGCATCGCCGATCACCGCAACCTCGCCGCTACCCGCCGCGGCCAGGGCGTCCGCGGCGGTGTCGAGGATCAGCCTGTCGGCGGCGTCGACGGCATAGAGGTTCGGCGCTTCCACATCCGGAAACCGCCGTAGTCGGTCGAATACGTCCTCAACACTGTCCACCCGGCAAGTGTGCTAGATCGTTGCCCTCGCGTCACATCCGGGCCCGCGATCGGTGCGTGCGGTGGCTCTCGAGGGGACCTCATGGGATGTATTTCGATGAGGGAGAACGGGTCCCATGGATTTGCGACGGCCTTGCGAATGCTGCCGAATCGATGGATCTCATGAATTGTGTTGTTCTCCAATCCGTCGACTGGGATGTCGTCCCGTCGGTCGATTCGCGTGGCCGGCGCTAACGCCTGATCTGGTACGCGTTCACCGAAATTCGTGCCTGCGACCTGCGCGCATCGTCGCGGATCACCGGCTTCGGACACGCTCTCAGCAAACTTTCCGTTGCCGAACACACCCCGCGTTCCTTCGCCCACGGCCGCGGTCGACGTGCGTAGCATCGGCGGCATGCGCAACGCCCTCGTGTTCGTGCTGATCGCCGCGGCCGCGGTGGCAGTGTCCGGCTGCGGCACCGACAGCGCCCCGGTCACGGCGCCACCCACCACCACGAGCACCGCCAGTACCTTCGCCGATGCCACGGGCGAGGTGCCCACCGACGCGGGTCCGAAGTCCGGCCAGGCATCCGCGGGCGCGGCATTGACGGTGAGCGATATTCGGGTCGGCCGACAGGCCGGCTTCGACCGGGTGGTGTTCGCGCTGGGCGGCACGGGAACGCCCGGGTGGCAGGTGGCCTATACCGAGAGCGCGGTGCAGGACGGCAGCGGTAGGCCCGTCGACGTGGCGGGACGGTCGATTCTCGAGGTGCGGATCCTCGGGTCGGCGTATCCGTTCGACTCGGTGGTGCCGCCGTTCGCCGGGCCCGATCCCGTCACCGACCCCGGCGTGCCGGGCATCACCGGCGTCTACAAGAAGCTGGTCTACGAGGGTGTCACCCAGTCGTTCATCGGCATCGACGCAGCTCAGCCGCCATTCGCGGTGACCGCGCTGACCGATCCCCCGCGCCTGGTCGTCGACATCGCGACCCAGTGATGATTACCCCTACCCGGTATTGCCTACACTGGCTGACGTGATGGACCAGCATCAGCCGCCGCGCGCCTCGGGGATCGCCCGGGCGCTGGCGGTGTTGATGCTGCTGGCCGGAATCGTCGCCATGCATTCTGCGGTTTTCGGAACCGCGCACGCCCACGAAGCCGTCGCCACGGGGTCGTCTGCCCACCCGGAAGCCGTGGGAGCGCACCAGCAACCCGCGACACCGCCCGCAGACCATCCCGCACCTCATGACAACCCCGTCATGGCCACACCCGACCTCGACACCGGCTGCGGCGCATCAGGTTGCGAGGAACACGCCGCCGTCCACCCCTGCGTTTTCGTGCTCGCAGCCCTGTCCATCGCACTGACCCTGGTCCTGCTCTACCGCCTCGGCACCACCGCCGAATCCACCCACCGCGCCCCGAGACTCTGGCGCGGCCGCCGCGAACGCCCACCCCCGTGGACCGTCCTGACCCTTTCCCAACTGGCGATTCTGCGGATCTGACAGGTGCGGCAGTTCACCTGCCTCACCCGTATCGACCCACAATCCTCAGGAGGATCACCATGTTCATCAGCCGTACCCACATCGTCATCGCCGCTACCGCCACCGTGTTGTTCGCGGCGGGCTGCAGCGACGACAGCAGCACCCCCGCACACACCACCGAGCACTCGACTACGACAACAACCGCAGCCGCGAGGCCTGAGTTCAACGACGCCGACGTCACCTTCCTGCAGATGATGTACCCGCATCACGCGCAGGCCGTGGAGATGGCGAAGATGGTGCCCAGCCACACGCAGAATCAGCAGCTGATCACGCTGGCCGCGCAGGTGGAGAAGGCGCAGGCGCCGGAGATGCAGCAGATCACCGACCTGCTCACCAGCTTCGGCAAGCCCGCGCCCAGCGCGAGCGAGGGCCATGCCGGACACGACATGCCCGGCATGATGACGCAGCAGCAGATGAGCAGTCTGCAGGCGGCCAACGGCGCCGATTTCGACAAGCAGTGGTTGGAGATGATGATCGCCCATCACCAGGGCGCGGTCGGCATGGCGCAGACCGAGCTGAGCAGCGGCGTGAACCCGCCGTCACGGCAGCTCGCGACAAAGATCGCGGCCGATCAGGAAGCCGAGATCGCCACGATGCGCGGGATGCTCGCGCAGAACTGATCGAGTGCGGCGCCGGGTGCGCGAACCCGGCGCCGCGTCTCGTTTAG
>NZ_JBHXRG010000018.1:101163-111635 GCF_042716995.1 Nocardia sp. NPDC058640
TCCGCCACGAGGGGGGGTTTGCCCGCGAATATCTTTTGGTGGGCGGGGCGGGGCCCGCCACCCCGCCCCCGCGTCTCGTTTCGTCATCGAAATCGCCACCGCGACCTGACGACGCCCGCCGATAGCCAGTACGGTCGATATGTTCGGCTCCGGCCCGACCCGGTGCCTGCAATATCGAGGCAGGAGAGAGAGAATGCGCGTACTGGAACGGCTGGGCTTGGGGACCGCGATGACGGCCACCGTGACCGGAGTGATCTTGATCGGCGCCTGTTCGAAGCAGGTGCGCGGTACCGCCGAGGTCAACCAGAACGACCTGTCCTCGTACACCGTGGAGATGGCGTCCTCGTCCGCGGCCGCGACCTCCTCGCGGCTGGCGAAGATCGAGGCGGCCAACGACGGCGCCTGCGACGGCCTGCGCACGGCCAACAAGACGTCGGTCACCTCGTTCAACGCCTACATCGCCGCGTCCAACGATCAGGCGCCCGACACCGACACCAAGGCGGGCGACGCCGTGGTCACGCTGCGCAACAGCGCCAAGGACCTGGACCGGCGCATCACCGGCGACGTCATCGCCGACCTTTCGGGCCCGTTGCGCGACTACATCGCCAAGACCAACACCCTCGCCGACACCCTCGAACGCCGCGCCGCCACCGACGAACTCAACGGCGTGATCGACACTTTCAACGTTTCCAAGGACCACGCGATCGACGCGTGCGGCCCCTACGGCAGCTGATCCGCGGTAACAAGAACGTGACCGTTCACGATTTCCCTCCTGACACACCACCCGGAGGGTTACATGCGCGGCTATCTGAAATACCTTGCGGCAGTGGCGATTACGGTATTGCCCCTGATTTCGGGGGCAGGGCTGCCCAGCGCGAACGCCGAACCGGTCACCGCGAAACAGTGTGAAGTCAGCTCCGGCCGCACACCGCAGTCGGCCACCCCGACCGAGGCGGCGCTCGACCCCTATATCCTCGCCGCCGCCATGGCGCGCGCCGCCGACGTGACCCGTTTCAACATCGCGCTGTACCGCAACAACTGCCTCGTCGCGACGGGCCCGCGCAATGCCGAATCCGGTGGGGTGGCGTGGAATCTGTGGAGCGGGACCAAAAGTGTTGTCGCACTGGTCGCCGGCGCCGCGGTGGACGACGGGAAACTCGAGCTCGACGCGCCGATCGACCGCTACCTGCCGCCGGGCCTCGGCGATGCCGCGCACCGCGAGATCACCGTGCGCAACCTGCTCACCGAATCCTCGGGCATGGAGGTCGCCATCGCCGCCGAGGGCGCGACGGGGCTGGTGCAACTGGACCCCAATATCGTCGCGCAGGCACTGGCGATGCCGATCGAACGTCCGCAGGGCACGATGTTCCGCTACAGCCAGCGCGCCGTCGACCTGCTGGCCTACGTGATCGGGCAGTCGGTCGGTGAGGACTTTCAAGCCTTCGCCCAGCGAAAGCTGTTCGACCCGTTGGGCATTGCGCGCACCGACTACTACTGGGCGCGCGATCGCGCCGGAAACACCTACGGGCACGCGCATTTGATCCTGCCGCCCGATGATTTCGCGAAACTCGGTCTGCTCGTTGCCAATCGGGGACGCTGGAACACCGAACAGGTGATCTCCGGCGACTATCTGCGGGCCGCGCTGTCGCCTTCGGCGAGCATGCCCTGTTACGGCTTCCTGTTCGTGATCAACGGCCCGCAGTGCCGTCCCGAATTCCCCGGCCTTCCCGACGACGCGGTCAAGATGTCGGGCATGCTGCGCAACGACAGCTTCATCGTGCCGAGTCTGGGCCTGGTGCTGAACTGGACCGGCGTGGCGACCGTCGGCGCGTCCACCACCTACACCCACGATGTGCTGCGCACGCTGGTGTCCGCGTTCCGTGACCAGCAGATCCCCGATCCGGGACCCTACCGGGAGCGCCCGGACGTGAGCATCACCGACCCGATGATCTCGCGGCCCGACGCCTTCTTCGGCACGCTGGGCGTTGGCCCGTATGCCTACCCCGGCTGCAATTTCGTGGACTGTCTAGGTCAGACTCCGAAGGCGCCGTTCGCGGATTCGCCGCCGGGGTGCGTGATCCTGGGGTGCCTCGGCACCGATCCGCGCACGCCGGGTATCCGCTAGCCGCGAAAACATCGCTGGGCTGTCGGGCGCTGGTCGCGTACTCTCGAATCAACCGGATAGGACCAGTAGGGACCGGTTGGTCCACCAGCGAAAAGGAGCCACTGGCGATGCCCGCACCGCTGCGCGACAGCGCAGTGCCCAAACACGAACAGCTACGCGCGATTCTGCTGCAGAAGTGCACGCGCGAGCTACAGCCGGGCGATCTGCTGACCAGCGAGCGAAACCTGATGCAGGACTACGGCGTCAGCCGGATCACCGTGCGCGAGGCGGTGGGCCAACTGGTCAACGAAGGATATCTGGTCCGGGTTCGCGGCAAGGGCACGTTCGTGGCGCACCGACCCGTGCAGTCGCGGCTGCACCTGGCCTCGTTCACCGAGGAGATGCGCGCGCTGGGCCATCACCCGACCACACTGGTGCTGGTCGCCGAGGAAATGGTCGCGCCCGAAGCCACCGCCCGCGCGCTGCGATTGCCGCAGGGCGCGTCGGCCTATCACGTGCGTCGGTTGCGCCTGGCCGACGATGATCCGATCAGTGTCGACGACGCCTGGTTCAATCCCGAGTTGGTGCCCGGCCTGATCTCGCACGACCTCACCGGGTCGATCTATCGCACCACCGCCGACCACTACGGTCGCCCGATCGAACGCGCCGTGCAGACCGTCGACGCGCAGGCCGCCGAGGGTGGTGTCGCGGCGCTGCTGCGGATCAAGAAGGGCGCTCCCGTCCTACATTTCGACCGGGTGTCGTTCAGCGCGGAGGTGCCCATCGAGCACACGGCCAGCTGGTATCGGTCCGATCGCTATCGGGTGCAGATGGAAGTGGGTCAGCGCCCGCAAGGCTCGGGATAACCACCGATCCGGTGTGAAATCACACTATTTCAGATACCGTCTGCAGTGCTATCACAGCGAAGCACTCGGAGGTTTCACCATGTCCATCCGTCACACCACCACGCGCGCGGCCCTGCTGGCCGCATTCGCCGCCGCGACCGTTTTCGGTGCGGGCTCCGCCCAGGCGATCGGCGGCGCAGATTGGGATCTGCTGCCGTCGGGTTCGGCCGAACTCGGCACCGGTAGCGGAACGGGCAGCGGGACCGGTTCGTTCGACGCCGATCTGGGCTCGAGCGCCCCCGTGCAGCCCTCGACCGGCTCGGCGGCGCTGCCCATCTTCGGACGCTGATCACGGTCTAGCGCTTTTGTGCCACAGCCTGTTTCGGTTCGGGAAAACCGGGCATGCGGCCACTGTGGGTGCCCACCGGTATCCATGGTCCCGACACCGAACAGGTGAGCTCTAATGATTCTTCTCGGCGCAGTGCTCCTCATAGCCGGACTGGTTTTCGGCATCCCACTTCTCAATACAGTGGGCGTCATCCTTCTCGTGGTCGGCGTGGCGCTGGCATTGATCGGCGGCTTCGGGCGTCCGGTCGGTGGCCGTCGGCACTACTACTGATCATGCGAAGCATCCGCAGAACCCGCAGACCAAGAGGAAATGCCATGTCCAGCAATACACCTCGCATTGTGTCGATCGTCGTGATGGTGTGGTTGCTGATCGGCATCCTCGCCGCAGGACAGCGTGGTTACTACACCGAGCGTGACCAGAATTGCGCGACGCTGGGCACCATCGCGGTGACGATCATCGCGGGCCCGCTCAACTACGCGGGCGTCAATCCGCAGGTCGACAATTGCGAACTGCCTCAGCCCAGCTGACACCAGCCGCCGTGGCCGAAACATTCGGCCACGGCGGCTAATTCGGCAGGCGTGGCCAGTGTTTTCCGCTGTCGGACAACGTGGCCGGATCGGTGCTGTACATCCCACCCGTGCTCGCGCGCAGCGGTTCGGTGTGCGCACGGCTCTCGCCGACCTCCAACTCGGCCAGCCCGACCACCACCACCAACGCGGTGACCACCAGTGACACCGTCGCGATCAACGGAAACAGCAACTGCATCGGCGTGACCCCGTCCACCTCGGTCAGCGCCGCGCCGGGCTGCACACGCATGGCCGCCATCGCCGTGTAATGCATGCCGCACACCGCGATTCCCATCACCAGCGCGGCACCGGCGGTCATCAGCAGCCCGTTCACGTGCAGCATGAACCACAGTGCCGCGGTGGCCGCCACGACCGCGATCACCAGCGACAGCGCCATCAGCACCGGGTGATATTCGATGACACCCTGGGTGCGCATGGCCCACATCCCCAGGTAGTGCATGGCCGCGACACCGAGGCCGGTGATCGCGCCGCCCATCGGCAGCGTCACCCACTCGTTGCCGCCGCCGGTGACGATGGTCAGGCCGATCAACACCACCACGATCGCGATGACCGCGCTGAGCAGTGTCAGCGGCACGTCGTAGCGAATCGGTGTGCCGTGGATGCTGAATCCGAGCATGGCGGTGAAGTGCATGACCCAGATCGCCGCCCCGCCCAGCGCGATGGCCGCGGCGATCAGCCAGCCCATCGGCGCGGGCGAGGTCTTGGCGTGCACCGCACACCGCAGCCCCAATACCGATCCGATGAAGGACAGGCCGAAAGCCAGTGCCGGATTCAACCAGCCATTGTTGAAGTGCTCGACATGTAGCACGCGCGTCCCCTGACCTACACATTTCGATGTGGCCATGAGACTAAACCAACTATGCGGATTCGACACAGGGACAGGTAATTCGATTCAACGACTTTCGGCACGCAATCCTCGCAAGCGAGAAGTACGTACCGGTCGGCTTTTACCCCGAGTCATTCATTGTGCGAACGAGCACGAATCAAATTCGCCAATCGATCGAGTGATTCTTGATTACGCGCCGCGAAAAGAAGATCTTGTGCGGGCCCCGGAATGAACTGCGCGGGCCCGCGCGCGGCCCGTTCGACCATCCTGATCGTGGTGTGCCCCGGCTGTTCCTCGGCCAGGGTCAGGGTGATCCACGCCGACCCCACCGACCACAACCGCGCCTCCAGTTCGAGCCGATGCGGCGGGTCGATCGCACGCACCACCGTCGTGTCGCTGATGAGCACCGGCCACAGCCCGAAGCGGTAGTGGATGCGGCTGCCCACGGCGGGCCAGTCGTCGTCGACCTCGCCGATATGCGAGGCGCCGACCACCCAGCTCGCGTACAGCCACCCGTCGGCCAGGCTCGCGAACGCCCGCGGTGGCGGCACGGGCACGGTCACCTGGGCTGTGAGCACGTCTGCTTACCTCGTCCGTCGCGCGATTGCGGTTTACCCCAGGGTAATTCGTGTCGGCCACCGCCGCCGGACGGGTTTGTCGCGACACGACGGGCGCGGCACGCCGAACCCGCGACGATGCGGGAAAATTGCTGTCCACGGTTTCGACGTGGGATCGTTGGCCTCATGTCCACGGAAGAGACCCCGCCCGGCGACCAGCCCGGCGACCCCGACGCGGCAGCCGAACGCACCCTGTTCGGGCACCCGATCGGTTTGACGAACCTGTTCGGCGTCGAGCTGTGGGAGCGATTCTCGTTCTACGGCATGCTCACGATCCTGGGCTACTACCTGTACTACTCCACCGCCGACGGCGGTCTGGGGATCGCGCAGAGCACGGCGCTGGGCATCGTCGGCGCCTACGGCGGCCTGGTGTACCTGTCCACGGTGCTCGGCGGCTGGATTGCCGACCGGGTGCTGGGCATGGAGCGGACCGTGTTCTACGGCGGTGTCGTGGTCATGGTCGGTCACATCGCGTTGGCGGTGCTGCCCGGGTTGGTCGGTGTCGGTGTCGGCCTTGTCCTGGTCGCGGTGGGCAGTGGCGGGTTGAAGGCGAACGCGTCGTCGTTGCTCGGCACCCTCTACGCGCCGACCGACGCGCGCGTGGACGGCGGCTTCACGCTGTTCTACCTCGGCATCAATATCGGCGCGTTCTCCGGCCCGCTGCTGACCGGGCTGCTGCAGCGCGAGTGGGGCTTCCACGTCGGCTTCGGCGCCGCGGCGATCGGCATGGCGCTGGGCCTGACCCAGTACGTGGCCTTCCGCCGCAACCTGGGCACCCACGGGCGTGAGGTGCCCAACCCCGTCACCCGCAGGGAACTGACCCCGGTGCTGATCGGTGTCGCGGTCGCCGCGGTCGTGGTGCTGGTGGCCGTGCTGACCGGGCTGCTCACCCTCGAGAACATCTCCGACGTGACCACCGGCGTGATCGTGGTCGCCTCGATCGTCTACTTCGCGGTGATGCTGCGCAGCCCCAAGGTGACCCAGATCGAACGCACCCGCGTGATCGCGTTCATCCCGCTGTTCATCGCCAACGCGGTGTTCTGGTCGCTGTTCCAGCAGATGTTCACCATGCTCGCGGTGTACTCCGACGAACGCGTGGACTGGCGCATCTTCGGCTGGGAAGCGCCCGCGAGCTGGATCGGTTCGGTGGAACCGGTGTGGATCATCGCGCTGTCGCCGCTGTTCGCGCTGCTGTGGACCAAGCTGGGCAACCGCGCGCCCAGCACCCCGATCAAGTTCGCGCTGGGCGTGATCGGCATGGGTGTGGCGTTCTGGATGTTCGCGCTGCTGAGCGGGTTCGACGGCAAGACCGTGCCGGTGCTGGCGGTGTTCGCCATCCTCGGCGGCTTCGCGGTCTCGGAACTGCTGCTGTCGCCGATCGGGCTGGCGGTGACCACGCACCTGGCGCCCGCCGCGTTCCGTTCGCAGATGATGGCCCTGTACTTCTTCTCGGTCGGTATCGGCACGTCGATGGCGGGCACGCTGGCCCGCTTCTACAGCCCCGACAGCGAGGCCGCCTACTTCGGGTTCAGCGGCGGCGCGGCCATCGTGGCCGGTTTCGTCGTGGTCGCGTGCGCCCCCTGGATCAAGCGCCGCATGCAGGGCGTGCACTGACCCGATTCCGGGTAACCCCCGATTACGTTTTTTCGCAAGAGAAGGAGAAATACCGTGCCGAGTCCGCAGGACACTCCAGGGGTGGGTAGATCGCCCAGCCGATGGGGCGGAGCATTCCGCACCAAATCGGTGGAGCAGTCGATTCGCGATACCGACGAACCCGATTCCAAACTCCGCAAAGACCTCACGGCCTGGGATCTGACGATCTTCGGTGTCGCCGTTGTCGTGGGCGCGGGCATTTTCACCCTGACCGCACGCACCGCGGGCAATGTCGCGGGGCCCTCGGTATCGCTGGCTTTCGTTTTCGCGGCGATCGCCTGCGGACTCACCGCGGTCTGCTACGCGGAATTCGCCTCGACCGTGCCGGTGGCCGGTAGTGCCTACACCTATTCATATGCCACTTTCGGCGAATTGGTGGCGTGGATCATCGGCTGGGATCTGATCCTGGAATTCACCCTCGCCGCGTCCGTGGTCGCCAAGGGTTGGTCGCAGTACCTGGGCACCGTCTTCGGATTCGATTCGGCCACAGTGCAATGGGGGTCGATCACGTTCGACTGGGGCGCGGTGCTGTTGCTCGCCGTGCTCACCGTGCTGCTGGCGCTGGGGACCAAGATGTCCTCGCGGGTGTCGGCCGTGGCGGTCGCGATCAAGCTGGCCGTCATCGCGCTGGTGCTCGTGCTCGGCATCACCTACTTCAAGGCCTCGAACCTGAGCCCCTACATCCCGCCCTCGCAGCCCAGCGACGGTGGTGCCAGTGGGCTGCACCAGTCGCTGTTCTCGTTCGTCACCGGCGCCGGTGACAGCAACTTCGGCTGGTACGGCCTGCTCGCCGCGGCCAGCCTGGTGTTCTTCGCGTTCATCGGTTTCGACGTGGTCGCCACCGCCGCGGAGGAGACCAAGAACCCTCAGAAGGCGGTGCCGCGCGGCATCCTCGGCTCGCTGCTGATCGTGACCGTGCTCTACGTGGCGGTCACGCTGGTGCTCACCGGCATGGTGCCCTACACCGAACTGGCGGGCGAGAACGCCACGCTGGCAACGGCATTCCAGATCCACGGCGTGGACTGGGCCAAGAACGTCATCTCCATCGGCGCGCTCGCCGGCCTGACCACCGTGGTGATGGTGCTGTTCCTCGGCCAGACCCGCGTGGGATTCGCGATGGCCCGCGACGGCCTGCTCCCCCGCGCCCTTGCCCACACCGGCAAGCGGGGCACCCCCGTGCGGCTGACCGTCATCGTCGGCGTGCTCTGCATGATCCTGGCCGGATTCGTGGACTTCGGCACCCTGGAAGAAATGGTGAACATCGGCACGCTGTTCGCCTTCGTGCTGGTCTCGATCGGCGTGATCATCCTGCGCCGCACCCGCCCCGACCTGCCCCGCGGCTTCCGCGTCCCCTTCGTCCCCCTCATCCCCATCCTGGCCGTGCTGGCCTGCCTGTGGCTGATGGTGAACCTGTCGGTGGAAACCTGGCTGCGCTTCCTGATCTGGATGGCCCTTGGCTTCGTCGTCTACTTCGCCTACGGCCGCCGCCACTCGATCCTGGGCAATAAGGCCACGATCGATGACTGACCAGCCCCTTCGATGACATGATCGGTCCCGGCGTGGTCCCTTCCGACACGCCGGGCCGACCTTGTCAGCCAACACGATTCCGGTACACCCGTACGATTCGCTACGCTGTCCGGGACGCCCCTATAGCCCAATTGGCAGAGGCAGCGGACTTAAAATCCGCACAGTCAGGGTTCGAGTCCCTGTGGGGGCACTCAAGAAGACCCATGTAGATGGGTCGTGGCGTCACTTCCTTGCACTTCGGCGGGCTCTCGCCCCACCCCCGTGCCACCCGCCCGGCGCGCGGGGGTGGCTTGTATACCCAGCCAGGACGGGGTCGGTCTGCAGGAACCGACCCAAGGCTGGGACGTAGGTGCGGGCACCCATTTCCATGGCCTGCTGGCCAGCAACGTGCTCGATCGGGACCGTTACTCTGCGTGCGATCGTTTGGTCACACACAAATAGCTGAGTGTGCATCAAACCCGGAACGGCTCAGAGGGCCTCCCCCGACGCGACGACATGATCGAGTCATAGACACCCAGGGGCAACCTATGTTCCAAATCCTCCAGAACAAATCATGCCCGGCGGTCCGCCGGGCATGATCTGGGCAAGCCAGCCAGAGACAACCTATCGTTCGACTATTTCCCTCGCTTTCTCGATTGCCCAAAGAAGGAAGTCGACCGGAACTTCCGAAACTTGCGGATCAATGCGCACCATGGCGTCGAGCCACGATCCCTCGTCAGGAATCACCACAGTGACCTGAGATCCGGATCCAGGGAGAGACGGATCCGTGAACTCAAGAACTCGTTGTTCGGCCCTCAAATCATCAGCGTCTACCAGGGTGATCCATCGCCCTTTGAAGTTTCTATCGATCATTCCGATACCCCTAACTTGGCCCTTGGTACTTTTCTAAGAAAGCCTCAAAGTTGCCATCCATATCGGTGCGGTAGCCCGTGCCGTCGGGCATGCGTACATCGATACAGTCATTATATCTTCCACCAATATTACCGCGGCTCAGGAATGCCTGCTTGTCCGGGTTGTTTAGCATTGTTTCCAACAACTTTTCGCCTACCGGATTCCAAGCAGCCGGATTCTTCTTCCCTGCGGGCTCGGGCCAGCCCCCTGTAGGATTTCTGTCGCTCCTCTTCTGCGCAGCGCGGCCCGCTCTGGTGAATCCATTGCGGTCCTGATTCCGGCTGGACTCCATTACCTTGGGTGCATCGAGAGCAGCTTTAGCCCTCTCCCTTATCTCAATCTTTAGCAGATCCCCAAAAAGGCCGCCGGTATAATCAGGATTTGACGGTTTACCACCTCCACCTGGCTTTTCCCCGGTCAGGTCCAGACTATTTATAGGGTCGGCATTGACATAGTCGTAGTTGTTCGCAGAACCACCCACGACGGGGGTCGGTTTGAAGGAAACGCCCCAGTACCGGGATATAAGTGCGAGCACCCATCCCCTGTGCTTGCAGCCCACCTACGTGCTCTACATGCACCGTGTGCTGACCCAGGTATCCGAAATCGAGACCACCCTGGGCGGTTTCGGGGATCGGGATGTCACCGATTTGGCCGGTAATGGGGTCGATGTTCTGGCCGAAACGGCCGACAACGAGTGCCCGGTAACGAGTCCACCCGGCACTAGAGCCGGGTTGTGTTCGATCCGTATCAGTTGATGCCGCGAGCCACCGGGTGGTGACGGTGGCTGCAGCGGGCAGCGTGCTCGGCCGCGGGTCAGACAGCCCAGCGCCGAGCGCCGGTGCCGTAGGTTGCGATCGGCCTTGAAGTCGCCGATCACCATGCGCGCTTCGAGCAGACTCGTCCAGTGGTCGTGGTTGAGGCATTCCGCCTGTCCTGACCCCGTTGTAGCACAACGAAATACAACTGTCGTTCTACAATGAGGATTATTCACGAGGCCCGCCAGAAATGCAGTCCGATAACTGCCGAAACTGTTTCAGCGAAGGTGTTGAATGGGCGCCGGTAGTCGGTGTGGA
>NZ_JBHXRG010000019.1:0-110380 GCF_042716995.1 Nocardia sp. NPDC058640
GTCCGAGGCGAAGCCTCAAGCAACGGTGGCTAACTCGCGGCCCCTCAGGGGCCGCGCTCGAGCGCGCCAGCGCTCCAAAAACACAGCCTCAAACAACCCGGGACCACTCAAACCCCGTGGCTCTGCCAGACCAACCCGCCCCGGCCCCACCCAAACCCCAACCTCTAAACCTTCACCAGATCATCCGCATGAATCACCGGACGCTGCATAGTCTCCGGCAAATCCGCAGTAGACCGCCCGATCATCGCAGCAACCTCAGCACTGTCGTACTCGACAACCCCCCGAGCAACAACAACACCCTCAGGACTCACCAAATCCACCACATCCCCCCCGAAGAACCGCCCCCGAATCCCCGTGATCCCCGCAGCCAACAGCGAATGCCGCCCAGCCACCGCGTCCACGGCACCGGCATCCAACAGCACCGCCCCCCGCGGATCAGCAGCATGTCGCACCCAGAACTTGCGGCCAGACAACCGAACTGCGCGAGCAGCGAACGCAGTCCCCACAGCACCGTCGGTCAGCGCGGACGAAGCGTCACCGGCCGAGGCCAACAGCACCGGAATCCCCGCATCGGCGGCCAGCCGCGCAGCGGATAGTTTCGATGCCATTCCCCCGGTACCCAGCGCCCCACCGCTACCGGCGATCACACCGTCGAGGTCAGCGCTGCTGCGCACCTCGGGAATGAAGTTGGCGGCACCTTTACGCGGGTCACCGTCGTACAACCCCGCCACATCGGACAGCAGAATCAACGCGTCGGCCCCCACCAGATGCGCGACCAGGGCAGCCAGCCGGTCGTTGTCGCCGAACCGGATCTCCTCGGTAGCTACAGTGTCGTTCTCGTTCACCACTGCGATCGCACCGAGCGCACGCAACCGATCCAGCGTCCGCTGGGCATTGCGATGATGTTCTCGACGCGCGAAATCGTCTGCGGAGAGCAGGATTTGGCCGACTGTTCGGTCATAACGAGCGAAGGAGGTCCCCCAGGCGTGCGCGAGAGCCAGCTGCCCCACACTGGCCGCGGCCTGCTTGGTCGCCAGGTCCTTGGGCCGTTTCGACAGGCCCAGCGGTGCCAGCCCGGCACCGATCGCGCCCGAGGACACGACCACCACATCCGAACCCGCTCGCATCCGCGCTTCGACCGCGTCGGCGAGCAGATCCAGTCGCGCGGTGTCCAGCCCACCTTCGAGGCTGGTCAGCGCCGACGAACCGATCTTCACCACCACGGTGCGCGCCGACACGATCGCCGCGCGGCCCTGACTCACCTGCATCGCTTCACTCCCTGCACCACGATCACCGACGTACTACCGAACCCGCAGTATGCCGATCCCACGGTCGCGCCCGACACCGAATTTCGCCGGGCGCGACCGGTTTTCACTCTTTTCGTTCGCCGTTCTCGTCGAGCAGACCACGCCGTGCCTGCGAGGCGAGCTTGCGCTCGGCCGCACCGATGCGGTCGTTGGTCTCCAGGCGCAGGTCGGTGCCACGGCCGGTCGGCTGCATGTCCACACCCGCAGAGATCATCGGCTCCCATTCGAACGTGACGTTGGCGATGGTGACCGGGCAACCCGGCTGCGCACCCTGCTTGACCAGCTCGGCTTCGACACCCAGGCGTGCCAATCGGTCGGCCAGGTAGCCCACGGCCTCGTCGTTGTTGAAGTCGGTCTGCTTGATCCAGCGCTCGGGGCGGGTGCCGCGCACGATGAAACCGCCTGCCTCCTCCGGATCGGCGATGACGCTGAAGCCGGTCTCGTCGGTGGCGATCGGGCGGATGATGGGGCGCTTGGGCGCGGCCTTGGGGTGATCCTCGCGATACTGGCGAACCATGTCGGCCAGCGCGAACGTCAACGGGCGCAGGCCCGCCCGGCTCACAGCGGAGATCTCGAACACGGGCCAGCCACGTTCGGCGAACTCGGCGGACACCATTTCAGCCAGCTCGGCCGCATCGGGCACGTCGGTCTTGTTCAGGATGACCACGCGCGGGCGGTCGGCGAGGTCACCGAGGCTGGCGTCACCGGACAAGGCAGGCTTGTAGGCGGCGAGCTCGGCTTCCAGGGCGTCGACGTCGGAGACCGGGTCGCGGCCGGGTTCCAGGGTCGCGCAGTCCACGACGTGGGCCAGCACCGCGCAGCGTTCGATGTGGCGCAGGAAGTCCAGGCCAAGGCCTCGGCCTTCGCTGGCGCCGGGGATCAGGCCGGGCACGTCGGCGATGGTGAAGGTCGTGTCACCCGACAGCACGACGCCCAGGTTCGGGACCAGCGTGGTGAACGGGTAGTCGGCGATCTTCGGCTTGGCCGCGGACAGCACCGAGACCAGCGAGGACTTGCCCGCGGACGGGAACCCGACCAGGCCGACATCGGCGACCGACTTCAGCTCGAGCACGACATCGACCTCGTCGCCCTCTTCGCCGAGCAGCGCGAAACCGGGCGCCTTGCGGGCCTTGGACGCCAGCGACGCGTTGCCCAGGCCTCCGCGGCCGCCACGGGCGATGATGAACCGGTTGCCCGCGCCGACGAGGTCGCAGACCACCTTGCCGTCGTCATCGACGACGACCGTGCCGTCGGGGACCTGCAGCACCAGATCGGCGCCGTTCTTGCCCTCCCGGTTGCTGCCCTCACCCGGCTTGCCGTTACCGGCCTTGGCGTTGGGGTGGAAGTGGAAGTCGAGCAGGGTGTGCACGTTGGCGTCGACCTCGAGGATCACGTCGCCACCACTGCCGCCGTTGCCGCCGTCGGGCCCGCCGAGAGGCTTGAATTTCTCACGATGCACCGAGGCACAACCGTGTCCACCTCTACCGGCATGAACATGCAGCACGACGCGGTCGATGAATTTGGACATGGATTGATTCTCCTCCTTGTGCACCAAAAAGCGGGTCAGGGAAACAACCCTGACCCGCTCTGGTGTCTGTGGGGAGCAAAGCTCCAGGCGGTCAGGCCTGGACCGGCTCCGGTACGACGATGTTGATGGTCTTGCGGCCACGCTTGGTGCCGAACTCGACCGCGCCCGCTTCGAGAGCGAACAGGGTGTCGTCGCCACCACGGCCGACGTTCACGCCCGGGTGGAAGTGGGTTCCGCGCTGACGGACCAGGATCTCGCCCGCGCTGACCTTCTGGCCGCCGAAACGCTTCACGCCGAGGCGCTGTGCGTTCGAATCGCGGCCGTTCCGGGAGCTGGATGCGCCCTTCTTATGTGCCATTGCTTCGTCTCCTCGGGAAAATTCTTACTTGATGCCGGTGACCTTGATGACCGTCAGCGGCTGACGGTGACCCTGGCGCTTGTGGTAGCCGGTCTTGTTCTTGAACTTGTGGATCCGGATCTTCGGGCCCTTGGTCTGGTCGATGACCTCAGCTGCCACGGAGATCTTGGCCAGCTTGTCGGCGTCGGTGGTCAGATCGGTGCCGTCGACGACGAGAACCGGGGTCAACGCCACGGCGGTGCCGACGGGACCCTCGATCTTCTCGACCTTCACCAGGTCACCGACCGCGACCTTGTACTGCTTTCCGCCGGTCTTGACGATTGCGTACGCTGCCATCGGTCGGCTTCCTCCACTCACATTGGTGCTGCACATGTCCACGCCGCAGCTGCGACGTGTATTTCTGGGCTCATCCCCGCAAGAGCGGGGGAAGAACGTTTGCTGCCTGCGGTACGCATCCGGCCTGTTCGGCCAGACGCTCAATCACTGGGCAGCGACCGACCTAGGTTACCAGAACGGTATCCACTACCCCAATTCGGCCGGTCAAGGACCGAATTGGGGCAACGGTCGAGCTACTTCGTGTCGGCCGGCGCGCCCGCGGGGCGACCCACGGCGCGTCGACGCGGCTTGCGTTCGGGCACGACCACGGGCTCCGCGGCGAAGTCCACGACGGCCGCTGCGGGCGGCTGATCGTTGGCCGACAGCACGAACACGGCGCCCGCGCTGTCCTGTGCGGGTGCGGCCGTAGAGCGGGCTACGCGGCGCCTACGTGGTGCGCGCGCCGCGGGTTCGGCGGCAGCCGGTTCGGGCTGCGGAGTCTCGACAACCGCAGTCTCGACAACCTCGGGCTCGACAACCGGCGCCTCGACGACCGGGGCCTCGGCGACGGTCTCGACGGGTGCCGAGGTCACCTCCTCCTCGGGTTCGGCGGACATGACCCCGGTCAGCGGACCCTCGGTGCTCGGCTCGCTGTGCGCGGCCGCGGATCCACGGCCCGACCTGCGCGAACGCGACCGCGAACGCGACCGGGTGGCAGGCTCGACAGATGCTTCCTCGACCACCTCGACGTCCAACGGCTCGTCCTCGTGGTGGCCGGTCATCGCCAGCACCACCGGGTGAGCCCGCTTGACCGCGATCTCCTCCTCGGCGTGCTCGACGACCGGTGCGGTGCCGTTGGTCGCGGGTGCCGCGGCCACGGCGGGCTTGTCGCGATCCTTGCCGCGACGACGCCGCGCACTGTCCTTGGCCCGCGGTTCCTCCACACCCGACCCGGAATCCACCGGGTAGGAGTGCACAAGAATGCCGCGCCCGTGGCAGTGCTCACAGGTGGTGGAGAACGCCTCGACCAGCCCGGTACCCAGCTTCTTACGGGTCATCTGGACCAGACCCAGCGAGGTGACTTCCGACACCTGGTGGCGGGTGCGGTCGCGACCCAGCGCCTCGGTGAGACGACGCAGCACCAGGTCACGGTTGGATTCCAGGACCATGTCGATGAAGTCGACCACGATCATGCCGCCGATATCGCGCAGCCGCATCTGGCGCACGATCTCCTCGGCCGCTTCCAGGTTGTTCTTGGTCACGGTCTCCTCGAGGTTCGAGGAGCCCGAGCCGGTGAACTTGCCGGTGTTGACGTCGACCACGGTCATGGCCTCGGTGCGATCGATCACGAGGGTGCCACCCGAGGGCAGCCACACCTTGCGATCCAGTGCCTTGGCCAGCTGTTCGTCGATGCGGTAGGCGTCGAACACGTCGACGCCGTTGTTCTCGTGCCGGTTGACCCGCGGGAGCAGGTCCGGCGCGACGGTGCGCACGTACGTTTCGACGGTGCTCCACGCGCGGTCGCCTTCGATGACCAGCTTGGCGAAGTCCTCGTTGAACAGGTCGCGGATGACCTTGACCAGCATGTCGGGCTCTTCGTAGAGGGCCTTGGGTGCGTTGGTCTCCTTGGCGGCGGCCTCTTCGATGGTGCGCCAGGCGGCCTGCAGCCGTTCGACGTCGCGGGCCAGTTCGGGCTCGCTGACACCCTCGGACGCGGTGCGGATGATCACGCCGGCATCGGAGGGAACGATGTCGCGCAGGATCTCCTTGAGCCGCTTGCGCTCGGTGTCGGGCAGCTTGCGGCTGATCCCGGTCGACGTGCCACCGGGCACGTACACCAGGAAGCGACCGGCCAGGGAGATCTGGGTGGTCAGGCGGGCGCCCTTGTGACCGACGGGGTCCTTGGACACCTGCACCAGCACCGTGTCGCCGGGCTTGAGCGCCTGTTCGATCTTGCGCTCACGACCACCGAGACCGGCGGCCTCCCAGTTCACCTCACCGGCGTAGAGCACGCCGTTGCGGCCGCGGCCGATGTCGATGAACGCGGCTTCCATGCTGGGCAGCACGTTCTGGACCTTGCCGAGGTAGACATTGCCCACCATCGACGCCTGACCGGAACTGGTCACGAAGTGCTCGACGAGGATGTTGTCCTCGAGCACCGCGACCTGGGTGGTGGTCTGGTGGCCCGGCGCGTGTTCGGCGGGGTCGAACGCCTTCTCGCGCACGACCATCACCCGATCAACGGCTTCGCGGCGAGCCAGGAACTCCGACTCGGTCAGGATCGGCGGACGACGACGCCCGGCTTCCCGACCATCCCGGCGACGCTGACGCTTGGCCTCAAGGCGAGTGGAACCGGAGATGCCCTGCACTTCGTCGGGGTTGCTCGCGGTGGCCCGCTCGCGCCGCTTGTTGCGGGGCTCGCGCTCGTGCACGACGGTGTTGGGCGGATCGTCCTCGGTGACCGTCTCGGTCTCGGCGGACTCGCCACCGACCTTGCGGCGACGACGACGGCGACGGCGACGGCTGGCGCCATCGGAGGTTCCGTCCTCGTCGTCGGCATCCTCGGCCTCGGCGGCGACGCTGGTCGGCTCGGCCTCGGCGGCGACCGGTTCGGCCTGCTGCTCGGCCTCGTCGGTGTCGTCGTCGTCGGACTCGGTGTCCTCGCCGTCGGCGGACTGCTCGCCACGACCACGACCGCGGCCACGACGGCCACGACGGCGGCGGCGCGGCTGGCCGTCGGCATCGTGGTCGTTGTCGTCGGCGGCGTCGTCAGCGGACTCCTCGACGTCGACCTCGGCCTCGATCTCCTCGACCGGCGCGGCGACGGGCTCCTCGCGCTTGGGGGTCCGGTCCGCGCGACGGCGCTTGCGGGTCTCCTCGGCGGCGGTGGCGTCCGGGGGCAGGAACAGCGGCATACCCACCGAAGCGGGTGCTTCGAAGGCGGGTGCCTCGACCTGCGGGGTGGTATCGGCGGACCGGTGGGTGAACAGGTCCGTGTGGGCGTCCTCGCGCATGGCGGCGAACACCTCGTCGGTGCGCGCGACATGCGGTGCGGAGAACAGCGACGCGGGCGCCGCGGAAGTGTCGGCCGGCTGCTCGGCGACGGGGGTGGACGCGGCGCGCTGCTTCTTGGCGCGCGTCGCGGGTGCTGCGGGTTCGCTGGGGGCGCCCGGTTCGGCGTCAGCGGCGGCGATCGCGTCGCGCACCGTTTCGGCGACCGCGCGATCGACATTGGATTGCACACTGCGCGCCTCGGCGCCCAGCTCGGCCAGTTTGGCCAGGATGCGTTTGCTGGTCACTCCCAACCGTTTGGCCAGTGCATGAACTCGAATTCGCTCCGGCAATTGATCGGCATCCTGTTGTGTTGTGTCCAGCGGCTCTTTTTCGGCCACGAAGTCTCCTCGGGCCCCCGGGCGCGTCCATCCCCGGTACGGGAGTGACGCGGCCGACGCGGGGGCATCGTCCGTGCACCTCGCACCCGATGGTACGAGGGTCATCTGGTCTCGCCCCGCGTGTCCGGTCGCACCTTTGATCGATCATCTGGCGGGCCAACCGGTCACACGGCGCCTGGCTGTACGGCGTGCCACCGCGCTTACGAGCGCTCATCCAGCGTGCCACGCGGACAGCCCCAGCAACAGGGCCATTCTGTGGCAGCGATGATCGGCATCAACCGCGGTGTCATCCGGTCATGTCCGCCGCCGCGTCGCGTACCTGCGCAACAAGTCGACGTCGAACACATCCGTGTTCAGTATCCCATACCGTTCGCGCGGGGATCGCCATCGGCGCAACTCACGCGAACTGTGCCCCGCTCACGACCGGAGTATTCCTCGGTGGATCCCGTGAGCCAGGGCCACCCGGCCGGGCGGAGTCGATACCGCCTGACCGGGTGTCCTACTTGTTTCTGCCGCGGTGCGAACCTGCGAGGGTCAGGCCGGGAATTCGGGGAACCAGAGGGCGATCTCGCGCTTGGCGGACTCGGGCGAGTCGGATCCGTGGACCAGGTTGAACTGGGTCTCGAGGCCCAGATCGCCGCGGATGGAACCGGGCACGGCCTTCTCGACGGGGTCGGTGCCACCGGCGAGCTGACGGAACGCCGCGATCGCGCGGGGACCTTCCAGCACGGCCGCGAGGACCGGGCCGGAGGTGATGAATTCGATCAGCGAGCCGAAGAACGGCCGCTCGGCGTGCTCGGCGTAGTGCTCGGCCGCGAGCTCGGGGGACACGTTCTTCAGTTCCAGCGCCGCGAAAGTGAGGCCCTTGCGCTCGATCCGCGCGAGAATCTCGCCGACGAGGCCACGGGAGACACCGTCCGGCTTGATCAGTACCAACGTCTGCTCAGTCACGGGGGTAACCCTAGCGTCGGCCGTGTCAGCACGCGGATCGGGCCCTCGAGCCGGGGGCGACGGCTGTCAGGACGCGATGATTTTCGCCGACTGGGACTCAGGAATTCGAACGCATTCGCTGACTGGGTAGTAGTCCTGTGTACCCAGCAACCGTCAGGAATTCGAACGCATTCGCTGGCTCGGGAGTAAGCCTGCGTCCATCCGGCGCTGGACATCGGCGCGCAGAATCAGAATGAACGCCCATACCGCGATGAACACCACCGCGATCACGCCGATCGACAGGTGGATGAACGCACCGGCCAGCAGCAGCACCTGCAGACCCAGGTTGAACGGGATCGCCCACGGCTTCCGCTGCACACCCGCGCCCGCGATCATCAGCAACGACAGCACCACCAGGTAGGTGCCCGACAACCACGTCACACCGCCGCCGACATCGGCGACCACCGGCAACGCCAGCAGCACGACGATCGCCTCGAGGATCAACGTCCCCGCCATCACCCCGCGCAGACCCTTCCAGGGGTCAGGAACTGTGGGCGCCTCACTCATGCCGGTCCCTTTCCGAACAGTGCGCGCGCGGCACCCGCGGTGACGACCGACCCGGTGACGATCACGCCGGCGCCGGAGATCACGTCGCCTTCGTCGCCCGCCTGCTCGGCCAGCGCGATCGCCGACTCGAGCGCGTCGGGCAGGGTTTCGGCGGTGATCACGCGTTCGTCGCCGAACCGCTGCACAGCCAGGTCGGCCAGCGCGTCGACGTCCATGCCGCGCGGCGAACCGTTGCTGGTGACCACGATCTCGTCGAAGATCGGCTCGAGCGCGTCGAGGATCCCGCCCGCGTCCTTGTCGGCGAGCACCGCGACCACGCCGACCAACTTGCGGAAGTCGAACTCGCTGGTCAGCGTCTTGGCCAGGGCTTGCGCGCCGGCCGGATTGTGCGCGGCGTCGACGAAGATGGTGGGCGCGTTGCGCATTCGTTCCATCCGGCCGGGGCTGGCCACGCTCGCGAAACCGGTGCGCACCGCTTCGATATCGAGCTGACGATCCGCGCCCGCGCCGAAGAAGGCTTCCACCGCGGCCAGTGCGAGCGAGGCGTTGCGGGCCTGGTGTTCGCCGTGCAGCGGCAGGAAGATCTCGTCGTAGACGCCGCCCAGACCCTGCAGGGTCAGCAGCTGTCCGCCCACGGCGACCGCGCGTTCCAGCACCCGGAACTCCGCGCCCTCGCGGGCAACGGCGGCGTCCTCGGCCACGGCGCGCCGCAACAGCACGTCCATCACCTCGGGCTGCTGCTCGGCGATCACCGCGACGGTGTCGGTGGGGATCAGCGCTTCGGGGGCGCGCTTGATGATCCCGGCCTTCTCCTTGGCGATCGACTCGAGGTCGGGGCCCAGATAGTCGGTGTGGTCGAGGCCGATCGGGGTGATCACCGCGACCTGCGCCTGGATCACATTGGTGGCGTCCCACGTGCCGCCCATGCCGGTTTCGACCACGGCCACGTCGACCGGGGCTTCGGCGAACGCCGCGTACGCCATGGCGGTGAGCACCTCGAACTTGCTCATCGCCGGACCGCCGGTTTCCGCGGAACGCAGGTCGACCATGCCGATGTACGGCGCGAGTTCGTGGTAGGTCGCCACGTAGTCGGCCGGGGTGATCGGCGCGTTGTCGATGCTGATCCGCTCGGTCGCCAGCTGCAGGTGCGGGCTGGTGATCCGGCCGGTGCGCCGGTGCAGGGCGGTGAGCAGGGCGTCGATCATCCTGGTCACCGAGGTCTTGCCGTTGGTGCCCGCGATGTGGATGGCCGGGTAGTTGTGCTGCGGGTTGCCCAGCAGATCCATCAGGGTGGAGATCCGGGTGAGCGAGGGCTCGATCTTGGTTTCGGGCCAGCGCTTGTCGAGTTCGGCTTCGACCAGCGCCATTTCGGCGAGGTCGACCGGTGAGGGCCCGGTGTCGGGACGAGCCTCCTCGTAGCCGGTACCACCGAAGTCGCCGCTGTCGGGCTCGATGTCCTCGGGGTCGATATCGAAGGGGCCCAGGTCGCTCATTTGGCGCTCAGCTCCGCCAGGCGGGCGCCGATGCGCGCGACTTCGGCCGTGGCCACATCCCGACGCGCGGTGATCTTGTCCACGACCGGCTGCGGCGCCTTGGCCAGGAAGGCCTCGTTGCCGAGTTTGGCGGTGGTGGTGTCGAGGTCCTTCTGCGCCGACGCGAGATCCTTTTCCAGGCGTCGACGTTCGGCGTCGAGGTCGATCGCGCCGGAGGTGTCCAGCTGCACGGTGACGGTGCCGCCGGACAGGCGCACCTCCACCTCGGCGGTGGTGGCGAAGTCGTCACCGGGTTCGGTGAGGCGGGCCAGGTTGGCCACCGAGTCGGCGAAACCGCTCAGTCCGGCCTCCTCGATGCCGACCAGGGTGGCCTTGACCTTCTGCTTGTCGGCCAGGCCCTGATCGCCACGGAACCGGCGGATCTCGGTGATCAGGCGCTGGGTGTCGGCCACGCGCTGGGCGGCGAGTTCGTCGGTGGCGATGCCACTGGCCTGCGGCCACGCCGCGATCACCAGCGATTCGCCGCCGGTCAGTGCCTTCCACAGTGTTTCGGTGACGAACGGGATCACCGGGTGCAGCAGGCGCAACACCGCGTCGAGCACGGTGCCCAGCACCACCGCGGTGCTCTCGGCGCGCGCGTCGGATTCGGCGAACTGGACCTTGGACAGCTCCAGGTACCAGTCGCACAGTTCGTCCCACGCGAAGTGGTACAGCGCCTCGCAGGCCTTGCCGAATTCGTAGGCGTCGAACGCGGTGTCGACGTCGGCGCGGACCTCGTCGAGCCGGTCGATGATCCAGCGGTCGGCGTCGGTGAGGGTGTCGCGCGGGGGCAGGTCGCCCGTGCGCGCGCCGTTCATCAGCGCGAACTTGGTGGCGTTGAACAGCTTGGTGACGAAGCTGCGCGAGGCCAGCGCGTGCGCGTCGCCGACGGACAGGTCGCCGCCGGGCTGGGCGCCGCGGGCCAGGGTGAAGCGCAGCGCGTCGGCGCCGTAGGAGTTGATCCAGTCCAGCGGGTCGATGCCGTTGCCGCGCGACTTCGACATCTTCTTGCCGTGCTGATCGCGGATCAGACCGTGCAGGAACACGTCCTCGAACGGGACCTGTTTCTGCGCACCCTTACCGGCCGTGAGCACGGGATCGTCGCTGACGGACATGCCGAACATCATCATCCGGGCCACCCAGAAGAACAGGATGTCGTAACCGGTGACGAGCACGCTGGTCGGATAGAACTTCGCCAGTTCAGGCGTGGCGTCGGGCCAGCCCATGGTCGAGAACGGCCACAGACCCGAGGAGAACCAGGTGTCGAGCACATCGGGGTCCTGCACCCAGCCCTCGGGCGCTTCCTCGCCGGGGCCCAGGCACACGATCTCGCCTTCGGGGCCGTACCAGATCGGGATGCGGTGGCCCCACCACAGCTGACGCGAGATGCACCAGTCGTGCATGTTGTCGACCCAGTCGAACCAGCGCGGTTCCTGGCTGGCCGGGTGGATCTTCACGTCGCCTTCGCGCACGGCGTCACCGGCGGCCTTGGCCAGGGTGTCGACCTTGACCCACCACTGCATCGACAGGCGCGGTTCGATCGGCTCGCCGGAGCGCTCCGAGTGACCGACCTGGTGCTTGTAGGGGAACTTGCGTCCGACGATGCGGCCCTCGGCCTCGAGACGCTCGCGGATCTTCACACGGGCTTCGAACCGGTCCATGCCGTCGAATTCGGTGCCGGTGTCGGCGATCCGGCCGGCCTTGTCCATGATCGTGGGCATCGGCAGGCCGTGGCGCAGGCCGAGCTCGAAGTCGTTGGGGTCGTGCGCGGGCGTGATCTTCACTGCGCCGGAACCGAATTCGGGATCGACGTAGTCGTCGGCCACGATCGGGATCTGACGGCCGGTGATCGGGTGGTAGAGCGTGGTGCCGATCAGCGCCTTGTACCGCTCGTCGTCGGGGTGCACGGCCACGGCGGTGTCACCGAGCATCGTCTCCACGCGGGTGGTGGCCACGATCACGTGTGGCTCGTCATCGTTCAGCGACCCGAACCGCATGCTCACGAGCTCGCCGTCGACCTCCTTGTGGTCGACCTCGAGATCGGAGATGCCGGTCTGCAGCACCGGCGACCAGTTCACCAGTCGTTCGGCG
Source organism: Nocardia sp. NPDC058640 (assembly GCF_042716995.1). Classification (NCBI taxonomy): domain Bacteria; kingdom Bacillati; phylum Actinomycetota; class Actinomycetes; order Mycobacteriales; family Nocardiaceae; genus Nocardia; species Nocardia sp. NPDC058640. The sequence continues at coordinate 12,021 of NZ_JBHXRG010000019.1, forward strand.
CGGTAGATCAGGCCCGTGTCGTACAGGCGCTTGAAGATCGTCTGGACCGCGCGCGACAGGCCGTCGTCCATGGTGAAACGGTCGCGGCTCCAGTCCACGCCGTCGCCGAGGCGTCGCATCTGCCCCTGGATCTGACCGCCGGACTCGCGCTTCCAGTCCCACACCTTGTCGATGAACAGCTCGCGACCGAAGTCCTCTTTGGTCTTGCCGTCGGCGGCCAGCTGCTTCTCCACCACGGTCTGGGTGGCAATGCCCGCGTGGTCCATGCCGGGCAGCCACAGCACCTCGTAGCCCTGCATCCGCTTGCGGCGGGTGAGCAGATCCATGATCGTGTGGTCCAGGGCGTGGCCCATGTGCAGGGTGCCGGTGACGTTGGGCGGCGGCAACACTATCGAGTACGGCGGCTTGGCCGAGGAGGCGTCGGCGGTGAAGTATCCCGCGTTGACCCAGCCCTCGTACAGGTCGGCCTCTACCTCGCTGGGGTTCCAGCTCTTGGGCAGGGCATCGGCACGATTACGCGAGTTCTCCGGGGCTGTGGCGGTCACGTCCCAATCCTAAGGGGAGGCGGCGACACCTTTTTCCCCGCCTACCCGCGCACAAAAAAAGACGGAATCTTCGGTGGATGAGGGACACCGAAGACTCCGTCTACACCTGTGATCCTACCGGCGATCGCGCCCACCTCGAAGAATCCATATGGAATTCTCAGATTCGACCCCGCGCAGGTCAGCAAGGCCTATGACGCGCCACGGCGACACGCGGAAACCCTTGCGCGCCAAGCACTCCCCCGGACCCGCAGCGGCCTATCAGGGAAATCCCTGATTGCCGTTTTGTCCGCTTTACCGGATCCTGGAGAGGGTGACGCCCCCGCTCGATTCCGCCTCGGCCCCCACCCACCGATCGGCACCCCGAATCATCACCCCGGCCGCCCTGGTGGACCTACGCGCGGGCGAGGTCGACGAACTGCGCTACCCATCGACCACGGTGTTGGTGTTCGCCGGTGTGCCCGGCGCGGGCAAGTCCACCGCGCTACACCGGCTGTTCGGTGCGGGCCCTGATGCCGAGCAGTCGGTGCGGTCCGAGTCGGGCGCGCTGGTCCTGGATTCCAACCACACGCGCAACCGGTTGCGCCATCGTCTGGGGTGGGCGCCCTATTCGCTGTGGCGACCGCTGGTGCATTTGGCGCACTACCGCGCGATCCGCGACGCACTGCTCGCGGACAACGGCCCGGTGGCCATCCACGACTGCGCGACGTTCCGGTGGAGTCGCCGCCTGATCGTGCGCTGGGCCGCACAGGGTCGGCGCGAGTTGCACATGGTGCTCATCGACGTGCCCGCGATGCAGGCCAGGCACGGTCAGATCAGCCGAGGGCGCAGGGTCAACAGTGTCGCCTTCACCGCACACTGCCGTCGCTGGGCGGAGATGATGCGCGAACTCGACACGCTCGAACCCGAGACCGCGCCGCTGTCGGCGACGTCGGTGGTGATCATCGACCGGCCGACGTTGGCCGCGGTGTCACGCATCGGGTTCGACGCGGCCTGAGCTCAAGGCACCAACACAAGCCAAGCGCCCGGCATCGGTCACCTTGGCCTGAGTTCAGGGCACCAACACAGCCAACGCCCCCGGCCTCGCCTACACGTTGGCCTGAGGTCAGGGCACCAGCACAGCCAACGCCCCCGGCATCGCCTGCACGGTCACCGGCAACATTCCCGCCGGCTCGCCGTCAGCGGTGGCATACCCGCCCGGCGCGCTGACCGTGATCCGTCGCGCCCGGTACCGCTTCGTCGCGGGATGGTCGATGCGCTTGCCCGCCGACAGTGCCGGCAGCAACCGACCCATCTCCCAGCGCGACACCGCGCCGACCACGGTGATGTCGAGATACCCGTCGTCCGCCTCGGCTTCCGGGCACACCAGCATCCCGCCGCCGTAGGTGCGGGTGTTGCCGATCGGCGCCATCACCGCGTCGGTCATGATCACCACGTGTTGGTCGGGTGGGTTGTCCAGGGCGCCCGGTGCCAGCCCGGACATCTCGATGCGGAACGGCAGGGTGTAGCCGCGCAGCAGTTCCGCCACCGCCGCCACGGTGTAGCGCAGTGGTCCGCGCGGGTATCGCATGCCGTTGGCGCGCAACGTGACTCGCGCGTCGAAGCCGGTGCCGACCACGGTCGCGAACCAGGTGGGGGTGGCGTCGGGTGACTCGATCCGGCCCAGATCCAGCGTGCGGACGCGACCGCCGAGCAGGATCCGCACGGCTGCGCGCGGGTCGTCGGTGGGAATGCCGAGTTCGCGTGCCAGGTCGTTTCCGGTGCCGGCGGGCACCAGCCCCAGCGGCACCCCGCTGTGTGCGACCGCGGCCAGCAGGACGTTCATCAGTCCGTCGCCGCCCACGCAGATCACCGCGTCGGGCCGGTCGGGTCCCGCGAGCGTCGTTCTGACCTGCGCGACAGACGAATCCGCACTCGGCGCGCGCACCTGTGTCACGTCCACGCCCTGGGCGGACAGCTCCGCCAGCACCGCTTCCGTGACACCGTCGCCGCGTCCCGAGCCCGAATGCGGGTTGGTGACTATCAGGACCCGCCGCACCGAATGTTCGCTCACGGCACCAGCTTCCCAGGATTGAGCACCCCGGTGGGGTCGAGTTCGCGCTTCACCGCACGCAACACTCGAACGCCCAGCTCACCGATCTCCGCGCCCATCCACGGCCGGTGGTCCGCGCCGACGGCGTGGTGGTGGGTGATGGTGCCGCCCGCGGCGATGATCGCGTCGCCCGCCGCGGACTTGGCGATCTGCCACTGGGCGATCGGGTCGTCGAGCTGCTTGGCCACCACGGTGAAGTACAGCGAGGCACCGGTGGGATAGGTGTGCGAAATATGGCACATGACCAGGGCAGGTGTGCCCTGCGCACCGAGCGCGTCCATCAGCGCACCGGTGACCTTGATCTTGAGATTGGCCAGATTGGCCCAGCTGGTGGCGGTTTCGAGGGTTTCGCACAGCACGCCGACATCCAGCAGCGCGTCGCGCAGGTACGGCGCGGCGAACCGGCCGTGCTCCCACTGTTGCGCGGGCGCCTCGCCCAGCGCGGTGCCACCCGCGGCCGCGAGCAACGCGCTCGCCTCGGCCGACCGGGCGGCCACGTGCGCCGCGCTTCCTTCGAACGTGGTGATGGCGAGGCAGCCCGACACCGGGTCGCGGCCGACGTCGGCGGTGCGAGCCAGGTTCAGTCCCGTCTCCGCTTCGTCGGACAGTCGCAGCACCGTCGGCGCGGCCCCCGCCTGCACGACACTGCGCAGCGCCGCCGCGCCGGTGGCGAAGTCGGGGAACGACCAACCTTGGTAGGCAATGGTTTCCGGCACCGGATGCACGCGCACGGTCACCGAGGTGATGATGCCCAGCGCACCCTCCGACCCGACGAACAGCTCGCGCAGATCCGGCCCCGCCGCCGACGCGGGCGCGCGGCCCAGGTCGAGGGTGCCCTGCGGGGTGGCCACCACCAACGCCTGGACCATGTCGTCGAACCGGCCGTAGCCCGCCGACGCCTGACCCGACGACCGGGTCGCGGCGAACCCGCCGATGCTGGCGAATTCGAAACTCTGCGGGAAATGTCCCAGCGACAGCCCGTGCGCGCCCAGCAGTTGCTCGGCCTGCGGGCCGGTGAGTCCGGCGCCCAGCGTGGCGGTGCCGCTGGCCGGATCGACCTGCGTGAGGGTGTCGAGCCTGCGCAGATCCACCGCGATCACCGTGTCGAACCGCCCGCGCACCGGGTCGACGCCGCCGACCACACTGGTGCCGCCGCCGAACGGGACCACCGCGATGGCGTGCTCGGCGCAGTACCGCAGCAGCGAGATGACCTGCGCGTGGTCGGCGGGGTACACGACGGCGTCGGGGGCGCGCTGCGGCTGTGTGTCGCGGCGGCGCAGCAGGTCCATGGTGCTCTTGCCGCCTGCGTGGCGGAGTCGAGCGATGTCGGCGGTGGTGAGATGTTCGTCACCCACGATCGCGGCCAGGCCGGACTTATCAGTCAAGGTAAGCGTCGACGGAACGAGGGGCACGTCACCCTCGTCACGACGCGCGACCGGGTCACCCGAGATCCCGAAAACCTGTCCGAGCAGACCACGGATCTGCGCCGACAGCGGCTGGTGACCGGCGGCGACGCCCCACGCGTCCCACACCATGCTCGGCGCCACCGTGGCAGACCCGGATTGTTCGTGTTGCATCTCGACCATGCGTTACATAATGACATAAGATGTCAAGCAGTAACCACGCGATATGTCCTCGAGTCGGCATCGGCACCGCTGTCGGATGTCACTGCCGCACTTTCCCAACCGCAACCTGCCTGGTCCGCTCGATACCCTGGGGCGTTCCAGCTCGACCACGGCGCCACCACCCGGCGCCACCGAACACACCGGCGGTGAAGCACGATGATCGACCTCGCTACCCACGCTGACCAGCTTTCGCCAACAGACGTGGCGATTCTCGATGCCACGCGGGCCTGCGTCGTAGATTTCGGAGTTCGTCGCACCACGCTCACCGAGGTGGCGCGTCGAGCGGGCGTCAGCAGGCCGACGGTGTATCGCCGCTGGCCCGACACCGGCTCGCTGATCGCGGAATTGCTGGTGCGGGAACTGCGCACGATCATGGCCGAGACCATGCCCGACACCGGCCTAGGTCGGATTCGGCTGGTGCGCGGGATCGTGGACGGCGCGGCGGCGATTCGGTCGAATGCGGTGTTCGCCAAGATCTTCCGCACCGACACCGATTTGATGCTCACCTATGTGTTCGGTCGACTGGGTCGCAACCAGCGCACGCTGATCGAGCTGTTCGCCACCGTGATCCGGCTAGGCCACACAGATGGGTCGATTCGGGCGGGCGATCCCGAGCACATGGGCACCATGCTGCTGTTGATCGCTCAGTCGGCGGTGCAATCGGCGGGCACGGTCGCGGAACTACTGGCCGGTGCGGAGTTCGACGCCGAATTGGCAAGGGCTATCGAGGGTTACCTGCTCCCGCTACCCGAGAAGGACTGTGATGACCGCTGAACTCAATGCCGCACGCCGCACCGCCGAACTGGCCGCACTGCACGCCAATCCCGAGGTCGACCTGGTGGTGATCGGCGGCGGCGTGACCGGCACCGGCGTGGCTCTCGACGCCGCCGCGCGTGGCCTGCGCACAGTTCTGGTGGAGCGCAACGACTTCGCGCACGGCACCAGCCGGTGGAGTTCGAAGCTGGTGCACGGCGGGCTGCGGTATCTGGCGGGCGGTCGGGTGGGCATCGCGCACGAGAGCGCGGTCGAGCGCGGGATCCTGTTGCGCACCACCGCACCGCATCTGGTGCGCCCGATGCCCCAGCTGGTGCCGTTGCTGCCGGGGATCAAGACAGCCCAGAGTTCGCTCATCCGCGCGGGTTTCGCGGCCGGTGATGCCTTGCGGATCAGCGCACGCACTTCCGCCGATACCCTGCCGCGTTCGCGTCGGGTGACCGAGGCCGAGGTGCTGCGGTTGGCGCCCACGGTGCGGCGGGAAGGACTGCGCGGCGGGCTGCAGGCCTGGGACGGGCAGCTCGTCGACGACGCGCGACTGGTTGTCGCGCTGGCCCGCACCGCGGCGGACCTCGGCGCGACCGTGCTCACCCGCATGGCAGCCTGGACGGCACGCGGCGATTATGTGCTGCTGCGGGACAGCATCTCCGGCGAACACCTGGAGGTCACCGCCCGCGCGGTCGTGAACGCATGCGGCGTGTGGGCCGACGAGATCGACGACAGCATCGAACTGCGCCCCAGCCGCGGCACCCACCTGGTCTTCGATGCCGCCGCGTTCGGGGGCCTCACGGCCGCGCTGACCGTGCCGGTGCCCGGCAGCATCAGCCGATTCGTGTTCGCGCTACCCGCCGCGCACGGCCGCGTCTACGTCGGACTCACCGACGAGGCCGCCCCCGGCCCGATCCCGGACGAGCCACAGCCCACCGAATCCGAGATCGACTTCCTGCTCGAAACAATCAACACGGTCTTGCGGGAACCGTTGACCCGCAAAGACATTCGCGGCCAGTTCGCCGGCCTGCGCCCCCTGCTCAAAACCGACGGCGACAGCACCGCCGACATCTCGCGCGAACACGCGGTCATGATCGCGCCCGACGACCTGATCACCGTGGTCGGCGGCAAACTCACCACCTACCGCAAGATGGCCGAAGACGCCGTCGACGCCGCCATCGCCCACGCAGGACTCACCGCCGCCCCCTGCCGCACCAAGACCCTCCCCCTGGTCGGCGCGGTCACCGGCGCCGCCCGCGACCGCATCGACGCCCCGCCGGTCCTGATCGAGCGCTACGGCACCGAGGCCACCCAGATCGTCTCCGCCTGGCTGTCCGACCCCGCCCTGGCCGAACCGGTAGCCCCCGGAATCGACGTCACCGCAGCCGAATTCGACTTCGCCATCACCCACGAAGGTGCCATGACCGTCGACGACCTGCTGGACCGCCGCACCCGAATCGGCCTGGTCCCCGCCGACCGAGCAGCGGCAACCCCCGCCGCCGAAGCCGCCTTCGCCCGCCACACCACCCTCACCACCTGACTGCCGGTTCAGTCGAATACCCAGGAGGCGAGCTCCGCGCGCATGGACGCGCGGGGCCATTCGTCCAGCCCGTGGGCCAGTTCGGTGGCCCGGATCGCGCGCAGGCCCGGCGGTTCGTCGGCAGCGGCGATATAGGCGAACCCCAGGCGTTCGTAGTACGGCCCGTTCCAGGGCACCTGCGTGAACGTGGTCAGCGTGATCTGGTGCAGCCCACGGTCTTTCGACCACCGCACCGCGTAGTCGATCAACCGCTTCCCGATCCGCGCACCCGCGTACGCCGGGTCCACCGAGACCTGTTCGATGTGCGGCACACCGTCGACGAAGTCCAACACCAGATACCCGATCGGCCGATCGTGCTCATCGGGCCACACCCACGCCCGACCCTCGATGACGAAGGCGCGCAACATCTCTCGCGACGGCGGCTCGTCCTCGGCCACCGCGATCATCCCCACCTGCGCGAACGGCGCTCCCGCCCGCACCTCGATCTCCTGCAACGCCCCGATCTCGTCCTCGCGCGCCGGTCGCACCGGCCCGCCGGTCACTGCAGGCCGCTGCGTGCGCACGCGACCATCTCCGCGCGGGGTGGCGAGAATCCCGTTGAGCAGAGCATTCAGCGCCCACCGTGCACGATCGAGTGAGTCCTGCGACGCCCCGAGCGCCACCCGCTCCACAGCCTCCGCGGCGATATGCCGTTGGATCAGCCGCACAGCCCACCCCGCCGTCTCACCATCCAGTCCCCCTTCACGCAACAGCACAACCAACCGCTCGACCAGCGCACGGGCGTGATCGGTAGTCGGGGTCCGCCCGAACCCCACCAGCGCCAGCCCGTCATGCCGCCCCAACGCCTCGATCGCCGCGTCGACCAGCGCGGTCAGCCGCCCCCGCCAGTCCCCTGAAGTGGGCACCGGGATCTGCGCCAACACGTGGTCGAGCATCGCGGTCATCAGGTCGTCGCGATGCGCCACGTACACATACAGCGACGCGGCCCCGGTATCGAGTTCCTGGGCAACGCGGCGCATGGTCAGCGCGGCACAGCCGTCGGTGTCGAGGATGCGCAGGCCGGTCTCGATGACGAGTTCGCGGCTCAGGGGTGGTTTCGCCGGTCGTGCCCGGCGACTCACGGGTGCGGCATTCATGTGCCGATCTTACGCGGCGCACGAACACCGTTTGGCACGAACACTGTTCGAAATTGTGCTTCGAGCCTTATCCGAGGGCGCCGCGCCCTCTATGCTGGCGACACAGACCTCGGTCGCGGTCTACCGCGCAGCGGGGCGGCCACAGCGGGGAGCAGGCCAGTCCGAGAAGGAGGCGTTGATGCACGCGCATTCGTCCACCGTGGCCATCGTGCCGGGGACCGGGATCGTCGCCCGTTTCGGCGATGTCGTGGTCTATCTGGCCGGTGAGACGCCCTCGACCGACCGCCTGCTCGGCGCGGTCGAAACCGTCGCCAACAACACCGCGGCCTCCGCGCCGGGTGCGGCCCTGGCGCAGCGGTTGGCGGGCGTGGTCTTCGGCGGCGCTTCCGCCCCACCACCTTTCGGCGTGCTCGCCCCCACCGCCGACGGCATGTTGATCCTGTTGCGCGGCGCGGTGATCGCGGAGATCTCCGGCGCGGAGGGCAACCGTCGCCTGGCCGGTGACCGGGCCTTCACCTGGGTCGACGAGATCATCCGCGAACCGGTGCGTCGGATCGCGGTCGGCGCGGAGATGGCCGACCCCACCAGCGCCAACCCGCGCACCGACCTGCGCGCGGGCATCGTCACCGGCAACGGTTTCGTGCTGAATCTGGGCCGCCGGCGCAATCCGCCGCCGCGCCGCGTTGAGTCCATCGACGAACCCGCACCCACCGAGGCCACCGGTTTCCAGGCCGTGCGCCCACCCACCCGTTCCACCGACCCCGGCGACGCACTGCCGCCCACCCAGGGCTTCCCCGCCGAGGCGCCCCAACCCGACGGTGAACCGGCAAGCGCGAACACCGGCGATCCCGTCAACTCCGACGGCGTCACCGTCAGCACCGGCCCCCGCAACTCCCCCGCCGCCAACGCCCCGCGCGCCTGGTCGCAGGCATTGAACGCCGCCAAACGGGCCGAACCGGTCGCGTTGAGCAAAGGTGGTGCGAGTTCGCGCGGCGCCCTGGTCACCGAAGACGGGATGAGCTACCCGCTGGACCGGTCGTATGTGCTGGGCCGCAACCCGTCGGGCGAAGAATCGGTGCGCGCCTCCGCGGCGACGCCGATACTGATCGAACGTGATCGTCTGGTCTCGCGGGTCCATGCCTTCGTCGCCCCCGACCGTGGCAAGGTGTTCGTCCGCGAAGCCCCCGCGACCTCGGGAACCTTTTTCGCCGCCCCCGACAGCGAGCGTTGGTCACGCGTGGGCACCCTCCCGATCGAGTTACAACCGGGCTGGCGCCTGCGGATCAACGACTTCCTGCTGACCTACTGCGTGTAGATATCCCTGAAAGACCATCCCGACGCCCGTGCATCGCGCACCACGGGCGTCGGATCGCGAATCGGCTCAGGCCTCGAGGGCGTCGAGCAGTGCCGCGCGCTGACGAGCACCAAGGCCACCGATACGACGATCCTCGGGAATCTCGGCCTGATCCATCAACTTCGCGGCCTTGACCGGACCCACGCCCGGCAGTGCCTTGATCACGGCAGCGACCTTGGTCTTTTTCACCAGGTCGTCGCTGTCGGCTTTCTTGAGCAGATCGGCGACGGTGACCTTGCCCTCCTTCACCTTGCCGATCAGTTCCGAGCGCGCCTTGCGCACGGCAGCCGCTTTGGCCAACGCCTCGGTGCGCTGTTCGGCGGTCATCGTAGGCAGTGCCATGTCTCCTCCGCTTCCACTCGTCACTCGAACATCTGATTGACGGACCGAGTAAACAGCACGAAATCAGCAGTACCAGTCCGACACACCGCGAGGATACGCCGATGAGTTTTGCGTGCCGAACCCGTCGTATCTGGTGAAGGCCCTGCGAGACGGACCAAACGGACGAAAGGACGGTTTCGAAGGAACCGATCCCCTATCCATTTCTCCACCTCCCAAACATCTGAGTAACACGGCGATGACCAGCAACGACACACCATCAGAAGCACTTCACGGGACCAAGGTTCAACGGCGAACCACGGAGGATCAACGAAGCTCCTCGACCCCGGGCGCGACGGTTTCACCACCGTTGTCACCGATCCCCGTTCTGGTGCATCCACGGCAACACCGCTTGTGCGCCAGACCCTTTGAGCCCCCGCGGGCCGGTTGATTCGGGCCCGCGGGTGTAGTTCCCCCGCTCCATGCGCAACAATGACGCGACCCGGCGAACCCTTTTGCTACTGGAGTTGCGATGCGCGAGGAACACCCGCTCGACCACGAGGTCACCGCCTTGCCCGTGCGGGTGGAACGGGCCAGGCGTCGGATCGCCTACCAGTCCGATCCGGCGTTGACCGACGCACTGTCCGAAGACGAACTGCGCGCCGAACGCGAGCTCGCCGAAAAGATCCGCACCTACGAGCGCGATCAGCGCTGGAAGCAGATCAAGGCCGCCTCTTCGCACGCCGACCGCTTACGCGACACCACCGCGGAGCTCGAGCGCGCCGAGATGTCGGACCTGATGCTGGCCCGCAAGGCCATCGCCGCGCAACGCCGCGAGTCCAACCCGCGCGCTCGCCTGGCGTCGCTGTATCAGCACCGCACCTGGTCGCTGCGCGGGTTGGCAGGCGTGGTGCTGGTGGGGATGCTGTGGTCGGCGGTGAACGTGCAGCACAACATCGCCCCCGGCGGGCCGAGCGATCCGCTGTACTGGGCCAGCTTCGGCCTCGAGGCGATGATCAGCGTGTGTCTGATCATCATCATGATCGGGACCACGCGGGTATCGGAGTGGGGGGTGATGGGCAACCGCAACCAGGTGCTGATCGCCGAGGGGTTCCTGCTATCGCTGACCATCGCGCTGAACACCTACCCGCACCTGAGCGCGCGGCACTGGTACGACGCCGCTGTGCACGCGGTGGCCCCGATCATGATCGGTGTTGCCCTGCTCATCCACAATGCCGCCAGCGCCCGCTACAGCACCGCCATCGCCCGTGCCAGTGCGGACATCCCCGCCGACGACGCCGAGGATCTGCTCGCGGCGCCGAGCCTGGGCAATCCCACCCACTGAGCACACGAAAAGGGCCCCTTCGGATTCGAAGGGGCCCTTTCGCGTAGGTGTCCTATGCCGACTTGTCGCGACGCTCGGGCCGCTGCGCCTTGCGGGGCACGATCGTCGGGAGGACGTTGTCGATGACGGTATCGGCGTTCACGACCACCTTGGCGACGTCGTCGCGACCGGGGATGTCGTACATCACCGGCAGCAGGACTTCTTCCATGATGGCGCGCAGGCCACGAGCGCCGGTGCCGCGCAGGATCGCCTGATCGGCGATGGCCTCGAGGGCGTCGGAGGTGAACTCGAGGTCCACGCCGTCCATTTCGAACAGTCGAACGTACTGCTTGACCAGCGCGTTCTTCGGCTCGGACAGGATGGTGACCAGCGATTCCTTGTCCAGGTTGGTCACCGACGCGATCACCGGCAGACGGCCGATGAACTCGGGGATCAGACCGAACTTGATCAGATCCTCCGGCATCACGTCGGCGAAGTGGTCGTCGGTGTCGACCTCGGCCTTGGAGCGCACCTCGGCGCCGAAGCCGATACCGCGGTGACCGGTGCGATCGGACACGATCTTCTCCAGGCCCGCGAAGGCGCCGGCCACGATGAACAGCACGTTCGTGGTGTCGATCTGGATGAATTCCTGGTGCGGGTGCTTGCGACCGCCCTGCGGCGGGACGCTGGCCTGCGTGCCTTCCAGGATCTTCAGCAGCGCCTGCTGCACACCCTCGCCCGACACATCGCGGGTGATCGACGGGTTCTCGCTCTTGCGGGCGATCTTGTCGACCTCGTCGATGTAGATGATGCCGGTCTCGGCGCGCTTGACGTCGTAGTCCGCGGCCTGGATCAGCTTGAGCAGAATGTTCTCGACATCCTCGCCCACGTAGCCGGCCTCGGTGAGCGCGGTGGCGTCGGCGATGGCGAACGGCACGTTCAGCATCTTGGCCAGGGTCTGCGCGAGGTAGGTCTTACCGCAGCCGGTGGGGCCCAGCATCAAGATGTTGGACTTGGCCAGCTCCACGGTCTCGCCGCGGCTGTCTCGGCCCTTGTCACCGGCCTGGATGCGCTTGTAGTGGTTGTAGACCGCCACCGCCAGCGTCCGTTTGGCCGTGTCCTGGCCGATCACGTAGTTCTCGAGGAAATCCCGGATCTCCGAGGGCTTGGGCAACTCGTCGAGCTTGACCTCGCTCGATTCGGCCAGCTCTTCCTCGATGATCTCGTTGCACAGGTCGATGCACTCGTCGCAGATATAGACCCCAGGGCCCGCAATGAGCTTCTTGACCTGCTTCTGGCTCTTTCCGCAGAACGAGCACTTGAGCAGATCGCCGCCGTCTCCGATGCGCGCCATCTCGTAGGTCCCTACTTCCTTGTCCGAGTGCGACCGTGCACCCCCGATTGGGCCGTCAAACACGTCTCGGTGCCGTCAATCAGAGCAATGGTCCCTGAGTCGACCGTACCTGTTGTGCGCGAATGAGGTCGACAACTCGCGCATGTTTGCGGTCTGCGTTGTGCGGGTTCTCACCATTGTGAGCCACCCCGGGTGAAAAAGGTGGGCCCGCCGCCCACATCAGGGCAGCGGGCCCGGGCGTGTCACTTCTGACCGCTGAGCTTCCGGTAGTCGAAGACCTGGTCGATGATGCCGTATTCCTTGGCTTCGTCGGCGGTCAGGATCTTGTCGCGGTCGGTGTCCTTGCGGACCTGCTCCTCGGACTTGCCGGTGTGGCGCGAGATGGTGACTTCCATCAGGCGACGCATCCGCTCGATCTCCGCCGCGGCGATCTCGAGGTCGGACACCTGACCCTGCACCCCGCCCGAGGACGGCTGGTGGATCAGGATGCGGGCGTTGGGCAGCGCCGCGCGCTTGCCGGGCGCACCGGCGGCCAGCAGCACCGCGGCGGCGGAGGCGGCCTGACCCAGGCAGACCGTGACCACGTCGGGGCGCACGTACTGCATGGTGTCGTAGATGGCCATCAGCGCGGTGAACGAACCACCGGGCGAGTTGATGTACATGGTGATGTCGCGGTCGGGGTCCTGGGACTCCAGCACCAGCAGCTGCGCCATGATGTCGTTGGCGGACACGTCGTCGACCTGGTTGCCCAGGAAGATGATCCGCTCTTCGAACAGCTTGTTGTACGGGTCGGATGTCTTGACGCCGAACGAGGTCTGCTCGGTGAACTGCGGCAGGATGTAGCGCGACTGCGGGGTGGCCGCGGCAGCGCCACCCAGGCCTGCGCGCGGGTCGATCAGATTGGCCATCTTGGTCTCCAAGCTTGTCTCGAGTGTGTGGGGCGCGCGGGTGCTACTTCTTCGCCTGGTTCGCGTGGGCGACCACGTGGTCGATGAAGCCGTATTCCAGGGCTTCCTTCGCCGTGAACCAGCGGTCGCGGTCCGCGTCCTCGGTCACCTGCTCCACCGACTTGCCGGTGTGCAGCGACTGCAGCTCGTTGAGCTCACGCTTGGTGTGGGCGAACTGCTCGGCCATGATCGCGATGTCCGCGGCCGAACCACCGATGCCCGCCGACGGCTGGTGCATCATGATCCGGGTGTGCGGCAGCGCGAAACGCTTGCCCTTGGTGCCCGCGGTGAGCAGGAACTGCCCCATCGATGCCGCCAGGCCCATGCCGTAGGTGGCGATGTCGCACTCGGCGAACTGCATCGTGTCGTAGATGGCCATGCCCGCGGTGACGGAGCCGCCGGGCGAGTTGATGTAGAGGGCGATGTCCTTGGTCGAGTCCTCGGCCGAGAGCAGCAGGATCTGCGCGCAGATCTTGTTCGCGATGTCGTCGTCGACCTGGCTGCCCAGGAAGATGATGCGCTCGCGCAGGAGCCGCTCGTACACCGAATCACTGAGGTTGAGGCCAGCGGTAGTGGCTGTCATGACCCCTGCCTGGTTCATTGTCACGGATACCTGCCTTCTCTTCTCACCGATAGCTACGGCCATACGAATACGGGTCGTCGTCACAAACACTAACGAAGCAGGGCGGCACCGAACTCCCGGTACCGCCCTTCTTCGCTCACAGCGCAATCAAATCACGCCGCAGAAACTTACTCAGCAGCGGCGTCGGCCGACTCGGTCTCGGCGGAATCCGCAGGGTCACCGAACATTTCGGTGGTGTCCACGACGTTGCCGTCGGAATCGGTGACCTTGACCTGGCCCACGATGCCGGCCAGCGCCTTGCCGCGCTTCACGTCAGCGAAGACCGCGCCGAGCTGGCCTGCCTGCTGCACCTGCTGGATGAACTGCTCGGGCGCCATGCCGTAACGCTGCGCCTGGAACAGGATTCGCTCGGTGAGCTCCTGCTGGCCGACCTGAGTGTTCTCGGCCTCGGCGATGGCGTCCAGCAGCAGCTGGGTCTTCACCGACTTCTCGGCGGCTTCCTGGGTGTCCTTGTCGAACTCTTCGCGCGACGAGCCCTGCGCCTCGAGCGCCTCGGCCAGCTTGGCCTCGTCGTGGTCGAAACCGTGCACGGCGTCGTGGATCACGGCGTCGACCTCGGCCTTGACCACGGCTTCGGGCAGCGGGACCTCGATGGTCTCGAGCAGGGTGTCCAGCACCTTGTCGCGGATCTCGCCGGCCTGCTCGACCTTCTTGACGCGCTCGACGCGGCCCTTCAGGTCTTCCTTGAGCTCGTCGATGGTGTCGAACTCGCTGGCCAGCTGGGCGAACTCGTCGTCGGCCTCGGGCAGCTCGCGCTCCTTGACCGACTGCACGGTCACGGTGATCACGGCTTCCTTGCCCGCGTGGTCGCCGGCGACCAGGTTGGAGGTGAACTCGGCGGACTCGCCGGCCTTCAGGCCGATGACCGCGTCGTCGAGGCCCTCGATCAGCTGACCCGAACCGACCTCGTGCGACAGGCCGGTGGTGGCCGCCTCGGGGACGTCCTCACCATCGACGGTGGCAGACAGGTCGATCGACACGAAATCACCGTCGACGACCGCGCGCTCGACACCGGTGAGGGTGCCGAAACGCTGACGCAGCGACAGCAGCTGCTCTTCGATGTCGTCGTCACCGATGGTGAAGGAATCGACGGTCACCTCGATGCCCGAGTAGTCGGGCAGGGCGATCTCGGGGCGCACGTCGACCTCGGCGGTGAAGGCCAGCTCTTCGCCGTCTTCGATCTTGGTGATCTCGATCTCGGGCTGGCCGATGACCTTGATCTCGCCGGTCTGGATCGCCTCGGCGTACTTGTTCGGCAGCGCCTCGTTGACGACCTGCTCGAGCACGGCGCCACGGCCGACACGGGTTTCGATCAGCTTGGCCGGGGCCTTGCCGGGACGGAAGCCGGGGATCTTGATCTGCTGTGCCAGTGCCTTGTACGCCTTGTCGAAGTCGGGCTTCAGCTCCTCGAAGGGCACCTCGACGTTGATCCGGACCCGGGTCGGGCTCAGCTGCTCGACGGTGCTCTTCACGGACATACTCCTTGGTTCGTAGTTCATGGTGTTGGCCCCGGACAGGGGCGTCGCGTCCTGAGACAGGTGCGACGTACGCATCCCGACCAGGTTAGTTGACCGCGTGCGCGGTCGTGCAATCGGTGTTTGGTTGGCGGTGCCGCTAGCGGCCGACCTGCACGGCGTCGGTCACGAAGACCAGTGTCTCGTTGGGTGCGACACCGTTGCCGCCCTGGCCGTAGCCCAGGTTGGGCGGCACGATCAGCAGTCGGCGGGTGCCCTGCTGCACACCGACCAGTCCTTCGTCCCAACCCTGGATGACCTGGCCGGTGCCCAGCGTCAGCCCGAACGGCTTGCCGCGCTTGAAGGAGCTGTCCAGCACCTGCTTGTCCGACCAGGTGACCAGCTCGTAGTTCATGGTCAGCGGCTGTCCGGCGGCCGCGCCGGGACCGCTGCCGACCACCAGGTCCTTGGTGATCAGGGTGGTGGGCGCGTCGCAGGTGTCGGGGATGGTGATGGTGGGTGCTTCGCCGTAACCGCCGGTGACTTTCACGTCGTCGGCGGTGCATTCGCGGCCGGTGCTCGCGGCGGGTGCACCTTGCACGCTCGTGCTCGGCGAGCCGGTCGAATCCGAGTCCGAGCCGCAGGCAGCGGTGGTGATCGCGGCGGCCGCGACGAGTCCGATTCCGAAGATCTTGCCGAGAGAATGCATGGCCCGCACAGTAATCGACCGTCGTTGCGGCCCACGGAACCGGCACGACGGTAGGCTCGGCGATGCGTGTCTCACCGGTGTTGCCGCGTGTTGGGCGGTGCGCCGGGCAGGTCCCGCGGCTCCGACGGCGCCGCGAACTCGGTCGAGTACGAGGAGTCCGCGATGACCCGGTCCAGCGACGACACCGCCGCGGATAATCTGGAGGGCGGCCAGGGCGAAACCATCCCGCCCAAGCCGTACGTTCTCACCGACGCGCCGGGCCCGCTGTCGCGCGCGGAGCTCGTCGCGGTCGACGCGTGGTGGCGCGCGTCGAACTATCTCGCGGTCGGCCAGATCTATCTGATGAGCAATCCCCTGCTGCGCACCCCGCTGATCCCCGACGACATCAAGCCGCGCCTGCTGGGCCACTTCGGCACCGTGCCGGGCCTGAATCTGGTGTGGGCCCATGCCAATCGAGTGATCAGGAACCGCGAGCTGAACGCGGTCTACGTGGCGGGCCCCGGCCACGGCGGCCCCGGCCCGAACGCCTGTGCCTGGCTCGAGGACGCCTATTCCGTTCTAGAGCCCGATATCCCCCGCGACGCCGACGGTATGCGCCGCTTCTTCCACCGCTTCTCCTTCCCTGGCGGCGTGCCCAGTCACTGCGCGCCGGAGACGCCCGGTTCGTTCCACGAGGGCGGTGAGCTGGGCTATTGCCTGCTGCACGCGTACGGTGCCGCGCTGGACAACCCGGATCTGGTGGTGTTCTGCGTGATCGGCGACGGAGAGGCCGAGACCGGTCCGTTGGCGGGCAGCTGGCACGCGAACAAGTTCCTCAACGCCGGGCGCGACGGTGCGGTGGTGCCGATCCTGGCGTTGAACGAGTACAAGATCGCCAACCCCACGATCTTCGCGCGCATCCCGAAAGAAGAGTTGGTCGAACTGCTGCGCGGGTACGGCTACGAGCCGCTGGTGGTCTCGGGCAACGACCCCGCGCCGGTGCATCAGGCGATGGCCGCGGCGATGGACACCTGCATGGACAAGATCGCCGAATTCCAGCGGGCGGCGCGCGAGGACGGCGATATGAAACGTCCGCGCTGGCCGATGATCGTGATGCACACGCCCAAGGGGTGGACCTGTCCGCCGGTGGTCGACGGCTTGCGTGTGGAGGGCACGTTCCGCGCACATCAGGTGCCGTTGCCCGACGCGCGCACCAATCCCGATCATCGACGGGTGTTGGAGCTGTGGTTGCAGTCGTACCGACCCGAGGAACTGTTCGAACACGACGGCACGCCGGTCTCGACATTGCTCGAGCAGGTTCCCGCCCACCCGATGAGTTTGAACCCGGTTGCCAACGGCGGCTTACTGATTCGCGATCTCGACCTGCCCGACTGGCGCGAATATTGCGTGGATGTCGTGGCACCGGGCGCGAGTCAACACGAGGCCACCAGGGTGCTGGGAAGCTGGTTGCGCGATGTCACCGCCCGCAACCCGCACAACTTCTTGACCTTCGCCCCCGACGAACTGGTGAGCAATCGCCTCGGCGACATCCTCGAGGTGACCGGTCGCGACTGGCAGGAGGAGGTCGGCCGCTGGGACGTGGATCTGTCGCCGCACGGCCGCGCGGTGGAGGTGCTGTCCGAGCACATGTGTGAGGGCCTGCTCGAGGGCTATCTGCTCACCGGCCGCCACGGCGTTTTCACCTGCTACGAGGCGTTCATCCACATCGTCGACGCCATGTTCAACCAGCACGCCAAATGGCTCGACGCCAGCCTGAAAGTGCCGTGGCGGCGCAAGATCCCGAGCCTGAACTACCTGCTCACTTCGCATGTGTGGCGCCAGGACCACAACGGCTTCACCCACCAGGACCCCGGTTTTCTCGATGTGGTGGCGAACAAGAGTCCCGATATCGTGCGCGTGTATCTGCCGCCCGACGCCAACACTCTGCTGTCGACCTACGACCACTGCCTGCGGTCACTGCACTACGCGAACGTGGTCGTGGCCGGGAAACAGCCTGGGCCCGACTGGCTTTCGGCCGAGGAGGCGGGACTGCACTGCACGCGCGGCCTCGGCATCTGGGAATGGGCTTGTCACAACGACGATTTGGGCACCACACCCGATGTGGTGATGGGTTGCGCGGGCGACATCCCCACCCTGGAAACCCTGGCCGCCGTGGCCATCCTGCGAGATCGACTGCCGGACTTACGAGTTCGCTTCATCAACGTCGTCGATCTGATGCGCATGTTGCCCGCGGCCGATCACCCACACGGCCTGCCCGATGCCGAATTCGACGCCCTGTTCACCACCGACCGCCCGGTGATCTTCGCCTTCCACGGCTATCCGTGGCTGGTGCACCGCCTCACCTACAGCCGCACCAACCACCACAACATGCACGTACGCGGCTACCAGGAGAAGGGCACGACCACCACCCCTTTCGACATGGTGATGCTCAACGATCTGGACCGCTTCCACCTGGTCATCGACGTGATCGACCGCGTCCCCGGCCTGCGCGAACAGGCCGCGGGCCTACGTCAGGAGATCGTCGACGCCCGGCTGATCGCACGGCGTTGGACCCGTGAACACGGCGCGGACATGCCCGTGGTCTCGAACTGGGCCTGGCCCGACGCCACGATCCCCACCGAGCAGTAACGCGGTTGCGGGCGCGCGCGTGCTGCACAACGATGGAAGCGAGATGACCCAACCCCGCCGCCCCGAAGCCCTGCCCCGCGACCGCCGTGACCTGCGCGGACCCTTCGACGTGATCGGCGACGTCCACGGCTGCCGCAGCGAACTGGAAACCCTGCTGCGCGAACTCGGTTACGAGCTGGCCCGCGACGACCAGGACCGCCCGATCGGCGCCACCCACCCGCAGGGCCGCACCGCGGTGTTCGTCGGCGACCTGGTCGACCGCGGCCCCGACACTCCCGGCGTGCTGCGCCTGGTCATGGGTATGGTCGCCGCGAAATCCGCCCTGTGCGTCACCGGCAACCACGACCACAAACTGATGCGAGCGCTGGACGGCCGCAATGTGCGCATCGCCCACGGCCTCGAACAGTCCCTGGCCCAACTGGCCGACCAGGACCTCGAATTCCGCACCGCCGCACACGCTTTCCTGACCGACCTGCCCACGCACTACCTGCTCGACAAGGGCAATCTCGTCGTCGCGCACGCGGGCCTGCCCGAAAGCCTGCACGGCAGCACCTCGGGCCGCGCCCGCTCCTTCGCCCTGTACGGCGCCCCCACCGGCGAACTCGACGAACACGGCTATCCCATCCGCTACGACTGGGCCCGGGATTACCGCGGCACCCCCACCGTCCTCTACGGCCACACTCCGGTCGCCACCCTGATCTGGGTCAACAACACCCTCTGCCTCGACACCGGCGTGGTGTTCGGCGGCACGCTCTCCGCCCTGCGCTACCCGGAGATGACTACTGTGTCGGTTCCCGCGGAACGAGTCTGGTGCGAACGCGCGGGCATCACGCCGCAGTGACCGACTGGATCGTTTCGCGGCGGCGAGCCGATCCGGGAATGGCTCGAGCTGCGGCCGTTCTACACCCCGATGCCCACTGTCACCGCACCAGCGAACCCGAACGCGACCACCTCACCCGCGAGGCGGCCGGGTGCGGCGAAGCTAGTCCTGCCCGCGGTCCTTTTTGATCGTGCGCCAGCCACCCGCCCGGTTGTTCGCGATGATCTGTTTCAGCATCGCGGTCAACGCTCGTTTGTTGAGGGTCTCCCCCTCGTAGACGGCGACCGTGCGGGCGGTTTTGTTGTCTTGACCACCAGTGATGATGTGGTCGGGGTCCGGGACGATCGCGCCGTCGTACAGGAAAATGTTGACGTGGGTCTTGGCGGCCAGCAGCGCGCAGATATTGCCGTCGAGCTCGAAATACGGCCGGACCCGGCGCTTCACGGTTTCGGTCACTGCGGGGTCGGCGGCGTGGACGAGGTCGCGCACCTCACGGCAGATCTGCTGCTGCCAGGCGGGGAGCTCGTCGATGTAGGCATCCACGCGCGGATCCTTGACGTAGGTCATCACCCGATCCTGGCATCGATCGTCGCCGAATCGTCAACGCGAAACCTGCGTGTGACATCGGATCTTTCGGCGAACCGGGCCTACCATCGGCGCACCGTACGACCGGAACTCATTGTCTGAGGAGAGGTTCATGCGCCGAACACTGCTCGC
This sequence comes from Nocardia sp. NPDC058640, assembly GCF_042716995.1. Taxonomy (NCBI): domain Bacteria; kingdom Bacillati; phylum Actinomycetota; class Actinomycetes; order Mycobacteriales; family Nocardiaceae; genus Nocardia; species Nocardia sp. NPDC058640. The sequence continues at coordinate 31,986 of NZ_JBHXRG010000019.1, forward strand.
ACTGTCCGTGCTCTGTCCGTTGGTGGTCGCCGGTGTCGCGGCCGCCGAACCCACGCCGCCGGGGACCGGCTCCTCGACGGCACCGGGGACCAACCCGTCGACACCCGCGCAAACAGGCTCGTCCGCACCACAGGGGACGGGCACGTTGACGGCGTGGGCATTCACGGGTTCGGAACCGATGCCGGTCAACCGGGCCGATATCGCGGTCACACCGTGCGATGCCACCCAGGTCGTCGCCACGTTGGTGAGCGGGGCCGACGGGCGGGCGACGGTGGCGCTGCCCGTCGGCTGCTACGAGGCGAAGGTGGTGACGGTGCCCGGTGGGTGCGGGTTGGCCGTCACCGACCCGGTCAAGGTGACAGTGTCCGCGAGTAGGGAAGCACGCGCGGACTTCCGTTTCCGCTGCGCCTGAGCCGGGCTGCCCGGCACGGAGCGCACGTGACTCAATCCTTGGGGCCACCGGCCACGTAGAGCACCTGACCCGACACGAAGCCGGCGCCCTCGCTGGCGAAGAACGAAGCGGCGTTGGCGATGTCGGCGGGGGTGCCGACCCGGTTCACCGGGATCTGGCTGGCCGCGGCGGCCTTGAACGCCTCGAAGTCGGCGCCGACACGCGCAGCGGTCGCCGCGGTCATCTCGGTCTCGATGAAGCCGGGCGCGATCGCGTTGGCGGTGACACCGAATTTGCCCAGTTCGAGGGCGAGGGTCTTGGTGAAGCCCTGCATGCCCGCCTTCGCGGCGGAGTAGTTGGCCTGGCCCCGGTTGCCCAGCGCCGAGGTGCTCGACAGGTTGACGATGCGCCCGAACTTCGCGTCCACCATGTACTTCTGCACCGCGCGGGTCATCAGGAACGCGCCGCGCAGGTGCACGTTCATGACGGTGTCCCAGTCGTCGACCGACATCTTGAACAGCAGGTTGTCGCGCAGCACGCCGGCGTTGTTGACCAGCACGGTCGGTGCGCCGAGCTCGGCGGCGATCCGCTCCACCGCGGCGGCCACGGCGGCTTCATCGGAAACATCGGCCCCGACAGCCAGCGCGGTGCCACCCGCGGCTTCGATGGCGGCGACGGTGCCCGCACAGGCGGCTTCGTCGAGGTCGATAACACCGACAGCATTGCCGTCAGCAGCGAGTTTGATGGCGACGGCCGCGCCGATTCCGCGCGCGGCACCGGTGACGATCGCGACCCGAGATGTGGAGGACATGAGCCTCACCTTAACTGTCGGGGTGACAGGATTTGAACCTGCGACCCTCCGCTCCCAAAGCGGATGCGCTACCAAACTGCGCTACACCCCGATACCGCGGCGGCGGGAAAGCCGTTGCGGCAATACATGTTTGAGCGGGTGACGGGAATCGAACCCGCACCATCAGCTTGGAAGGCTGAGGTTCTACCATTGAACTACACCCGCAGGCAAACGACATCGATGGGATCGCCACGATGTCGCGTGCGCCACGACTGTACCGAACGCCGCGCGCAAAATGCCAATCAGGGCCCCCACGGGCCGGGCTCGCGCCGGCGGCCAGTCGTCGCCGTGCCCGATTAGGGCCTAATGACCCTATCCCCGAAACACCCTCCCGGCGACGATGGTTGGGCGCCCAGGGGGACCGGCGTCGGCTCCACCGGGGGAATAAATAGGAGAATTTTCCTTAAAAACCTGGCACGTGGGCGGCGAATAGGCCACCATGAGAGTGCGCGTGACGACTACCGCCTCATCGTCACGACCGACTCCCGTGCAGGAGGAACCATGGCGACACAGCGTCCACCACCCGCGTAGAGGGCTCTACGCTGCACGTTTCGGGCTACCGAAATCTTTTTCGGAAAATGTGTAACGCCGGAGACTGCGTAGCGATGTCATAGCCGATCGCCATTCGCGAGAGACCTGAGAACGCGTCTAGAACGCGACTTTTCGGTCTCGGGTGGCTTGCTAGGATCCTTTTTGCCGGACGGGGGTATCTGGAAAGGGGGCGGTGAGCGTGTGCCGAACTCGGTGGACCCAACCGCGTAGCAGTGCGAATGAACGCCGGTGATGTCGATGACCCACATCGAGCCACCGGTCGCCGCGATGGCCCGCGCCTGGGCCCGCGCGGTCTGTGCCGAACCGGGCTCTTCCACGGCCCCGCACCAGCTGGAGCCGGTGCTCGTCGACATCGTCGAGCGGCTGCTGCACCTGGCCAGGACCGAACCGTTCCCGGTGCCACAGGCGCGCAAGCTCGGCGCACGCCTGGCCGAGGCGCCGTTCGAACGAACCAGAATGCTGGCCCACGCCAGTCGCTGGCTGCTCGGCTTCCCCTCCGGGGTTCCGGGTTCGCTGGTGGCCACGCGGTGGCCGCTGGTGGCCAGCCAGGCCATCGATAGCTACGCCCAGGCGCTGCAAGAACGCGCCCTGGTGCAACAGGAACAGAACATCTCGGCGAAAGTGTCGCTGCGCGTACAGGAGATCGCCGCGCTGCAGCACCGCTTGCGCCACGAGGCGACCCACGACGCCCTCACCGATCTGGCGAACCGCACGCTGCTGCAAGAACGGGTGCGCGCGTTCGCCGCCGACCCCAGCCGGGGTGTCGGCGTGCTGGTGGTGGACTTGGATCGCTTCAAACAGATCAACGACGGCTACGGACACGCGATCGGCGACGAGGTTCTGGTAGAACTGGCCCACCGTTTGCGTGAGGTGTGCCCGCCCGACACGGTGATCTGCCGGTACGGCGGCGACGAGTTCGTGGTGGCGGCCAATCCGCGCCGCGACACCCTCGGCGAGTTGGCCCACCGTGTGGTCGCGGCACTGCGCGACCCGGTGTGGTCAAGCGCGGGTCCGGTGCCGGTCTCGGCCAGCGTGGGCACCGCTTTCTGCCCACCGGGAAAGACGTGCGATTTCACCGACTTGCTACGCCGCGCCGACCGCGCGATGTACTCGGCGAAATCGGCGGGCGGGCGGCGTTTCGCGCTCGCTGAAACGGGCGACCCCGAACTGGGAACGGCGGTCGCCGGCTGAGTCGGATCGCGAAGCCTGCACTTCGCGGTCCGGCTCAGTCGACTTTCATTCCAGCTCTTAGTCGGGCTGACAGGTGGGGCACCAGAACAGGTTTCGGCCCTCCATGACCTTGTGCGCGATGGGGGTTGCGCAGACTCGGCACGGTTCGCCCTGGCGGCGGTAGACGTAGGTGCGGGGGCGGTCTTTGTTGTAAGACGGTGCGCCGGTGTCGTGTTCGGGGCGCACGACGTGCATGCGCCCGGTGGTGACGCCGATCGGCATGAGTTCGACCAGGTCGGCCCACAGGGCGTCCCATTCGGCGGGGGTGATCGAGGTGCCGGGTCGGAATGGTGAAATACCGTGGCGGAACAGTACTTCCGCGCGATAGACATTGCCCACACCGGCGATCAACGCCTGGTCCATCAACAGGGCACCGATTGCCCTGCGGGAGCGGCGGATTCGCGCGCCCGCTCGTTCGTGATCGGCGTCGGCGCGCAACGGGTCGGCGCCCAGACGTGCGGTGAGCGCGTCCACTTCGGGCGGCAGCAGCACTTCGCACGCGGTAGGTCCACGCAGGTCGGTGCCGAAATCGGTTGCGGCACCCAACATTCGCATCCGCACCTGCCCGACCGGCGCGGCCATCGGCAACTCGACTTCACTGAAAGTCCCATACAACCCCAGATGCACATGCACCGTGAGCCCGGACGAATAGTGGTGCAGCAGATGCTTTCCGAAGGCTTCGGCCCGCTCGAGCACCTGCCCGTCCACCAGCGCGGCACCTTCGACGAACCGCCCCTGCGGACTCGAAACCCGCACCACCCCACCGGAAAACCGCTGCTGATGCAGCGCGGCGATCCGGTGGAGGGTGTGTCCTTCGGGCATTACCTCAGTACGCGGGAATCTCGGGAACGATGCCGGTCTTCTCGAAGTCGGCCAGGATGTCGATGCGACGCTGGTGCCGCGCCTCCTCCGACCACGCGGTGGCGATGAACGCGTCCACGATCGCCAGCGCCTCGGCGGTGGAGTGCATCCGGCCGCCGATGCCGATCAGGTTGGCGTTGTTGTGTTCGCGGGCCAGCACCGCGGTTTCGACACTCCAGGCCAGGGCGCAGCGGGCGCCGGGGACCTTGTTGGCGGCGATCTGCTCGCCGTTGCCGCTGCCACCGAAGACCAGGCCCAGCGAACCCGGGTCGGCGACGGTGCGCCGCGCGGCTTCGATGCAGAAGGCGGGGTAGTCGTCGAGAGCGTCGTATTCGAGGGCGCCACAGTCGACAACCTCTAGTCCGGCCTCGAGCAGATGGGCCTTGACGTGATTCTTCAATTCGAAACCGGCATGGTCGGCACCCAGGTAAACGCGCATACCTGCGATTCTTGCAGGCCCACTTAGAGTCGTTTCATGCACCCGCACGAACCGCATCCCCCGCATTCGGCAGGCTATTACCCACCGAGCGGTCCGCCGCCGGTTCCCCCGCAGCATCGCCCGCGCGGTCTGATGCCGTGGGATCGCCCCGCTCGGCATCCGTGGGAGATCCCGCTGCTGATCGTGGTCATCATGATCACCGCCGTGGCGTATCTGCTGGCGTTGCTGCTCACCTCGTTCGAACTGTTCGCCGATCCCGTGGTCGACGAGAACGGGATCGAGCAGTCCGGTTCGGTGCTGTCCAGCCCGTACGTGCTGCTGCTGTTGTTCGCGCCGATCCTGCTGTGGGCCGGTCGTGGCCTGAACTTCGCGACCCAGCGCGTGAACGGCGTGCGGATGTCGCCCACCCAGTTCCCCGAGGGGTATCGGATGGTGCAGGAGGCGGCGGCGCGATTCGGGATGTCCACGGCGCCGGACGCGTACGTGATCCTGGGCAACGGCCAGATCAACGCCTTCGCCGCCGGGCACGGATTCCGCCGGTTCGTGGTGGTCTACAGCGACCTGTTCGAAATCGGTGGCGCCGCCCGCGAACCGGAGGGTCTCGCGTTCATCATCGGCCACGAGGTCGGGCATATCGCCGCCGGTCACGTGTCGTATTGGCGGCAACTCGGCATGTTCGCCGCGCCGTATCTGCCGATTCTGGGTTCGTCGCTGATCCGTGCCCAGGAGTACACCGCCGACAATCACGGCTACTGCTTCCGCCCGCAGGGCGCACCCAGCGCGATGGCCACCCTGGCCGCGGGCAAGTACCTCAATGTCGATGTCGGCGTCGACGAGATGGCCGATCGGGCCGCGCTCGACAAGGGCGGTTTCATCTGGCTGGTCAACGCCATGGCCAGCCACCCGGTACTCACCTGGCGGATGTGGGCGCTGCGCGACCGCAGCAAACCGGGTTCGATGTTCTGGCGCCCGCGCCCACCGCATCCGGGCATGATCCCGCCGCCGGGCGGTTATCCGCTGAACTCGGCGCCGCAAGCGTTGCCGCCCAAGCCCGTCTGACCGGTCAGGGGTGCCCGCTGCGACACCCCCCGACCTGCGCGGATCAGTCGAAGACCGGGTCCTCGGTGCGGGTGCGCTTGAGCTCGAAGAAGTGCGGGTACGAGGCCAGCGCGACCACGCCGTCCCACACGCGGCCCGCGTCGTCACCGCGCGGGATGCGCGACAGCACCGGCCCGAAGAACGCGGTGCCGTTCACGTGAATGGTCGGGGTGCCCACATCGGGGCCCACCTTGTCCATGCCCGCGTGGTGGCTGATCCGCAGCGCCTCGTCGTAGTCGGCGTCGGTGGCCGCCTGCGCGAGTTCGGCGGGCAGGTTCAGCTCCGCCAGCGAGTCCGCGATCACCGCGTCGAAGGTCTCCTGCAGCGTGGCGCGCTCGTATTCGGCCTTGCGGTCGTGGATGCGCGTGCCCATGGCGGTGTACAGCGGCGACAGGATCTCGTCGCCGTACTTCTGCGCGGCGGCGATGACGACCCGAACCGGGCCCCACGCGGCAGCCATCATCTCCACGTACTGCTGCGGCAGATCGTCTTTGCCCTCGTTGAGCACCGCCAGGCTCATCACGTGGAAGCGCACGTCGATATCGCGCACCTTCTCCACTTCCAGGATCCACCGGGAGGTGATCCAGCACCACGGGCACAGCGGGTCGAACCAGAAATCGGCGACATCCTTGGTGGCCTGTTCGCTCACGATGGGTTCCTCTCGGGTCAGCTGCGGCGAGTCGGATCGCCCCGCCGACTGGTGCAACCGCATCGCCACCGGAATCGTTCCCGCGCACGAATTGCGGCACTAGGCTCGGGTGGTCCGGCTCGTTGCGCGAGAAGGGATCGTTCATGAGTTCGAATCAGCATTTTGTCGTCATCGGCGGGGGTCTTGGTGGCGCGAAAGTCGCCGAAGCCTTGCGCGCCAACGACTTCGACGGCCACGTCACGCTGCTGGCTGCCGAGGAGGAACTGCCGTACGAGCGCCCGCCGCTGTCCAAACAGCATCTGGCAGGCACCGAACAACTGCCCGATTTCACCGTCGACCCGGCCGCTTGGTACCGCGACCACAATGTCGACCTGCGCCTTGGCACCACCGCGACCGCGTTCGATCCGATCGCCAAAACGGTGACGCTGCCCGACGGTTCCACCCTCGACTACGACAAACTCGCCCTTGCCACCGGTTCACGCGCCCGCAGGCTGGACATTCCCGGTGCCGACGCGCCGAACGTCTACACGCTGCGCACCATCGGCGATTCGAACGCGCTGGTGCGGGTGTTGCGCACGGACAAGCGCCTGGTGATCATCGGCGCCGGGTGGATCGGTCTCGAGGTCGCCGCGCAGGCCCGCGCCAAAGGCGTCGAGGTCACGCTGATCGAGTCGGCGGACCTGCCGTTGATCAACGTGCTCGGCCCCGAGATGGGCCGGTTCTACGCCGACCTGCACCGCGCGCACGGCGTCGACCTGCGCACGAACACCACCGTCGACCTGATCCTGACCGAAAACGGCGAGGCCACCGGCGTGCAGTTGGGCGACGGCACGGTGGTGGGCGCGCAGGCGGTGCTGGTCGCGGTGGGCGCCCAACCCAATATCGAGACCGCGACCGCGGCCGGCCTGGCGGTGGACGGCGGCGTGCTGGTGAACGCGGCGCTGTGCACGAGCAACCCCGATGTGGTCGCGGTGGGCGATATCGCCGAGGAGGAACATCCGCTGCTGCACCGGTTGATCCGGGTCGAACACTGGGCGACCGCACTGAATCAGCCCGCCGTCGCCGCGAAGACGATGTTGGGCAAAGTGGCTGTGTACGACCGGCTTCCGTACTTCTTCAGCGATCAGTACGACGTCGGGATGGAGTACACCGGCTATGTCGGGCGCGAGGACGACGTGCGGGTGGTGGTGCGCGGCGACCTCGACAAGCGGGAGTTCGTCGCGTTCTGGCTCGACAAGGACAATAAGCTGCGCGCGGGCATGAACGTCAATGTCTGGGACGTCACCGACCGGATCAAGGAGCTGATCCTGTCCGAGGAACCCGTCGATCCCGCACGGCTGACCGACCCGAATATCCCACTGTGATCCAGTTCACATCTCAGGTTGTGTCGAAGACGGCTGATCGGCTCCGACCATCCATCGAGAGCGCCACCGGGGCGCACCGAGAAGGAGCCGGATCATGAAGTTCATGCTGGTCAAGACCTATGCAGACGCCGCCTACTGCACCACACCCTTCCCGGAGTGGGCACCCGAGGACATCGCCGCGCACATCGATTTCCAGCGCATGCTGGGCGAACAGCTCGCCGCGGCGGGCGAGCTCGTCGACGCCCAGGGCCTGGCAGGGCCCGACCAGGCGATGATCGTGTGCTCCGACGGCCGTTCGGCGCCGGTGGTGACCGACGGCCCGTTTCCCGAAACCAAGGAGTTCCTGGCCGGGTACTGGGTGATCGACGTCGATTCCGTCGAGCGCGCGGTCGAGATCGCCGCGCAGGCGTCGGCGGCGCCGGGCCCCGGCGGCAAGCCGATCGGCGAGTACATCGAAGTGCGCCAGATCATGAGCGCGCCCGAGGTGCAGTGACCGTACGCATCGAGGACCTGCTGCGAGAACTCTCGCCGCAGGTCCTCGGCATCTTGGTGCGCCGCTTCGGCGATTTCGACCTGGCCGAGGATTCGGTGCAGGAAGCCCTGCTGGCGGCGGCGACGCAATGGCAGCGTGACGGGCTGCCAGAGAATCCGCGTGGCTGGTTGATCCAGGTGGCACAGCGGCGCATGGCCGACTCGGTGCGGGCGGAGGCGGCTCGGCGGCGCAGGGAGACAACGGTTTTCGAACGGGATGTGCCTGTCGAACCGGTGGCGCGTGACGACACTCTCGACCTGTATTTCCTGTGCTGCCACCCCGACCTACCGCCCGCAGGGGCCGTCGCGCTGACGTTGCGTGCGGTTGGTGGATTGAGCACCGCCGAGATCGCCGCCGCGTTCCTGATTCCCGAAGCGACTATGGGACAACGTATTTCACGGGCAAAGAAGCGCCTGGCCGAATCAGATCGACCGTTCGCCGACGGGGCGCACGACAGCGCGCGGGTGGGTGCGGTGCTGCAGGTGCTGTACGTGATCTTCACCGAAGGCCACACCAGTACTTCGGGCGCGGGCTTGCGTCGCGCCGACCTGTCCGCCGAGGCGATCCGTCTCACGCGCACGTTACTTTCCCTATTGCCCGAAAATACCGAGGTGGCAAGCCTTCTCGCGCTGATGCTACTCACCGACGCCCGCCGAGCCGCCCGCTGCGGGCCCCACGGCGAACTGATCCCCCTCACCGAACAGGACCGCTCCCGCTGGGATCGCCCGCAGATCACAGAAGGCTTGCGGTTACTCACCGCGACCCTACCGGCGGGACTGACGGGGCAGTACCAACTTCAAGCCGCGATCGCGGGAGTGCACGCCGATGCCGCACGCGCTGAAGACACCGACTGGCCGCGAATCCTGCTGCTATACACCATGATCGAGCGCCTGTACCCCAACCCTATGGTCACCCTCAACCGCGCCGTCGCCACCGCGATGGTCCACGGACCGGCCGCCGGTCTCGCCGTAGCCGACACCGTCGCCGAACCGCTGTCGCGCTCCCATCGCCTCGCCGCCGTGCGCGGGCACCTGTACGAAATGGCGGGTGAGCGGGCTGCGGCCGTCGTCGAGTATCACCGCGCCGCCGAGCAGACGGCGAGCGCGCCCGAACGCGACTACTTGCTGTTGCGTGCCGCTCACCTGCGCGCGGCGACCGGTAATGACAGCTGACGCCGCGACCAGGTCACAGCACCGCGCCTGGCAGACTCACGGTCATGACGGACGTAATCAGTGCTGGCCTGCTCGTGTATCGCCGAGGCGAAGCCGGGGTCGAGGTGCTGCTCGGGCACATGGGCGGGCCGCTGTGGGCGAAGAAAGATGCGTCGGCGTGGTCGATTCCCAAGGGTGAGTTGGCGTCCGAGGAGGAGTCGGCGCGTGATGCGGCCGGCCGGGAGTTCACCGAGGAACTCGGGCTGCCCGCACCCGAGGGTGAGTGGGCCGAGCTCGGTCAGGTGACTTACCGCAGCGGGGCCAAGCGCAAGATCCTCAAGGTGTGGACCGTCGAGGGCGATCTCGACCCGGCCGACGTGGTGCCCGGCACCTTCGAGATGGAGTGGCCGCCGCGATCGGGGCAGGTCGCGGAATTCCCCGAGATCGACCGGGCGGAATGGTTCGATCTCGCCACCGCGGCGGAGAAGCTCGGCAAAGGCCAGCGGCCGTTCCTGAACCGCCTGGTGATCCAACTCGGGTGAGATCGGCGGCGGTGGGGGTAGATTCGCGGTATGCCCAGTGACCTGCAGCTGAAGATCATGAACGCCGTCCACCGCGCGTTGCTCACCGTGAGCGGCGGCCGCATCGGCACGTCGTTCATGGGAATGGCCTCCCTGGAACTGACCACGATCGGCCGCAAGTCCGGCACCCCACGCAAGTCCATGCTGACCGCGCCCGTCATCGACGGCGACACGATCGTCGTGGTCGCCTCGCGCGGTGGCGACGACACCCACCCGGCCTGGTTCCTGAACCTGCGCGACAACCCCGACGTCGAGGTCTCGCTGCGCAACGGGCCAGAGCGGCCGATGCTGGCCACCATCGCCACCCCCGAACAGCGCGCGCAGCTGTGGCCGCGTGTCGTCGCCGCGTACAAGGGCTACGGCGACTACCAGAAGAAGACCACCCGCGAGATCCCCCTGGTCCTGCTCACCCCACGAAACTGAGCCTGTGGCCTTTCCTCGGTCAGCCCGGCGCCGGTCCAGCCGCACGCTATGACTGAGTCGCCACGGTGCGATCCCCACAAGCGCAACTTTCCCCAGGCAGGCTCTCCACGAGTGGGCAACCTCGGGTCGGGCGCATCGTCCGCCCGGCACGAGGCGTCCGCTACACCCGCGCGGCCCGGAACTCGGTCGGGCTGGTCCCCCGCAAACGTTTGAATGCCGCGCTGAAGCCGAAGGCGTCGGAGTAGCCGACCGTGGTCGCCACCTGCGCGACGCTGCGGGCCGGGTCGGCGAGCAATTCCTCGGCTTCGGCCATCCGCCATTCGGTGAGGTAGGCCAGCGGCGGTTCGCCCATCACCTCGGTGAACCGTTTGGCGAACAGGGCGCGCGAGACCGCCGCCTCGGTGGCCAGGCTCGCCACGGTCCAGCGGTCGAACGGCCGATCATGGATGGCAGTCAGGGCAGGCCCGACCACCGGATCGGCCATGCCCCGATACCAGGCGGGCGCGCAATGTTGCTGTTCGGACAGCCAGGACCGCAGCGTGCAGACCAGTGCCCAGTCCAGCAGCCGGTCCATCAGTGCCTGCGAGCCCGCGCTCATGCGGACCGCGTCGGCGGCGGATTGTTCCAGCCACCGGCACATTTCGGGGTCTTCGTGCACGACCATCACCTGCGGTAGCGCGCGCAGCAACCGTTCATGACGCCGTCCCGACGCGCGGTAGGCGCCGACGAGCAACGAAGTCTCCCCTGGCACACCAGTTCTCGTCGGTACCTCGATCAATTCCGGTGTCGCGCAGGTGAAATCGGCGGGGCCGAAGCCGTCGGGCACGAAGCAGGACAATTCGTAGCGCTCGTGCGGGCGGTCCAGCGCGGCGGGCGTATCGGCGAGATGGAACGGATCACCGGCCTGCACCAGCGCGGTATCGCCCGCGACCAGACTCGTGCGCGATCCATCGGCGAGCACCAACGTGCCGCCGCCACGCAGCACCGTCACCATGATCAGCGGCGCCCGGTCGGCGAAGCGAATCGTCCACGGCGGGCGCAGCACCGCATGGGCCACGACCGATCCTTCGGCACGAATGCCGCTCAGCAACGAACTCAACGGGTCCACTCCCCCAGCATAGACGAATTCCTATCGACCGGAGATGATCACCCATAGATCGTCCACATGATTCGCGGTTGACTGAACACATCGGGCCGAACAGCCCGCATCACCGAACAGGAGCCCACCGTGACCCAGTCCGCCGCCACCACGACTGCCACCGCCGAACTGACCACCACCGACTCCTCGACACCGGGCACGTCGCCGGCCACCCTCGACACGGCGACGCATCATGCCGCCCAGCCCACCACCACTGCGCCGACCAGCGGTGAGCCCAACGCCGAGCAGTCCGCACCGACCGCACTCGTCGTTCTCGGCCACCATCGCGCCGACTCGCTGTCGGCCCATATCGCCGCCAAGGCCGTCGACCGGCTCACCGCAGCCGGCTACGCCATCGACTACCTCGACCTGCAGGCGGAGAACTTCGACCCGCGCATGACCGTGGCCGACCAGCCCGAGTGGGGCAACCGCGACAAGCAGTACTCCCCCGACGCCGAAGCCCACATGCAGCGAATCCTGGCCGCCCAGGTCGTGGTCGTGGTGTTCCCGGTCTACTGGCAGAGCGTGCCCGCCCTGCTCAAAGGGTGGATCGACCGCATCTGGAACTACGGTTTCGCCTACGGCCGCAGCAAGCCACGTCTGGCGGGCAAGCGCATTCTGTGGCTCGGATTGGCCGGGGCGACAGCCGATGACGCGATCCTCCCCGGCATGCAACAGCTACTGGAAGCCCAGCTCAACGAGGGTCTGGCCTACTACAGCGGTTTCGCGGAGTCCCGAGTCGGCCTACTCCCCGATGCCGAGGAGCAGCCCCAAAGTATCGATGCCGCAGGCAATCTCGTGATCGGCGAGGCGATCAGCGGCGACGCGCGCACCACCCACTACGCCGCCTTCGACGCGAAAGCCGAGGCCTTCGTCGACGACTTGCTCGCCGTCGACCTCGTCAACGCCTGAACCACAGTCACGCAGGGACCGGTCCCCGCGCGCTCACCCGTTGCGACGACGTCGCAACCCGGCGTAATCGACCAATCTGCCGCCACCACAGTCGGAAAAGCGACTATGCGGCGCCGTTCTGGTCGATTACGCCGGTCGGATCCGGCAAGTGGCTACGGGCCATCGACGGCAAGGCGACCAGTCACAGGCCGGTGAGGTTGTGGCGCAGCACTCGGTAGAGCTCGGTGGGGTTGCCGGATTCGGCGGCGGACTTGTCGATCAGGTCGATGGCGGCGGCGGTGAACTCGTCGCTTTGGGGCTGCACATAGTCCGCCGGGTTGTCGATGCCGGGGGCGTATCCCGCGAGCAGGTTCGCCATCGCCTGCAGGAACGGCCCCATCAACTCGGCAAGGCGCGCAGCCGAGCCGCCGGTGGCGTGAACCATCGCACCACCCTGGCGGAACGCGGCGAACATGGCGTACATGCCGCCCAGGATCGAGACGTCGTACATGGCGGCGGCGCCCAGATCCTCGCCGACGAACTCGGCACGACCGAACAACTCCAGCACCGCACGGAACCGCTCGAACCCCGCGGCCGCACCGCTGTACAGCACGAAAGCCGCAGGCCCACCGATCATTTCGGGCACGGCCATGATCCCGCCGTCGATCAGCTCGACCTCGTTCGCGTCAGCCCAGCGCCCCAGCGAGCGCGCCTGCTCCGGCGAGGTGGTGGTCAGGTTCACCACGACCTTCCCGCGGACCTGGTCCGCGGCGGGCTCGAGGTGTTCGCGTACTGCGGCGTCGTCGAGCACGCACAGGATCACCAGGTCCGACGCCGCCATCGCCTGCGCGGAGGTCGCCGCGAGCTTCGCACCGTCGGCCACCACGGCGTCGGCCCGCGCCGCAGTACGGTTCCACACCGTCACCTCGTGGCCGCCCGCCAGCAACGCCTTCGCCAGCGCGGTGCCCATCGCCCCGAGTCCGATCACCGAAACATGCTGTGCCGAAGTCTGATTGGGCATTGTTCTCCTAGTCCCGAAGCTCTTCGCTGCCGATCGGCAACGCCCTCCTAGAATCGCCGGTTGCACTACACTCGACAAGTACCGACTATCAAGTGCAATACCCACCTAAAAGTAAGTAAGGCGAGCATGAAGCAGCGAGAGCGTCCGTATTCCTGCGGTATCGACGCCGCGTTGGACGTCGTGGGCGGCAAATGGAAAGCCCTGATCCTGTGGGCCCTGTCCACCGGCACCCAACGCTTCGGCGACCTGAAACGCCTGGTCCCCGGCGTGACCGAGAAAATGCTGATCCAGCAGCTGCGCGAACTCGAGCACGACGGCATCATCGCCCGCGAGGTCTACGCGCAGGTGCCCCCGAAGGTGGAGTACTCGCTCACCGAACGCGGGGTGTCACTCAACGCGGCGCTGGTCACGCTCGGCGCGTGGGGCAACGAGAACATGGTCCATATCTGCGCGGTCAAAGGTGTTGAGGCCCCCGTGCACTGACACGACACTCCAACACATCTGCGCGGTCAAAGGTGTCGAGGCACCCGTGCACTGACGTGGTGGATATCGGGTGCGGCGCCGGCTCGGCGCCGCGTCGGATCAAGCCTGGATTCCGGCCCATTTCTGACCGGTGATCAGCTCATAAGCCTGTTCGTACTTGCGGCGAGTTCCCTCGACGACATCAGCGGGGATCTCGGGCCCCGGGTATTCCTTGTTCCACCCGGTGGAGGTCGACCAGTCGCGCACGAACTGCTTGTCGAAGGAGGCCTGCGGACGACCCGGCTCCCAGTCGTCAGCAGGCCAGAACCGCGAGGAATCCGACGTCAGCACCTCGTCACCGAGAGTGAGAACCTCACCGTCCCAACCGAATTCGACCTTCGTATCGGCGACGATCACACCCGCCTTCGCCGCATGCTCGGCCCCCCGCGAGTAGATCTCCAGCGTGAGATCACGCAACTTCTCCGCCACCTCACGACCTTCCTGATTCACCACATCGGCGAAACTGATCGCCTCGTCATGCCCCTCGGAAGCCTTGGTCGACGGCGTGAAAATCGGCTCGGGCAGCTTGTCGCCGTCACGCAGCCCCGCGGGCAGAGCGATCCCGGAAACGGTCCCCGACCGCTCGTACTCCTTGAGACCGGACCCCGTCAGATACCCGCGCGCGATGCATTCCACCGACAGCATCTTCAACGGCTTCACCCGAATCCCCCGCCCCGCGAACTCCGCGGGCACATCGGTCGCGGACACCACATGATTCGGAATCCCCGTGAAGTACTCGAACCACCAGTTCGACAACTGCGTCAGCAACGCACCCTTGTCCGGAATCGGCGTCGGCAACACCACGTCATAGACCGAAACCCGATCCGACGCGACGAGCAGCAAGGTATCGCCGTCCTCATAGAGGTCGCGAACTTTCCCCGCGTGCACATGCTTCACCGTGGGCCTCCGAATCCGTGGAACCGAACCTGTCGTGGGCAAACGATACCGTCGCCTATTCCGCGACCATCAGCGTGGCACCGGCGACGAGCGCGATGAAGCTGGCCGCACCCGCCACCACGGGCAGGTACTTGATCGGAATGAAGAACAGCGACGACGACGGCGCGTACTCGATCGGCTCCCCGGTCTCGGGATGGGTCACCGCGACCATGGTCGCGCCGTCGGCACTGACGACCTCCAGACGACGAGGCTTCTCCAGCCCGTCGATCAGGTACCACAGCAGCGCCCACACCACGGTGACAATCAGCGCGTTCACCCCGAACAACAGGAACGCGCCCGCGCCGCGCACCGGCCCACCGATCAACGCCTCCTCGGCCGCGAGCGCGGGCAAGATCACCACCGGGATGAGCAGAAAGAACAAGATTCCCCAGCGGGTCCAGACGATCACGAGATTCCCTACGAGCGTGGCACCAGCGCGCCGATCGAGCGACCACGATCGTTCGTGGTCATCGGGAATGTACTCGGCTGACCAGGAGCCGACACCACCGCGCCGATAACTCGCGCGCGCCGCCGTGGCGAGGGTGGCATTGTGGACGCCGAAGAGCCGTGTTCGTCGAAGAGCGAAGGAGATCAATGTCTGCCCCGAATCTCACCCGCGATCAAGCGGTCGAGCGTGCCGCCGTGGTGGCTGTGCGGAACTACCAGATCGAACTCGACCTCACCGATCAGCCGCGTGGTGCGGGGTCTGAGGTGTCGGACGCGTTCGGATCGAAGACCACCGTTACCTTCACCGCTACGCCCGGTGCGAGCACGTTCATCGATCTGGTCGCGCTGCGAGTGCGGTCCGCGGTGCTCAATGGGGTTGCCCTCGACGTGAGCGCCTACGACGAGTCGACCGGGATCGCGCTGGCGGGCCTGGCCGAGGACAACGAACTGATTGTCGAGGCCGAGTGCGAGTACTCGCACACCGGTGAGGGTTTGCACCGGTTCGTCGATCCGACCGACGACAAGGTGTACCTGTATTCGCAGTTCGAGACCGCCGATGCCAAGCGGATGTTCGCCTGCTTCGATCAGCCCGACCTCAAGGCCACCTTCGACGTCGTGGCTACCGCGCCCGACGACTGGGAAGTCATTTCCAATGGCGCCGAGGTCGAGCAGGAGAAGATCGGCGCGGTCGTGCGTCACACCTTCGCCACCACGCCGCGGATGAGCACCTACCTGGTCGCGTTGATCGCTGGGCCGTACGCGAAGTGGACCGACACGTTCAGCGATGCCAGCGGTGAGATCCCACTGGGGCTGTACTGCCGTGCGTCGCTGGCCGAACACATGGACGCCGAACGGCTGTTCACCGAGACCAAGCAGGGTTTCGAGTTCTACCACAACAACTTCGGCGTGCCCTACGCGTTCGGCAAGTACGACCAGCTGTTCGTGCCGGAGTTCAACGCGGGCGCGATGGAGAACGCGGGCGCGGTCACCTATCTCGAGGATTATGTGTTCCGGTCCAAGGTGACCCGCGCGTCCTACGAGCGTCGCGCGGAGACCGTGCTGCACGAGATGGCGCACATGTGGTTCGGCGATCTGGTCACCATGAAGTGGTGGGACGACCTGTGGTTGAACGAGTCGTTCGCGACCTTCGCCTCGGTGCTGTGCCAGGCCGAGGCCACCGAATACACCAGTGCCTGGACCACTTTCGCGAATGTGGAGAAGTCCTGGGCCTACCGTCAGGACCAGCTGCCCTCGACCCACCCGATCGCCGCCGACATCCCCGACCTGCACGCGGTGGAGGTCAACTTCGACGGAATCACTTACGCCAAGGGCGCTTCGGTGCTCAAGCAGCTGGTGGCCTACGTCGGACTGGAGCCGTTCCTGGCCGGTCTGCGTGACTACTTCGCCGAACATGCTTACGGCAACGCCACTTTCGACGATCTGCTCGCCGCGCTGGAGAAGGCGTCGGGCCGCGATCTGTCGGATTGGGGCGCGCAGTGGCTCAAGACCACCGGCCTGAACATCCTGCGCCCCGATTTCACTGTCGCCGACGACGGCACCTTCTCGAGCTTCGCGGTCGTGCAGGAAGGCGCCGCGCCCGGCGCGGGGGAGTACCGCGTGCACCGGATCGCGATCGGCGTCTACGACGATGTCGACGGAAAGTTGGTGCGCACCAAGCGAGTCGAGCTCGACCTCGACGCCGCCCCGCGCACCGAGGTGCCCGAACTGGTCGGCGTGCCGCGCGGTGCGCTGGTGCTGGTCAACGACGACGACCTCACCTACTGCTCGCTGCGTCTGGACCCCGAATCCCTGGACGTGGTCGTGCAGCGAGTGGGTGACATCGCCGACTCCCTGCCGCGCACCCTCGCCTGGTCCGCCGCCTGGGAGATGACCCGGCAGGCCGAGATGAAGGCCCGCGATTTCGTCGCGCTCGTGCAGCGCGGCATCGGCTCCGAAACCGAGATCGGCGTGGTGCAGCGCCTGCTCATGCAGGCCAACACCGCCATCGCCAGCTACGCCGATCCCGCGTGGGCCGACGCGGAGGGCTGGCCGGGATTCGCCGACCGGCTGCTCGAACTGGCCCGCGACGCCGAGGCCGGTTCGGACCACCAGTTGGCCTTCGTCAACGCGCTGACCGGCTCGAAGCTGGAAGCCCGCCACCTCGACGTGCTGGCGCAACTGCTCGACGGCGACCCCGCCGCGGCCGGCCTGGCCGGCCTCACCATCGACACCGACCTGCGCTGGCGCGTGGTCACCGCGCTGGCAGCAGGCGGCCGCATCGACGCCGACGGCCTCGAAACCCCCACCATCGACGCCGAACTCCAGCGCGACCCCACCGCCGCAGGCAAGCGCCAAGCGGCCACCGCCGCCACCGCTCGCCCGATCCCCGAGGCCAAAGCCAAGGCCTGGAACACCGTGATGGCCGACGACTCCGTCCCCAACATCACCGCCCGCGCCATCGTCGGCGGCTTCGCCCCCGCAGGCCAAGGCGAACTGCTGGCACCGTACGTGGACAAGTACTTCGCCGACATCCCCGCAGTCTGGGACCGCCGCTCGAGCGAAGTAGCCCAAACAGTGGTCATCGGCCTGTACCCCCATTGGGCAATCACCGAAGAAGCGGTAACCAAAGCCGACGAGTTCCTCGCAGGCAACCACCCACCGGCCCTGTACCGCCTGGTCTCCGAAGGCCGCTCCGGCATCGAACGCTCCCTCCGCGCAAGAGAATTCGACGCCAAGTAGGTAACTGGACCCGAGAGCCCGGTGCTGCGACTTCGCACACCGGGCTCTCGGCCGTATCCGCGGCCCGCACCCGGCGCAATCACACACTTCGTCGCCTTACAGTCAGAAAACTGATTCTCGGCAGGCCGATTGCGTGATTACGCCGGGTTCGACGGCTAGGCGCGACGTGAAGTCGGCTCGCTGCCGTGAGCAGATCTGCTGAGGGCAGCGATCGCGGCGAAACATGGTGTCCGCGAGGCACCGTGGACTCATGGCACACGACGACAAGACCCCGATGTTCACCTGGCGAGCCCGCGAACAACTGTTCGCCCGCCGCATCCTCGTCCTCGACGGCCCCCTCGACGACGACAACGGCACCCTGCTCATCACCCAACTACTCACCCTGGGCGCCCAAAGCCCCGAAGCCGGCATCTCCCTGTGGATCCACTCCCCCGGCGGGTCCGTCCCGTCGATGCTGGCGATCCGCGATGTGATGCGCCTCGTCCCCTGCGAAGTCTCCACTCTTGCCCTCGGATTGGCCTGCAGCGCAGGACAATTCCTGCTCTCCGCCGGCGCACCCGGCAAGCGCTACGCCCTCCCGCACGCCCGCGTCCTCATGCACCAGGGTTCGGCGGGGATCGGCGGCAGCGCGGTCGAGGTCGAGGTCCAGGCCGACGACCTGCGCTACACCGTCGACACCGTGCTCGGTTTGATCGCCGCCGACACCGGCCAACCCTTCGACCGCATCTACGAGGACTCCCTGCACGACCGCTGGTTCACCGCACCCCAGGCACTGGAATACGGGTTCATCGACCACATCGTCGAATCGTTCGATCAGGTCGTGCCCAACCGTCACCGCATCGGAATCACCGCATGAGAAACACTGCCGCACACAGGTTCCCGTCGCTGGTACGCAAGGTACTCGCTGCCACGCACCGCGAGCGCGGCCCACAGCGCGGGGTGGGCATCGTCGCCTCGGTGCCGTTCGGTGGCGGACTCGCCGCAGCGGACCTCCCGTACTCCACGTCGTTCAGCTACCTCCGGAAGGCCAGCGCATGACCTACACGATCCCCAACGTGGTGTCACAGCACCCCGGCGGCGGTGAGCGGATCACCGACATCTACTCACACCTGCTCAGCGAACGCATCGTCTACCTGGGCACCCCCATCGACTCCGGCGTAGCCAACGCCCTCATCGCCCAACTCCTGCACCTGGAATCCGACAGCCCCGGCCAGGCGATCAGCCTCTACATCAACTGCGAAGGCGGCGACCTGTCCGCCATGCTTGCGGTCTACGACACCATGCGCTTCATCAAAGCCCCCGTGCACACCACGTGCGTCGGCCAGGCGATCGCGGTCGGCGCGGTCCTGCTCGCAGGCGGCGCCCCCGGACACCGCGCGATGCTGCCCCACACCCGAATCGTGTTGCACCAGCCCGCAACTCGCGGCCAGGGCACCATCCCCGACCTGATCCTGCAGGCCGACGAAATCGTACGCATGCGCGCGTCGATCGAGGCGATCCTGTCCAGGCACACCGGCCAAACCCCGGAAACCCTGCGCCGCGACACCGACCGCGACCGCGTGTTCACCGCCGAGACCGCCCTGGAATACGGCCTGGTCGACCAGGTCCTGCACGAACGGGAGTGAGCGGCCGCAACTCGAAGAGACGGTTCGGCGGCGGGCGTGCTCGACGGAGTCGGACTCGATCCCTTCCACGCCGACGCCGACGCCATCGGACTGCAGTGACCCGATTCGGCCTCACGCGTCCGGTCGACGTCGAGCTTGTCCGGCGTAATCGACCACTTCAGCCGTGTTCAGTCGAAAATATCGACTCGGACGCGACGAAGTGGTCGATTACGCCGGGCGCAGGCGGTCCTGCTTGGCGCGACTACTCGACACTCACTGCTTTTCGATGCGATCCAGGTAGACCCGACGCACATCGTCGTCCACCCGCGAGATCGCGGCGTCATCGTGAGCCACCTTGCGGAAGGCCCGCATGACCGGCCCCGGGATGAGCCCGTGCGCGTTCGCCAACACCCCGACATACCCGGGAACCGACGTCTCGCCCGCCCGAGTCTTCACCGTGCGCACCACCGCGGCGGCGATGTCCTCGGGGTCCACCGTGGGCAGGAAACCCAGGTCGATGCCGGAGCTGAGCTCGGTGCGCACCGCCGACGGCAGCACCGTGCTCACGCTGACGCCGGTACCTTCCATCTCGAGGCGGGTGGCCGCGGTCAGACCGACCACCGCGAACTTGCTGGCGTTGTACACAGCCAAACCCTGCAGTGGGAACTTGCCCGCCAGCGACGCCACGTTCACCACGTGCCCGCACCCGCGCTCGACCATGCCGGGCAGCGCCAGGCGCATGCCGTGGATGACGCCGTAGACGTTGACGTCCATGGTGAGCTGGTCGATCCGGTCGGACTGTTCCAGGAACGCCCCGTTGGGCATCACGCCGGCGTTGTTCACCAGCACGTCCAGCGGCAGCCCGCGCCACTGTGCCGCGGCGTCGAGAAATGTTGCGTACGAGGACTTGTCGGTCACGTCGAGAGCGTGACCCATCGCGTGATCACCGAGGTCGGCGGCGGCTTGCACGGCCAACGCTTCGTCGAGGTCGCCGAGCGCCACGTACGCGCCGGCTTCTATGAAGGCTTTGGCCGTGGCCAGTCCGATGCCACGGGCGGCACCGGTGATCGCGATGGTGGCGCCTTCGAGGTCGATCCGTGGGTAGTTCATGTCGTGGCCTCTCGTCGAGTACGTACGTGCGCGACCGAGCAGGTAGCGCGAGTGGAAACGACCGGTATCTCGGCGAGATCGATCGGAGGACTGCTCATGGCGTGGTGACCCGGTTTCGCGGGTAGGTCGTGCGCACGGCACTCATGCGGAGACTGCCGCGGCGTGGGTGATGGTGAAGTCGGCGGGGTCGAACGTGCTCACGCGGGAGGTGAGTTCGCCGGTGGACCAGGGCCAGCTGAAGCTGTTGCGGCCGTTGACGTCCATGTAGTAGCTGCGGCAGCCGCCGGCGTTGTAGACGGTGGTCGCCAGCGCTTCCTGCACCTGGTCGACGTAGCCCGACTGCACCTCGGGGCGCACGTCCAGGGCCGCCCAGCCTTCGCGACGGGCGGCGGAGATGGCCGAGGTCAGGTAGGCCACCTGGGCTTCGAGGATGGCGAACGCCGACGAGTGCCCGGTGCCCAAGCTGGGGCCCAGCACCGTGAACGAGTTGGGGAACCCGGTGGTGACGGTGCCCAGATAGGCCTCGGGCGAGCCCTTCCAGTGCTGCGCCATAGTGCGGCCGTCAGCGCCGACCACCACGTCCGACAGTGGGGAGTCCAGGATGTGGAAGCCGGTGCCGAGAATGACGGCGTCGACTTCGGCGGTGGTGCCGTCGGCGCCGACCACGGTGTTGCCCCGGAATTCGCGCACCGCGGTGGCGTGCACGTCGACGTTGTCACGGGTCAGCGACTGAAGATAGTTGTTGGAGAACAGGATTCGCTTGCAGCCCAGCAGGTAGTCCGGCGTGAGCTTGGCGCGCAGTTCCGGATCACGCACCACCGCACGCAGATACGCCGAACCGATGGACTGCACGACCTGCATCAGCGGACGCGGATGCCGGAACGCGACACCCAGACCCTCCATCATGCCGTATTCGAGCGAGCGCAAAACCTTGTGCGCGAACGGGATTCGTCGCATCACCCGCTTCTCGACGTTGGGCACGCGATGGTCGGGCTTGGGCAGCACCCACTGCGCGGTGCGCTGGAACAGGTGCAGCTGGGCGACGTCGGGCGCGATCGCGGGCACGAACTGCACCGCCGACGCACCGGACCCGACCACCGCGACACGCTTGCCGCGCAGGTCGTAGTCGTGATTCCAACGGGCGGAGTGGAACACCTCGCCGGGGAAGTCGGCGAGGCCGGGGATCGACGGCAGGTTCGGTTCGTTCCACGGGCCCGCCGCCGACACCACGAAACGCGCCGTCATCTCACCCTGGTCGGTTTCGACACGCCACAGGTTCGCGGCGCCGTCCCACCGGGTGCCCACCACCGAAACGCCGAAGCGGGTGCGTTCGACCAGCCCGTGCTCACGCGCGACCTTGTCCACGTACTCGAGGATCTCCGGCTGGGTCGCGAACAGCCGCGACCATTCACTGTTGGGCGCGAAGGAGAACGAGTACAGCCCCGACGGCACATCGCACGCGCAACCCGGGTAGGTGTTGGCCCGCCAGGTGCCGCCGTACGCGTGCGCCTTCTCCACGATCACGACATCGTCGATGCCCGCATCGGCCAGTTTGATCGCGGCGGCGATGCCGGAAATGCCGGCTCCGATCACGATTACTTCGTGGTGCACGGTCATCAGATTTCTCCTTCGAGCGAAACAGAGCCAACGGCGTGAGCGCGCGAGAAACGCACGGCCTCAACACAACTGGTCGAAACTTGGTTGCCGATCATGCGGATACCCGGTCGGCCGTGTGGATCGCGGCGGCGACCCGCGCATCGATAGCGCGACGGGCCGCGGCCAGGGTGGCGGGGCGCCGGACGGCGTCCATGAAGTTGGGGCCCATCGCGGCGAGTTCCTCGCGACCCGGTTCGACACGGATCACGCGGGTGCCCGCCGCCCGCAGCAGGGCGATTTCACGGTCGAGGCCGCGGGTCATCTGTGCGCGCAGCAGCCGCTCGACGCGGTCGACACCGGTGGCCGGGGCGCCACCTTCGGACGTCATCGGGGCGATCACCACCACCTCGTCCAGCTGCAACGGCGCCAGCAGATCGGCCGAGACCGAGGACACCGAACCGCCGTCGACGTAGTCGCGCCCGCCGATCCGCACGGTCGGAAACCAGCCGGGAATCGCCCACGAGGCGGCAATCGCGTCACCGATGTCGACCGCGTCCTGTGCGCCGACGCCTCGCCCACCGGTTGCCTCGTCGCGCACATCAGCGGCGGCTCGCGCACTCTTCGCCACATCGCGCACGTCAACGGCGGCTCGCGCGCCCTTTCCCGCATCGCGCACATCAGCGGCGGCTCGCGCACCCTTCGCCGTTTCGGCGATGTCGTGCGCGTTGGCGCCGAAAGCCACTCGCTCGCCCGTTGTCGCGTCGGCGGCGACTACCCACGTCGAGGGGTGGCTGACCCAACCCCCAGGTTCAGCCAGCGCTTGGCCGTACCGGCGCAGCCAACTCGCGTCGCCGCGGCCGCGCGGGAGCAGGCCGGCCAGGGCGGTATAGGGCGAGCGGGTGCGCAAGCCCGCGCCGACCAGGCCGATGGCGGGGAAGGCGAGGGCGGGCAGTGGGGGGAGTTTGCCCGGGTCGACGGCGACGTGAGCGGCCAGGATCGGGTCGGCGTCGGGGGTGGCGTCCAGGGCCGCGAGCAGGTCGGTGGGTGTGCGGCCCGAGCCCAGCGCGGCGACGAGTTCGGCGCCGGCGGACGTGCCGATCAAGACCTCGGCGGTGCGGATATCCCAGTTCAGCGCGCGTTCGACGGCGTCGAGGGCGACGGCGGTCCAGGCGAAACCGAGCAGCCCTCCGCAACCGATGGCCACGCCACGTCGTGTAGTCATGTTTCGAATACTAACGGTATTCGAGTTCCAGCGGTAGCCCATTTGCTAAACTCCTGCACATGGCCAGGATGACGCGCAAGGAGTCGCACGCACTCACTCGTGAGCGTCTGGTCGAAACGGCCACCCGCCTGTTCCTGGCCGACGGCTACAACGTGACCTCGCTGGAAAAGGTCGCTACCGAGGCCGGGTTCTCCAAGGGCGCGGTCTATTCCAACTTCGCGACCAAACACGAACTTGGCCTGGCCGTGCTCGACGTGGTGCACGTGCAGCGGGCGGAGTCGCTGATCGCCGCGATGCTGGCGCACGACACCATGGCCGAGCGCATCGAAGGTTTCGCGCGGTGGGCCGACGAGAATATCGGTGATGTCGGCTGGACCGCGCTGGAAGTCGAGTTCGCCACCAGCACCCGGCACATGCCCGAGGTGCGCGCCGAGCTCGCGAAACGGCGAAGCGGCCTCACCGCGATGCTGGCCACGGTGGTCCGCGCACAAGCCGACGAGCACGGGCTCGAGCTCACGATGTCGCCGGAAGACGCTGCGCTGCAATTACTTTCGATGGGCATCGGCCTAGGCGTGCAACGCGCGATCGACCCCGAACTGCCGGTCAGCGCGATCGTGGACCTGCTCCGCAGCCAGATCGCTTCGGTCCGCACAGCCTGAGCCGCACCGACCTGGACGATTGATCACCAGGCAACCACGCAAACATCGCGCGAGAGAGAAAATCCCTCATAGCCTGGTGATCTTGATCCGCCGATCAGGCGGCCAGCAAGACCGCGTTCGGCGCCATCGGAACGGACCTGATCTGCGCGATCTGACGTTGTCCGCCCAGCACCACCGCACGCGCGGGCACCAGCGCGGACTTGCGCATCGATTCCGCCACCTGGGCGACGAGTTCACCCAACGAAGTGCCAAGGGCCCCCGCGAGCGCCGCGATCATCTCGCTCGACGGCTCCTTACGCCCGCGTTCGACCTCGGACAGATACTGCGGCGAAATACCCGCCCGACCTGCGGTATCCACCAGCGTGCAGCCCTGCTCCAAGCGCAGCGCACGCAGGCGTTCGCCCAGCGCCTCACGCCACAGAGGTTCAGGCTGCCGTTCCCCACGTCCGCCTGGAATCACCCGCAACCCGCTGTGCTCGCCCATACCCGCCAGCGTAGAACTCGCGAGCCGAATCCCCGCGGTCATCTGCTCTGGGCGTAACCCGAACCGGCCCCCGCTCGAGCGCACCGATACGTCTCTTCAAGGGGCCCGCCCTGATCTGGACTGAGTGGAGGGTGCGACGAAGGAGTACCCGGAGGGAGGGAAGATCAGGGGCCCGAAGGGCCCCGCTCGAGCGCGCCAGCGCTCCAAAGACTCAGAAAAGCTTGTCTGCCCAGCTCAGTGCATCGGCGAAGGACGCCGACACGATGTGACTGTGGTCGACGTCGTCGTACTTGCGGTAGTCGACCGATTCCCCACGTCCCTGCTGTTCGCGAACCATGTCATCGGTCGATGCCAGCGGAACCGTGAGATCGGACTTACCCTGCAGCACCAGCACCGGAACGGTGAATCGCAAGCCGCCCGGGTCGTTGTCGTCGAGCACGCGCAGCAGCCCGGACACATCACCGTCGGAGGTGAACACGTCCTTCGGCGACAGTCCGCCCCATTGATCGCGCAGTCCGCCGGTGCATTCGGCGTCGGCGACCGGCAGCAGCGACCGGGCGCGGTCGGTGAGGAAGCGTGCCGGATCGACGTCGGTGATGGTCTGGGCGCCGCGCACCAGCAGGGGCACGTAGATCGAGATGTCGCCCGTGCCGAGTTTGCCCAGCGGGTTCGACGCCGCCCATTTCGCCATGCGGACCTGTTCGCCCAGATGCGAGGCGGGCGCGAGCGCGATGGCGCCCAGCAGCGGCGAGGCGGGGGCCCAACCGGCGGAGTCCGCGGCGGCGAACAGGGCCGCGTGACCGCCCTGCGAGTGCCCCATCGCCACCCAGCGCGCACCGACGGTTTTGTCGACTTCCCGTGCCGCGGTAGCGATATCGGCCATCGCGCGATGTTCGGTCTCGCCGATCAGGTAGCCGTGATCGCCGGGCGTACCCAGTCCCACATAATCGGTCCTGGCCACCGCGTACCCTTCGGCAACCCAGCGGGCCTGCTCGTCCCGACTCGGCGTGGACCCTTCGGACCGCGACGCCGCGCACACATCGGCGACCCCGGTACTCCCTGGCGCCCAGGAGATCAGCGGCCAACCACCTTCGGGCGCAACGCCTTCGGGCACCGCCAGCGTCCCCGACACCGCGACCGGCCGTTCCTGCGCGTCCAGCGATCGGTACAGCGTCAGGAAGTTGCGGGCCCCCGGCACGGCGTGCGACCCGGACAGCGGCTGCGAACGGATCACCGAACCACGCGGTCCCGGAATCGATTCCGCGCTGGGGTTGTAGAACTCCGACAAAGGAGCGGCCGCGGCGAATTCGACCGGCGTGCTGTCGTCGGCGCAGGCCGAAGCGGTCAACGCCAGGCAAGCCGCCACGAACACCGAAGCGATACGTCTGTACAAGTTCCCCCCACTACGCCGACTGCCGATAGACCGCGGACCAGGTTACGCGAACCCCGTGCGCGACCTGGCATCCCACGGTGACCGAGCAACCTTTCCCCGCGAACACGAACGGCGCGTTCACCTTTCACAGTGAACGCGCCGCACGGTCGAAGAAGTACTAGCGACCCATCGCCGCCGACATCACGCGGACCGCGGAGATCAGGCCGTCGATCAGGTTGCCCTGACGGAACGAGGCCGACGCGGCGGTGACGCCGAGCTGGCAGATGCGGTCGTTGGCACGCTCGGCCACATCGGCACCCGAACGCACCTCGATCGCACTCTGGTTCGGGGACACCGCGATCAGCACCGAGTGGGCCGACTCCGGGGTGTTGGGCAGGATCGCGTCGGCACCGGCCGCCGGATCGGTGCCCAGGTCACCGAGGTAGATGTTGAAACGGACCTTGGTCGCGCGAGTCGCCTCGGTGAGCGCGTTGTCCAGGGCCACCCGTTCACGATCGGTGAACGGCACCTCGTCGAACATCGCACCGGGCTCGTGCACACCGGACACGCGGCCACTGCTGGTCACCACGAACCCGTGCGGCAGGTCGGCATCGACCACCGCGGGCCAATTAGAACTTGCCACTTGCCCGGCCTCCGATCAGGTCCGCATGCGCGGTTTCGAGAGCCGCATGGCTGCCATGCGGCTCGGCGGTGTGGTGACCCGCCGCGGCGGTCACCTCATCGGTAGCACTCCACAGCACCGGCCGGTGGGTCCACTTCTGCCCGAGTGCGAAGTGGGCCGGCTTCTCACCGGAGAATGGCTTACCGAGATAGGACAAGCCCGCGATCGCGAAGTAGATCGCGGCCGGGATGCCGACGAAGATCAGCACTGTCTCGAGAATGCTCACGCTGCCACGGTAGACGATGCTGTGTAGTAGTTCATCCTCCGGCCACCGGTTTCCGCCTCGCGTGTCCGTCTGCGGTTACACCAACCAGGCCGCCGCGTTCGGTGGCAACCGGTCGTCGGTGACCGGTGCGCTCGACAGCAACACCTCGCCCGGCGGCAGCTGGATCGTGTTCTCCGAGGCGTTGAGCACGCAGATCAGCCCGCCCGGACGACGGAAGGCAAGGCAGCCGTCGGGACTGCCGTACCACTCGATGCGCTGCCCGCCGAACTCCGGTCGGGTGCCGCGCAGGTCGATCGCCAACCGGTACAGCGACAGTGTCGAGTGCAGGGTTTCCAGTTGCGCTTCGACGGTGCGATCGGCCCAGTCGGCGGGGATCGGCAGCCACGGCTTACCGGTGGTGAAACCGAACGGGGTGGTGGCGCCCTCCCACGGCATCGGCACCCGGCACCCGTCGCGACCGCGTTCGGTGTGGCCCGATCGCTGCCACACCGGGTCCTGCAGAACGTCTTCGGGCAGGTCGTCGACATTGGGCAGGCCCAGTTCGGCGCCGTTGTAGATGAACACCGCGCCGGGCAGGGCGAGTTCGACCATCATCATCGCGCGCGCCCGCGCGACACCGGTTTTGCCGCCGCCGTAGCGGGTCACCTCGCGCGCGATGTCGTGGTTGGACAGCGTCCAGGTGGGCGGTGCGCCCGCGGCGGCGACCGCGTCCAGGGAGTGCGTGATCGCCTCGTGGACCTTGTCCGCGGCGAACGGGGTCTCGGCCAGCCGGAAGTTGAACGCCAGGTGCAGTTCGTCGGGGCGCACGTATTCGCCGAATCGGACGTTGTCGTCGACCCACACCTCGCCGATCGACACCGCCTGCGGGTAGTCGTTGAGCACCGTGCGGATGCGGCGGTGGATCGCGTGCACGCCGGGGTTGTTGAAGCGGGGATCGTCGTCGTCGTTGACCAACATCTTGGTCTGCACCTTGGCCATATCGGGCAGACCTTCCGGCTTGGCCATGCCGTGCGCGACGTCGAGACGGAACCCGTCGATGCCACGGTCGAGCCAGAACCGCAGGGTCTTCTCGAAATCGGCGGCGACCTCGGGATTGTCCCAGTTCAGATCGGGTTGCTCGGGCGCGAAGATGTGCAGGTACCACTGGCCCGGGGTGCCGTCGGCCTCGGTGACCCTGGTCCACGCCGGGCCGCCGAAGATGCTGGGCCAGTTGTTGGGCGGCTGCTCGCCGTTCTTCCCGCGACCGTCACGGAAGATGTACCTGGCACGCTCGGGACTGCCCGGCGACGCCTCCACCGCGGCGTGGAACCACGCGTGTTCGACGCTGGTGTGGTTGGGCACCAGGTCCATGGTCACCTTGATCTCGCGATCGTGTGCCTCGGCGATCAACGCGTCCAGTGCTTCCAGCCCACCGAACAGCGGGTCGATATCGCGCGGATCGGACACGTCGTACCCGCCGTCGGCCTGCGGTGAACGCATCACCGGACAGATCCACAACGCGTCGACGCCCAATAGCTCCAGGTACCCCATCTTCTCGCGCACCCCGCCCAGATCACCGACCCCGTCACCATCGGAGTCGGCGAACGAACGCGGATAGACCTGATAGAACACGGCCGTTTTCCACCATGGAGCGGTGCTTGCTTCCCCCGGCACCAGCGAGGCAGGTGTCTGTGTCACACGTGCAATATTGCCAAAGGTCGCCGACATTAATCATCTGAGGCGAGACTTTCTGCGAATCTGGCAAATTGCCAGCGTTCGCCACGCCGCGGCGTTACATCGTGGTAAAAGACGGCATCGGCGCGAAATCGGGCGGCCATGTTCTCGACATCAGCGAACACCGGGCACCCGTACGCTGGGTGGCGCCGCCCGTGAGGGTCAGATCGTCGAGTTCTGCAAGGAGGATGCGGCCATTTGGAAATAGTCGAGCAGGGCCTTGCGATGTTCGTTGTCCAGGATCGCGGGTTCGATCTCGCCGATGGCGATCCGCATGCACCGCATCCACGCGTCGCGTTCCAGCGGACCGATCACGAACGGGTTGTGCCGCATCCGCAACCGCGGATGCCCGCGCTCGTCGGAGTAGGTGCGCGGACCGCCCCAGTACTGCTCGAGAAACATCCGAAATCGACGCTCAGCCGGACCGAGGTCCTCTTCCGGGTACAGCGGTCGCAGGATCTCGTCGGCCGCGACCTCGCGATAGAACACCGACACCAGACGGCGAAACGTCTCCGCGCCGCCCACGGCTTCGTAGAAGGAGGTCGTTGTCTGCTCACCGGAAGTCACGCGCTCCATTGTGCCCCGGTTCGCCGCGCCCCGAACGGGTCGGTCACGAACGCGCTGCCCTTCAACCACAGTTCACCCGGAAGTTTGAAAAATAGCCGTGCAATACCGCCGGAACCATGGTCAACTGAGGGCAGTATCGGCCCCAGATACCACATGATCCTGCCAATCATGAAATTGAGGTCACGACGATGAAGCAGCGACCCAGCACTCGTTCACACGAGGTGCGTGCGCACCGACAACTCCAGCCCGCCGACGTCCACAATCGGGGCTCGGGGGCTGTTCCGCTGCACATCCTGTCCGATCACACCCATATCCCCGCGCCACTTCATCTCGCCGGAGACCACGACGCCGCCGCCTGGCGCAAACGCCGGGTCCTGCTCCTGAACGCCACCTACGAGCCACTCACCGCGCTGTCCGCGCGTCGCGCCGTCGTGCTGCTGATCTGCGCCAAGGCAGACGCTGTCCACGAAGACCCCGAAGGCCCGGTCCTGCACTCCGCGGGCTCGGCAGTGGCCATTCCGTCCGTCATCCGCCTGCGCACCTACGTGCGCGTGCCCTACCGCGCCCGCGTGCCGATGACCCGCGCCGCGCTCATGCATCGCGACCACTACCGATGCGGGTACTGCGGCGGCAAAGCCGAAACCATCGACCACGTGATCCCCCGCAGTCGCGGCGGCGAACACTCGTGGGAGAACTGCGTGGCCAGCTGCGCCCCCTGCAATCACCGCAAAGCCGACAAGATGCTGGTCGATCTGGGTTGGCACCTGCGCCACCCGCTGGTCTCGCCCAAGGGACCGCACTGGCGGCTGCTGTCGACCACCGCCGATCTGGATCCGATCTGGTTGCAGTATCTGGGCGAGGGAGCCGCCTGACACCGGCGGTTCAGGCGCTTTCGATCACCATCGTGGCCCAGGTTCCCGGTTCGAGGGCTTCGAAGATGTGCGGGAGATCGCCCAGGTAGCGGATGTAGTCGCCGGGGCGCATCTCCACGGGCTCGTCGGCCGGGCCTGCCATGGCATGACCTGCCGCGAGCACGACGTGTTCGACCACGCCGGGGGTGTGCGGGTCGGAGCGGCGGATGTGGCCGGGCTCGGCGGCGATGCGGTAGACGTCGCAGCGAGTCAGCGACTGGCCCGCTGCGAGCAACGTCACCCGGTAGTCGGCATCCGCGGACGGGACCGGCGAACCCTCGTCGGCGCGGATGACCTGAACGTTGGCGCGCGGGGGATCCAGTAGCCGGGAGAACGGCATCTCCAGCGCGACACACAGTGCCCACAGGGTTTCCAGGCTGGGATTGCCGGTGCCCGATTCCAGTTGCGACAGTGTGGATTTCGCCACACCCGCCCGGCTGGCCACCTCGGTCAGCGAGAGCCCGGCACGCGCGCGTTCACGCCGCAGCGCGGCCGCGATCACCGCCTGGGGCGGTCCGACGACAGGGTCCTGCCGGTCCATCTACGCCTCCTGGGGCCGTGCGATACCGCGTTGACTTTACCCACCCTCAGCGTTCACTATAAACAACATGCGTTCGATATGGCGAACACTCGACCGGGGAACCGCGGCTGCCGTAGCCGCGGCGTGCTTTGCCGTTGGCCTGTTCGGAGTGTCCTACGGTGCGTCCACGATCGCGGCCGGATTCCCGATGTGGATGCCGATCGTGATGGCGGTGACGGTGCTGGCAGGCGGGTCGGAACTGTTGTTCTTCGGCATCGTCGCCGCCGGTGGCAGTCCCCTGGCGGCGATGGTGGCCGGTCTGCTGCTCAACGCGCGGCATCTGCCGTACGGGTTGGCGGCGCCGGAAGTGTTCGGGCAGGGCTGGAAACGCGCACTGGGCATCCACATGCTCAACGACGAATCGGCGGCCTTCGCCGCGGCACCCGGCAATCCTGAACGCAAACGCGCCGCGTATTGGGCCTGCGGGATCGGCGTGGCGCTGTGCTGGCCGCTCGGCGCGACCCTCGGTGCCGCCCTGGGCTCGCTGGTGCCCGACACTTCCGCGCTCGGCTTGGACGCGGTGTTCCCGGTGATTCTGCTGGCCTTGATCCTGCCCGCGCTGCGCGACCGGGCGACGTTGCGTCCAGTGCTGGTCGGGGCCGGAGTGGCCGTGGTGGTCGCGCCGTTCGTCCCGGCGGGTCTGCCGATCCTGATCGCACTGTGCGGACTGGTGTTCGCGTTGCGCACGCCTGCACCCGTGGCCGAGGCGGTAGCGGCATGACTCTTCGTCCGACCGCCGCTTCGATCAGTACGGAAATGACATGAGCGCGCCGTACCTGCTCCCCGCGATGCTGGCCCTGGCGGTGGGAACCTACGCCCTGCGCTGGACCGGACCCGCGATGCGCCATCGACTACGCCTGTCCCCCAAGGCAATACACCTGCTGGACACCGGCGCCCTCATCCTGCTCGCAGCCCTGGTAGCCACCGCGACCCTGCCCACCGGCTCCGACCACATGGGCATCGCGCTACCCGCGGGCGTCGCCGTCGGCGGCCTGCTCGCCTGGCGCCGCGCTCCACTGCTGGTCACCGTGTTGGCCGCGGCAACGACAACGGCCCTGCTGCGACTGGTGGGCGTTCACTGACCCCAAACCACTAAGCCCGCACCACCCATGCCCGGCGGGCGGCAGCGGCACCCTGCAAACCCAAAATCCGCCATGACAGCAATTCAGCTGGGCGACCCCAATCCGCCACGGCAGCAATTCAGCTGGGCGACCCCAATCCGCCACGGCAGCAATTCAGCTGGGCGACAAAGGAATCCCGCCGCCCAGACGCCGTGCCACCGACCCATACCGGGCATCCAACCGCAACCACGTCCGCGTGGCCCGAACCCGAACCAACTCCGACGGCTGAATACGCCGCGACTCAGTCTTCTCCCCCGCGTGCGGAATGAAGTCCATCGCGGTGAGCGCGAACACGACCCGCATCGGGACCTGAACCTCGAGATCGTCCGCGCCGGTCACGGTGAGCACCGACTGATCCAGCAGCGAAGCGGGCGGCCCCTTGGGACCACCGTGATCGCGGGCCACCTCGGCCCCACGCTCGGCCAACTCGACCAGCGTCCGAGCGGGCACATCGTCGACGTGGGTGAAGCCGTCGGTCGGCGGCAGCGCGCCCCGCCATGCGGAATCCATCGAGTACCCGAGGTCGATCGGATGACCGGTGCTCAATCCCGCCAGGACCATGTCGGCTCCGACGGTGACATCGTCGACCCCGAGTTCGGCGGTGATCGTGCGCACTGCCAGGGTCTCGAAACCTGTTGTCACCCAAGCGGAGACGAGACTGGAGCCGCGCCGCCGCAGCCGAACCACCGCGGCGGGGTCGAGGCGGAGAGCGCGGGTGAGAAACGTCGCCAGGTTCTCGCGTTCCGCCGGGTCGGGTGTGTGCAGTACCCGCTGTTCAGAACTCACGAAATCAGGCCCGCCACAACGCGAGATAGTCGCGTTCGGTCTCGCTGAGCCTGCGCAAACGCTGGGTGTCGATGTCGAACGCGGCCAGCTGGGTGGTCGCGATGACCGCGGGCGGCGAATCGGGGGCCGCGCCGTTGGCCCGCACCTCGTAGCCGATCGTGAAATCGACCGCGCGCAACTGCTTGACCCACATCGCGATATCCAGCGGTGTGTCCTCGTGCCGCAACTGCCCGCGGTACTTCACGTGCAGGTCGACCAGCACACAACCCTGGCGCCCCATCGACGCCGTCGGCTTGTCGTCGTCGAACAGCCACGGAATCCGTGCCTCTTCCAACAGGGTCACCATTCGGGCGTGGTTGACGTGCTGGAACACGTCCATATCCGACCAGCGGATCTCGACCTTGGCGTGAAAACGCTGCGGCAGCACCAGGTCTGCCGCGGGCGTGGCGGTGTTGCCGTTCGGCGAACTCGTCACCGTACCTCCGATTGGGCGCCCACCCCGCTCACCATGCTCCGCACCTGTCGTGCGGCAACCGACAGTGTGGCGAGGTCGTGGGTCCCGGACTCGAACAGTTCCGACAGTGCCGCGCGCGCACGGCCGAGTCGGGACTGGTTCTTCGACTCCCAGTATGCAATTTTCTCGTCGGCGGTTTCCTCCGGGTCACCCGCGGACAGCACATCCAGGGTCAGCGAGCGCAGCGAACCGTACATGTCGTCGCGCAGGGCAAGGCGAGCCAGCGCGTGCCAGCGGTCGCCGCGTTCGAGGTGGCTCACCGCCTCGAGCAGCCAGTCGATCTTGAGATGCTCGTTCAGGGCGTAGTACAGCGCGCCTACTTCGGCACCGTCACGATCGGTGATGTCGGCGATATCGACGATGTCCAACAGCGGGTACAACCCCAGCAGTCCGAACACCTCGGTGGCCAGGTCGGTCGGGGCCCCGCGCGCGATCAGCTCGGCCGCGCCCTGGGTGAGCGAGGTGACGTGATGCCCACGCAACCAGCCGGGCACCTGCGGTGCCAGCTCCTGCACTCGGCGGTGATACCGATTGATCTCCGCGCCGACCGCGACCGGCTGCGGGCGGTTGCTCAGCAGCCAGCGCGAGGCGCGGTCCAGGGTCCGCTTGGACTCCAGTTCGAGCAGATCGCGCACCGCGGTCGGGGCGTCGGCGCTGCGGATGCGCGACCAGATGTCGTGCAGCCCGAAGATCTCGGTGACCGCGGCGAACGCGCGCACGGTGTCGGTGGTGGTGGCCCCGACTTCCTCGTTGAGACGATGCGCGTAGGTGATGCCGCCGTAGTCCACGACCTCGTTGACGATCATCGTGGTGACGATCTCGCGGCGCAGCCGGTGCTTCTTGATCGCCGCGCCGAACCGTTCCCGCAGCGGGGTCGGGAAATACAGCGGCAGGGTGCTGGCGAAGAAGGCGCTGTCGGGCAGGTCGGTGTCCAGCAGATCGGCTTTGAGTCCCAGCTTCACGTGCGCGAGCAGGTTGGCCAGCTCCGGGGAGGCCAGGCCCGTGCCCTCGTCGTGGCGGCGGGCCAGTTCCGCGGGCGACGGCAGCGCTTCCAGTTCCCGGTCCAGACCGCGTCGCCGTTCCAGGTCGGCGATCACGCGGCCGTGCACGGTGAGCATGTGCGGTGCGTCGGTGCGGGAGATGCCGATCAACACGTTCTGATCGACGTTGTCGTGCAACACCATTGCCGCGACTTCGTCGGTCATCGAGGCCAGCAGCGGATTACGGTCGGCGGGGTCGAGTCCGCCCGCGCTGACCACGCCGTCGAGCAGGACCTTGATATTGACCTCGTGGTCGGAGCAGTCAACGCCCGCGGAATTGTCCAGGGCATCGGTGTTCATCTTGCCGCCGTTGCGGCAGAACTCGATTCGACCCAGGGCGGTGGCACCCAGGTTGCCACCTTCGCCGATCACCTTGACCCGCAACTGGTTTCCGTCGACTCGCACCGCGTCGTTGGACTTGTCGCCCACGTCGGCATTGGTTTCCGAGCTCGCCTTCACGTAGGTGCCGATGCCGCCGTTCCACAGCAGCTGCACCGGCGCGAGCAGGATCGCGCGCACCAGTTCCGGCGGCGACAGCGTCTGCACCGAATCGGGCAGGCCCAGCGCGACACGGGCCTGCGGCGAGATCGGCACCGACTTCACGGTCCGCTCGAACACGCCGCCGCCCTCGCTGATCAGGCTGCGGTCGTAGTCGGCCCACGACGATCGCGGCAGCGCGAACAGCCGTTCGCGTTCGGCGAAGGAGGTGGCGGCGTCGGGGTTCGGGTCGAGGAAGATGTGGCGGTGGTCGAAGGCGGCGACCAACCGGATGTGCGGGGACAGCAGCATCCCGTTGCCGAACACGTCACCGCTCATGTCGCCGACGCCGACGACGGTGAATTCCTGGCTCTGGGTGTCGATGTCCATCTCGCGGAAGTGGCGTTTGACCGCTTCCCACGCACCCTTGGCGGTGATGCCCATCGCCTTGTGGTCGTAGCCGACCGAGCCGCCGGAGGCGAACGCGTCGCCCAGCCAGAAGCCGTAGTTCTGCGCCACCTCGTTGGCGATATCGGAGAAGCTGGCGGTGCCCTTGTCCGCGGCGACCACCAGGTAGGTGTCGTCGCCGTCGCGGCGAACGACCCGGTCCGGCGGCAGCACCGCGCCGGTGGCCAGGTCGACATTGTCGGTGACGTCGAGCAACCCGGAGATGAACGTGCGATAGCAGGCGATGCCCTCGGCGATGCCGGCCTGACGGTCCACGGTCGGGTCGCCGGTGGCCGCGGGCGGACGTTT
Source organism: Nocardia sp. NPDC058640 (assembly GCF_042716995.1). NCBI lineage: Bacteria > Bacillati > Actinomycetota > Actinomycetes > Mycobacteriales > Nocardiaceae > Nocardia > Nocardia sp. NPDC058640. Next base: position 67,221 of record NZ_JBHXRG010000019.1, read on the forward strand.
CACCACGAAACCGCCCTTGGCGCCCACGGGCACGATGACCGCGTTCTTCACCGCCTGCGCCTTGACCAGGCCCAGGATCTCGGTGCGGAAGTCTTCCAGGCGATCGGACCAGCGCAGCCCACCGCGCGCGACCGAGCCGAACCGCAGGTGCACACCCTCCACGCGCGGCGAGTACACGAAGATTTCGAATTGTGGTCGCGGCTTGGGCAATTCGGCGATCTCGCGCGGTTCCACCTTCAACGCCAGGTAGTCGCGCGGTCGGCCGTCGGCGTCCACGACGTAGTTGTTGGTGCGCAGGGTGGCCTTGATCAGGCCGAGGATGGCGCGCAGGATGCGGTCGGCGTCCATGCTGACCACGTCGTCGATCCCGGCCCGCACCCGTGCCTCGATCGCCACGGCCTTGTCGACCGAGACCGTGTCCGGATCGAATCGGGCGGCGAACAGGTCGACGAAATCGCGCGCGACCTCCGGATGCGCCAGCAGCACCCGCGCGATATTGGCCTGCGAGTACGGAAATCCGGCCTGCTGCAGGTATTTCGCGTACGCGCGCAGGATCGCGACCGACCGCCACGGCAGCCCGGCGCGCAGCACGAGTTCGTTGAGGCCGTCGGCTTCGGCGCGGCCGTACCAGACCGCCTCGAACGCCTCGGTGAAGCGGGTGCGCAGTGCGTCGGCTTGGCCGGGCGCCTCGAGCAGCAGTGCGGCGTCCAGGTCACCGCCCAGGGCGTTGCGCAGCAGTTCCGGACGCGCCTGCAGGCCGAAGTCGTAGATCCAGCGCTCGGTGCCGCCTTCGCGTTCGAGCTGGTAGGGCCGTTCGTCGACCACTTCCACGCCCAGGCTCTGCAGCACGGGCAGCACCTGACTCAGCGACACCCCGGTGCCCGCGATGTACAGGCTGAACCGCCACGAACCGGGCGCCGCCTCTGGCCTGCGGTACAGGTACTGGTCGATGCCGCCCTCGGCGAGGTGCTCGAGGCGCACCACATCGGCCAGCGCGCGATCGGGCGCGAAGTCCTCCTTGTAACTTTCGGGCAGTGCCTCCGAATACCGTTTCACCACAGCGGGATCGATCAGCGTCGAGGACGCGACCGCGTCACCGATGCGGTCGTCCCAGGTGTGGCTGGCGTCGTTCAGCAGGGTCTGCAGCCGCAGCCGGTTGTCCTCGGACGTATCAGGGGCGGCAACACCTTTGGCTTCGGCGGGCAGCATCACCGTGAAATACACACTGGCGAGCTCACTTTCGCTCACCCGTGCCGAATAGTCGATGTCCACCCCGCCCAGTTCCGCGACCAGGATCTCCTGCATTTCCAGGCGCACCGCGGTGGTGTAGCGGTCGCGCGGCAGGTACACCATGCAGGCCACGAAGCGGCCGTACCCGTCGCTGCGCAGGAAAAGCCTTACCTGCCTGCGCAATCCGACACCCAGCACCGCGACCGCAGTGCGGCGCATGGCATCGGTGTCGGCGGAGAACAGTTCGGTGCGCGGGAACGACTCGATCACCTCGAGCATCGCCTGCCCGGAGAACGAATCCTTGTCGAAGCCCGCACCCTCGATCGCGGTGCGCACCCGGCGGTTGATCACCGGGATGTCGAGCACGTTCTCGTGCACCGCGCTCACGGTGAACACCCCGATGAACAGGTGCACACCCACCACCGCGCCCGCGGCGTCGACATCGGCGACGCCGACGAAGTACGGGTACACCGAGCGGTGCACGGTCGCGCGCACCAGGCCCTGGGTGAGCAGCAGCAGCGGCCGGTCCTCGCCGTTGATGGGCACCTGGAAGTCGGTGCCGATATCGGGGCGAAGCACCCCCAGGCTCGCGCCGGGCACCGGCGTGGACACGGTGTGCCCGTCGCGGACCTCGCGCCGGTAGCGGGCATACCCGAGCAGCGTGAAATTGCCCGCAGCCAACCAGCGCAGCAACTGCGCGCAATCGGCCACCTCGACCGCGGGGAACGGCGTAGAGCTCGAGTCTGCGGCCCGATCGAGCTCGTCGGCCAGCGAACTCTGTACTGCGGCCATGGCTTCGGTGTCGTCGATCACCTGGCGCACATCGGCGATCACCTCGGGCATGGTGCGCTCGATGTCGTCGAGCTGCGCCCGGCTGGTCGAGGGGTGCAGCTGCAGGTGCATCCACGACTCGGTGAGCCCGGTGGCCCCGTTGCCGTCCACTTCGTGCGCCGCCGCGCCGGTGAGGTCTCCGTCGGCGTCGCGGGTGACCTCGAAGATCGGGTGGATCACCTCGGACACGGTGACCTGCATGCGGCCAAGCGCCGCGGTGATCGACTCCACCAGCAGCGGCATGTCGTCGGTGACCACCTGCACCGCCGCGCCCATCCCCGTGCCGTCGTCGGGGTGGTGCACGCGGACCTTGGCGTTGCCCGGCCGCCGGACCGCGGCCAATTCCATGTGGTGCCGGAAGATCTGGGTGATTCCAGGGATCGGGAAGTCGATGTCGCCGGCGTCCACGTGTCGGAAGTACGCCTGCTCGAGAGTCGCGAGATCGCCGCGCAGACTCTGCGGCATTCCCGCGGCCCACGCCGCGCTCGAGATTTCCGAGACCGTCATCGCTTAGCCAACTCCCATGGTTGTGGATCGCTTCGATTTCGCAACGCTTGTGGCGCGAATTCGAGACTAGCGGCGGGTAGACGAACACGCTGTGGGAATTTTCGCTTGCCGCGCCGGTAACTTGCGCAACACCGGATGAACGGCAGACGGCACCGACGCAGACGGCCCGGCGGATCGACCATTCACAGATCGTTCCACCGGGCCGTCACACCGACCGCGAGAATCAGTCGCGGGTCAGCTTGCGGTGCGTAACACGGTGCGGGCGTGCGGCTTCCGCGCCCATGCGCTCGATCTTGTTCGCCTCGTAGGCCTCGAAGTTGCCTTCGAACCAGTACCACTTGGCGTCGTTGTCGTTGTCGCCCTCCCACGCCAGGATGTGGGTGCAGGTGCGATCGAGGAACCACCGGTCGTGGGAGATCACCACGGCGCAGCCGGGGAACTGGTCCAGCGCGTTCTCGAGCGAACTGAGGGTTTCCACGTCCAGGTCGTTGGTCGGTTCGTCGAGCAGGATCAGGTTGCCGCCCTCTTTGAGGGTCAGCGCCAGGTTCAGACGGTTGCGCTCACCACCGGAGAGCACACCGGCCGGCTTCTGCTGATCCGGACCCTTGAAGCCGAACGCGCTGACGTAGGCGCGCGAGGGCATCTCCTGGTTGCCGACCTGGATGAAGTCCAGGCCTTCGGACACGACCTGCCAGACGTTCTTCTTCGGGTCGATGCCGCCACGGTTCTGGTCGACGTAGCTGAGCTTGACCGTCTCGCCGACCTTCACCTCGCCGCTGTCGGCGGATTCGAGACCGACGATGGTCTTGAACAGCGTGGTCTTACCGACACCGTTGGGCCCGATGACGCCGACGATGCCGTTGCGCGGCAGCGTGAACGACAGGTCCTTGATGAGCTGGCGATCGCCGAAGCCCTTGTCCAGGTTCGACACGTTGACCACGATGTCGCCCAGGCGCGGACCCGCGGGGATCTGGATCTCCTCGAAGTCCAACTTGCGGTGCTGCTCGGCCTCGGCCGCCATCTCTTCGTAGCGACCCAGGCGAGCCTTGTTCTTGGCCTGACGGGCCTTGGCGCCGGAGCGCACCCAGGCCAGTTCGTCCTTGAGCCGCTTCTGCAGCTTCTGGTCCTTCTTGCCCTGCACCTCGAGGCGCTGCGCCTTCTTCTCCAGGTAGGTGGAGTAGTTGCCCTCGTAGGGGTAGGCACGGCCACGGTCGAGTTCGAGGATCCACTCGGCGACGTTGTCGAGGAAGTACCGGTCGTGGGTCACGGCCAGCACGGCGCCCGGGTAGTCGGCGAGGTGCTTCTCCAGCCACAGCACGCTCTCGGCGTCGAGGTGGTTGGTCGGTTCGTCCAGCAGCAGCAGATCGGGCTTGCTCAGCAGCAGCTTGCACAGCGCGACACGGCGGCGCTCACCACCGGAGAGGTTGGTGACCGGCGCGTCCGGCGGCGGGCAGCGCAGCGCGTCCATGGCCTGTTCGAGCTGGGAGTCGACATCCCACGCGTCGGCGTGGTCGAGGAACTCCTGCAGCTGGCCCATTTCGTCCATGAGCTCGTCGGAGTACTCGGTGGCCATCAGTTCGGCGATCTCGTTGAACCGGTCCAGCTTGACCTTGACCTCGCCCAGGCCCTCTTCCACGTTGCCGCGGACGGTCTTCTCTTCGTTCAGATCGGGTTCCTGCATGAGGATGCCGACCGTGGCGCCCGCGCCGAGGAACGCCTCACCGTTGTTGGGCCGGTCCAGTCCCGCCATGATCTTCAGCACGCTGGATTTACCGGCGCCGTTGGGACCAACGACACCGATTTTGGCGCCGGGAAGGAAGTTCAAGTACACGTCGTCGAGGATGACTTTGTCGCCGTGTGCTTTGCGAACCTTGATCATCTGATAAATGAACTCAGCCATACGCGCAAGCCTATCGGTGGAGGAAACAGGGAAGGGACCAGTGCCGCGGAACCGACCCTCAAGCGTCGACCTGCTCGACACCGTTGGCGCTTGGCACCACGTCCGGCGATCGCGCGGGGACAGCATCCGCCACGGTCGTAGAGGCTACGGCAACGGGGTCGGTCGACGCATACCCGGTGGCAGCGTCGTCGGCCTTCGGTAGGGCAGCGCTACCCGCGTCGGAGATATTGCGCACCGTCGCGTGTGGCAGCGATCGCAGACCCTCCGACCGGCGAACAACGCTGGCATGGCAGCGCGCCAGATCTGGCCCCACCGCGATCGCGCGCATCTCCAGATCCCGCCGATCGGTGCCGTCCTTGCCGCGATACTCGTTGGACCGCAGCTGCCCGTAGGCGATCACCGGATCACCCCGATGCAACGACTGATCCACCCCCGCCACCAGCCTTCGCCAACAACTGACCGTGAGATACAAAGTCCCGTTGTCGGTCCACTCCCCCGCTTTGGCGTCGAACCGTCGTGCGTTGCTCGCCATTCGGAAAGTCAGCATCTGCTCCCCGGTGCTCAGATCGCGCCGCACCGGTTCTGTGATGACGGTCCCGATCACCGTCGAGTGTGCCTCGTACATCGTGCCCGCCCCCCGCTCGATTCCTGTTGCTCTGACCACTCAAGGATGACGTGGAAATGCACAGGTGGCAGGCGCCCAGCCGATCTGTGGATAAGTTTCTCGGTTGTGGATATCGCGTGTGTCAGAGCACCGGAAGTTCGGTATTCGCCCCGCACAGGACCACAATCGGCCGCACACCGGGTGCCGGCGTGTACATCCCGCTCTGCACCGCGGCCAGCGCCGCAGCACCCTCGAGCTCGACCACCACACGGAATTCGCGCCACAGATACTCCCGAGCAGCAGCGACCGCGTCGTCGGCGACCGACAGCACCGGCATCTGATGCCGCTGGGCGATATCGAAGGCGATATCGCCGACCCGCGTCGCGCACAGCACCTCGGTCGCCTCGATATCCACCGGCCCGCCCGCCTCGAGCGCCGCCGACAACACCGGCAGGTGCTCGGATTCGACCCCGATGATCTGCCTGCGTTTACCCAGCGCCGCACCCAGACCCGCGATCAACGCACCGCCGCCGACCGCGGCCAGCACCGGCGGCCGCCCGCGCACCTGTTCTTCCAGCTCGAGCCCGACAACTCCGGCACCCGCGACCACGGCGGGCATGTCATAGGCGTGCAGATGGTCGGCCCCACGCTCGGCGGCCAGGCTCACCGCACGTTCCTGCGCCTGCGCGTAAGTCGTTCCGTGCCACAGCACTTCGGCCCCGTGCGCCCACATCGCGGCAACCTTGGTGTGCGGCGCGGACTCGGGCACCACGATCGTGCATTCCTTGCCCAACTGCGCGGCGGCCAACGCGACCGCGATCCCCGCATTCCCCGCCGAAGCGACCACCACCTGGTCGGCCCCGTCGTCGGCAGCGAGCAGAGCATTGAGGGCACCACGCACAGTGAAAGTGCCACCATGCTGCAGGAATTCCATCTTCAGCGATACCGGCACCGGCCCGTGCGGCCCCTCCACACTCGTGTGGAACACCGGCGTCTTACGCACCCGTCCGGCCAGCCGACGTCGCGCTTCCCGAACGTCGGTGCGCAACACCCGTTCCGGTTCGGTGCGTCGCGTCGATTCACCGGACTGCACACCGGTCACCGACGGACCTCGCGGTCGCGGCGGGCCAGCTCGGAGTACATCGCGTTGTAGGCGGTCAGTTCCGCGTCGTTGTCGCGGTCGGCGGCCCGGTCGGTGCGCTTGGCCAGCCTGGTGTCGCTGCGCGACCATTGGATCAGCAGCGCCAGCATCACCACCACCAGCGGGATCTCGCCGCTGGCCCAGGCGAAACTGCCGCCGTTGCGCTGGTCAGCGAGCAGGTCGATGCGCCAGCCCAGGTCCAGCGTGCGATAGAACCAGTCGCCCAGCACCGTGGTCATGCTCATCAGCGCGATCCCGAAGAACGCGTGGAACGGCAGCGTGCCGAACACCATCGCGAGCTTGGTCAGCGGCGCCACCTCGCGCGGTTTGGGATCGATGCCGATCACCACCCAGTAGAACAGGTAGCCGCTGAGCAGGAAGTGCGTGTTCATCATCAGGTGGGCGGCGTGCGAGTCGACGTAGGCGTCGAAGATGCCGCCCAGGTACAGCGCGTAGAACCCGGCCACGAAGATCACCGACGCCACCACGGGCTGGGTGAGGAACCGGGAGACCGGGTTGTGCACGGCCGCCAGAATCCACTCGCGCGGGCCCGGCACTCCACCGCGCCCGGCGGGCGGCAACGCGCGCAGTGCCAGAGTCACCGCGCCGCCGAGGGCGAGCAGGATCGGCGCCAGCATCGACAACGCCATGTGCGCGCCCATGTGCACGCTGAACATCGCCGGCGAATACCGGCCGACACCCGACGACGTGGCCAGCAACAACACCAAACAACCGCTGCACCAGGCGATGGTCCGTCCGACCGGCCAGGCATCGCCGCGCTTGCGCAGCCGGTACACACCGAGCAGATACAGCGCGGCCAGCACGATCGCCAACGTTCCGAAGATCAGGTCGAAACGCCAGTCGAACAGCAGTCGCGTCACGGTCGGCGGTCCGGCCAGGTTGTAACCCAGCTCCACTTCGACCGGCGTCGGGATCGCCGTGGGCGGTGGAGGCGGAGTACGCCCGAGGCCGACAGCCAGGCCGATGGTCGCCGCGAAGATCAACATCTCCACCCCGGCGAAGCGAATCAGCGCACCGCGATCGCGCGAGTCGGCCGCAAGCGCAGGCAGCGCGGCGCGACGCTGCAGATAACCGATGGCACCCAGCACCAGCAACGCGGCCGCCTTCGCGAGCACGAGCCGGCCATACGTGGTCGTGAACAGATCGGAGAACGGCACCCGCACCCAGGCATTGACCACGCCGCTCAGGCCGATCACCACGATCGAGATGGTCGCGGCCACCGAGAACCGCCGAGCGGCGATATCGGTATTCGCACCCCCGCGCATCGCGTGTGCCAGCACCGCGACCAACCCGCCCACCCAAATCGAGGCCGACACCATGTGCAAAATCAGTGAATTGGTCGCCACATCGTGGGAGCCACCCGACGACGAATGCCCGGTCAATGCCAGCGGCATCATGCTCACCAGCGCACCCGCCAGCAGAACCGGCGTCCACCCCCAGCGCAACGCGCACCGGCAGCCGATCGCCACGATCAGCGCGAACAACACCGTCGTACGCCAAGCCCCCGCCACCTCGACCTGCGCGATCACCGGCCACAACATCTCCGGCCGCCACAGCGCATCCACCGGCTGACCCGTGGTATCCGACACCGTCAACGGCACCAACAGCGCCGCGCTGCCCGCCCACACCAGCGCCGCGTCCGAGGCTCGCCGCACCGCCCGATACCCGCCCGCTTCCAGCAGCCCACCATCGCGCGGCGGCAACAGAAACGCCGCGAACAGCAGCGAACCCACCGTCACCGCGGCAGCCAGATCGGCCACCGCCCGCAACGCGGGCAACCCATATGTTGTCAATGCCCCCGGATCGGGTATCCCGAGCAAACGCAGCGCGTGCGCCGCCGACAACCCGACCACCACGGCCGCGACCACCGCGGCGATACACCCGGCCATCACGCTGAGCACACCGAACGACGCCACCGAACGCGAATCCGCCGGTGTTCCGCCGTCGACGGCGGGTCCAGCGGAGCGGTCCTGCGATAACGACATGACAACGAGGGTAGTTCGGTGAGCCCCGCCACGCCCCGATGGGGCGTCCCACCGCAGCCCCCGATCACCCATCCGACCGGTCGCTATACTTTTCGAACTGGACACCTGCGCCGACTTCGGCCAAGGTGGATGCGATTGCCTCCGTAGCTCAGTTGGATAGAGCAAGAGCCTTCTAATCTCTAGGTCGCAGGTTCGATTCCTGCCGGGGGCGCATCGAACGGCCCGTTCCCTGCGGCGATATATCGCCCACCGGAGCGGGCCGTTGCTGTCGGCGGCGGCAACAGCTAGAAACCGTTCGAGTTTGCCGCCGGACCACCACCGAGTAGTACCCGCAGCTAGCCCGATTTCCACCGGGTAGCCCAAAAGTTGCGTGTTGCCGCCGTCAGCGGGCGATTCTGTGGTTTTCTAAGCGACGTGAACTCGCTACAGCCAGCGGTACGCAACGGGTCGGCGACCCTGAATCTCGCCCTTGCCACGTGGACGTCGGCGGTGAACTTCTGGGCCTGGAATCTGATCGGCCCGTTGTCGTCGCAGTATTCCCATCACATGGCGTTGAGCAGTACCGCGGCCTCGATCATGGTGGCGATGCCGATTCTGGTCGGGTCGTTGGGGCGGATCGTGTCCGGTTCGCTCACTGATCGGCTGGGTGGGCGAACGATGTTCATCGGGGTGTCGTTGGCCTCGATCGTGCCGGTGATCGCGGTCGGGATCGCGGGGCAGGTCGAGTCCTATCCCCTGATGTTGGCGTTCGCGTTCCTGCTCGGTATTCCCGGCACGATTTTCGCGGTCGGGATTCCGTTCGCCAATTCCTGGTACGTGCCCGCGCGGCGCGGGTTCGCCACCGGCGTGTTCGGGGCGGGCATGGTCGGGACCGCGGTGTCGGCGTTCTTCACGCCGCGCTTCGTGAACTGGTTCGGACTGTTCCCGACGCATCTGATCGTGGCGGTCGTGCTCGCGGTGACGGCGGGTGCGTGCATCGCGTTCATGCGCAACTCACCGGACTTCACCCCGAGTACAGATCCCGTGCTGCCCAAGCTGCGCGCGGCGATGAAACTCGCGGTGACCTGGGAGATGTCGTTCCTGTACGCGGTGGTGTTCGGCGGGTTCGTGGCGTTCAGTTCGTATCTGCCCACCTACATCACCAATGTGTACGGGTTCGCCTCGGTGGACGCGGGCACCCGCACCGCCGCGTTCGCGCTCGCCGCGGTGATCGCCCGGCCCGTCGGTGGCGCGCTGTCGGACCGGATCGCGCCGAAGTACATCGTGGTCGTCTCGCTGGCGGGCACCGCGGTCATGGCGGTGGTGGCCGCGTTCAAACCGCCCGCCGATGTCGCTTCGGCCGCCACGTTCATCACCCTGGCGTTGTTCCTGGGGATCGGGACCGGTGGCGTGTTCGCGTGGGTGGCGCGGCGCACGCCCGCGTCCAGTGTCGGCAGTGTCACCGGCGTCGTGTCCGCGGCCGGTGGTCTGGGCGGCTATTTCCCGCCGCTGATCATGGGCATCACCTACAACGAGGCCAGTCACAGTTACGCCGTGGGCCTGCTGCTGCTCGCGGCGACGGCGCTGGCGGCCCTGATCTACACCGTGGTCAAACTGCGCGCCGTCGAGTAATTCGGTCCGATTCGTCGAAGGAGAAGCTGTGGCACCCCAAGCTCGAATCGGCGGTCCCGTCGAAGATCTGCTCGTTCGCAGTGGCCGGTTCTTCACCCCCGGCGTGGAATCGGCCGACTTGCGCACCGTCACCCGCAAGGGCGGGCGCGAAGGCGACATCTTCTATCGCAACCGGTGGAGCCATGACAAGGTGGTGCGCTCGACCCACGGCGTGAACTGCACCGGCTCGTGCTCGTGGAAGGTCTACGTCAAAGACGACATCATCACCTGGGAAGCGCAGGACGTCGACTACCCGTCGGCGGGCCCCGACCGACCCGGTTACGAGCCGCGTGGTTGTCCGCGCGGCGCCGCGTTCTCCTGGTACACCTACTCCCCCACTCGCGTCCGCTATCCGTACGCGCGCGGCCTGCTGGTCGAGATGTATCGCGAAGCCAAGAAGCGGCTGGGCGATCCTGTGCTGGCCTGGGCCGACATCCAGGCCGACGACGATCGTCGGCGCACGTACCAAAAGGCCAGGGGCATGGGCGGTTTGGTGCGTGTGACCTGGGACGAAGCGGTCGAGATGATCGCCGCGGCGCACGTGCACACGATCAAGGAGTACGGTCCCGACCGAGTCGCGGGCTTCTCCCCGATCCCGGCCATGTCGATGGTGTCGTTCGCCGCCGGTTCGCGCTTCATCGAGCTCATCGGTGGCGTGATGACCTCGTTCTACGACTGGTACGCCGACCTGCCGGTGGCCTCACCGCAGGTGTTCGGCGACCAGACCGACGTGCCCGAATCGGGCGACTGGTGGGATGCGTCATACCTGCTCATGTGGGGTTCGAACGTGCCGGTGACCCGCACCCCGGATGCGCACTGGATGGCCGAGGTGCGCTACCGGGGCACCAAGGTCGTCACGATCAGCCCCGACTACGCCGACAACACCAAGTTCGCCGACGAGTGGATGCCGTGCGCGGCGGGCACCGACGGCGCGATGGCCATGGCGATGGGGCACGTCATCCTCACCGAGTATTTCGTGCGCAAGCGCGAACCGTTCTTCGTCGACTACGTCCAGAAGTTCACCGACCTGCCGTTCCTGGTGAGCCTGGAACAGCGCGACGGCCGGCTGGTGCCAGGCAAGAACCTGACCGCCTCGGACCTGGGCAGCACCGACGAGAACGCGGCGTTCAAACCGATCTTCATCGACGGCGTCACCAGTCGCCCCGTCATCCCGCACGGCTCGCTGGGCTTCCGCTTCGGCCCCGACGGGGCAGGCAAGTGGAACCTGGAGCTGGGCGATCTGCAGCCGGTGCTCAGCGTCGCCGATGTGCGCGGCGCGCAACTGAAGGCCGCGACCGTCACCCTGCCCCGCTTCGACACGCTCGACGGCCACGGCGAGACCATCGAGCGCGGCGTGCCGGTGCTGATCCTGGACGGCCGCCCGGTGTGCACGGTCTTCGATCTGATGCTGGCCCAGTACGGCGTGGGCCGCGAGCAGCTGCCCGGTGCGTGGCCCGCCGATTACACCGACGCCGACAGTCTCTACACCCCCGCCTGGCAGGAACAGATCACCGGCGTGTCCGCCGAGCAGGTCATCCGGATCGCCCGCCAATTCGCCGACAACGCCGTGGATTCCGGTGGCCGGTCCATGATCATCATGGGTGCCGGCATCTGCCAGTGGTTCCACGGCGACGCCACCTATCGCGCGATCCTGGCGATGCTGCTGCTCACCGGTTCGATGGGCCGCAACGGCGGCGGCTGGGCCCATTACGTCGGCCAGGAGAAGTGCCGACCGGTGACCGGGTGGGCGACTGTGGCGATGGGCACCGACTGGTCGCGCCCGCCGCGCCTGATGGCGGGCACCTCCTACTGGTACGCGCACACCGACCAGTGGCGTTATGACGGCTACCGCGCCGACGTGCTCGCCTCCCCTACCGGCCGCGGCCTGTTCCGCGACAAGCACACGATGGACATCATGAGCGCGGGCGTGGCGATGGGCTGGACGCCGTTCTACCCCCAGTTCGACCGCTCCTCGCTGACGCTGGCCGACGAGGCGAAGGCGGCAGGTGAGGATCCCGCCACCTACACCGCCAACCAATTACACAGCGGCGCACTGAAATTCGCGGTCCAGGATCCCGACAACCCGAAGAACTGGCCCCGCGTGCTCAGCGTGTGGCGGTCCAATCTGCTGGGCTCCTCCTCCAAGGGCAACGAGTACTTCCTGAAGCACCTGCTGGGCACCGCCTCGAACGTGCGCAACACCATCGCCGCGCCCGCGGATCGCCCCGTCGACGTGGTGTCCCCTGACGAAGTCCCCGAGGGCAAACTCGATCTGCTGATGTCGATCGACTTCCGCATGACCTCGACCACCCTGTTCTCCGACATCGTGCTGCCCGCGGCGACCTGGTACGAGAAGGCCGACCTGTCCAGCACCGACATGCACCCCTTCATGAACGCCTTCACCCCCGCCATCGACCCGCCGTGGGAAACCAGGTCCGACTTCGACGCGTTCGGCGCGATCGCCCGCGCGTTCTCGTCGATGGCGGCCAAGCATCTCGGCACCAGAACCGACGTGGTCCTCGGCACCCTGCAGCACGACACCCCGGGCGCGATGGCCTATCCCCATGGCACGCAATCGAATTGGCAGGACACCGGCGAGGTGCCCGTGCCAGGGAAGACGATGGGCCCCATCGCGGTGGTCGAACGCGACTTCGCCGCGGTGGCCGACAAATGGACCGCGCTGGGACCACTGGTGGAGAAGCTGGGCCTGACCACCAAGGGCATCACCACCTTCCCCGATCAGGAAGTCCCCGAACTCGCCCGCCTGCACGGGGTCATGAATGCCGGTGTGGCAGTGGGACGTCCGGCGATGGACACCGCGGAGAAGGCCGCCGAGACCATCCTCATGCTCTCGGGAACGTCCAACGGCCGGTTGTCGGTGGAAGGTTTCAAGGAGCTCGACCGGCGAACCGGCTGCAACATGGTCGTGCTGGCCGAGGGCAGCGAGGAACGTCGAATCACCTTCGCCGAGACCCAATCTCGCCCGGTGCCCGTGATCACCAGCCCGGAATGGTCGGGCAGCGAAACCGGCGGCCGCCGCTATGCCCCGTTCACCCAGAACATCGAATTCGGCAAACCGTTCCACACGCTCACCGGCCGGATGCATTTCTACGTCGACCACGACTGGATCGAGGAACTCGGCGAGGCCCTGCCGATCTATCGGCCGCCCCTTGATATGGGAAAGCTGTTCGGCGAACCGGCAATTGGTGAACGCAACGGCGTCGGCCTGACCCTGCGCTATCTGACTCCGCATTCGAAATGGTCGATCCATTCCGAATATCAGGACAACCTGCTGATGCTGTCGCTGTCGCGCGGCGGTCCGACGATGTGGATGAGTCCTGGCGACGCGGACAAGATCGGCGTCAGCGACAACGACTGGGTCGAGGCGCTGAACCGCAACGGCGTGTACGTGTGCCGCGCGGTGGTCTCCCAGCGCATGCCCGAAGGCGTGGTCTACGTCTACCACGCACAGGAACGCACCATCGATGTCCCGCTGTCGGATACCACCGGAACCCGCGGCGGCATTCACAATTCGATCACGCAGCTGCTGATCAAACCCACGCACCTGGCGGGCGGTTACGCCCAGACCTCGTTCGCGTTCAACTATCTCGGCCCCACCGGAAATCAACGCGACGAGGTAACCGTGGTCCGTCGCCGCAGCCAGGAGGTGACGTACTGATGAAGGTCATGGCGCAATTGGCGATGGTGATGAACCTGGACAAATGCATCGGCTGCCACACCTGTTCGGTGACCTGCAAGCAGGCGTGGACCAACCGGTCCGGTACCGAATACGTGTGGTTCAACAATGTGGAAACCCGGCCGGGACAGGGTTATCCGCGGCAGTACGAGGATCAGGAGAAATGGCGCGGCGGCTGGACCTTGAAGAAGGGTCGGTTGCGGCTGCTGGGCGGTGATCGTTTCGCCAAGCTCGCCAATATCTTCGCCAATCCGAAGATGCCGTCGATGGACGACTACTACGAGCCGTGGACCTACGACTACGAGAATCTGATCAATGCCCCGCTGAGCGACCAGATCCCGGTCGCCGCGCCGCGCAGCCTGCTCACCGGCGAGCGGATGAAGATCAACTGGTCGGCCAACTGGGACGACGACCTGGCCGGTTCGCCGGAGATCCTGCCCGGAGATCCGGTGCTGGCGAAGGTGAGCGAGAAGGTCAAGACCGACCTCGAGTCCACGTTCATGTTCTATCTTCCGCGCATCTGCGAACACTGCCTGAACCCGGCATGTGTCGCGTCGTGCCCGTCGGGAGCGATCTACAAGCGCACCGAGGACGGCATCGTGCTGGTGGATCAGGACAAGTGCCGTGGCTGGCGGATGTGTATTTCCGGCTGCCCGTACAAGAAGGTGTATTTCAACCACAAAACCGGCAAGGCCGAGAAATGTACGTTCTGCTATCCGCGCGTGGAGGTCGGGTTGCCGACGGTGTGCGCGGAAACCTGTGTGGGCCGGTTGCGCTATATCGGGCTGGTGTTCTACGACGTGGACCGAGTGCTCGATGCCGCGGCCGTGCCCGACGAGCACGACCTGTACGAGGCGCAAATGGACGTGATGCTGGACCCCAACGACCCGGAAGTGGTTGCGGGAGCGAAGGCTTCGGGCATTCCCGATAGCTGGATCGAGGCGGCCCAACGGTCACCGATCCACGCCCTGATCAAGGATTTCCGGGTAGCACTGCCGCTACATCCGGAATACCGAACCCTGCCGATGGTCTGGTATATCCCGCCGCTGTCGCCGGTGGTCGACGCGGTCAGCCGCGACGGTCACGACGGTGAGGACATCGGCAACCTGTTCGGCGCGCTGGATTCGCTGCGAATTCCGTTGGAGTACTTGGCCGGATTGTTCACCGCCGGCGATATCGAACCGGTGGCCCTGGTGTTGCGCAAGCTGGCCGCGATGCGTTCCTACATGCGCGATATCAATCTCGGCCGTGAACCGCAGGCCCATATTCCCGAAGCCGTCGGCATGACCGAAGAACAGATGTACCGCATGTACCGACTGCTGGCACTGGCGAAAATCGAAGACCGGTATGTGATTCCGTCGGCCTATGCCGATCAGGGCCATCAGCTCGAGGAATCGATGACCGACTGCGCCCTGGATTTCGACGGCGGCCCCGGCATGTACGAACAGGCGTCGGGACCGTTCGGCGAAACCAGCGGCAAACCGGTGCCGGTCGCGGTGGAGACCTTCCAGGCGCTCAAACAACGCCAGACCAGCGAATCCGTGGACAGCAGCAATTCCTCCCGGGTCAACCTGCTCAACTGGGACGGCAAGGGCGCACCCGACGGAATGTTCCCCGGCGGCGGCAAATGATGCGCACACGCACGGCCCGCCGGTCCGCCGAACATCGCCTGACCTGGCAGGCGGCATCGCTGCTGCTGGCGTACCCGGACGCCGAACAGCGCGCGCGCCTGGACCTGGTCACGCAACTGACCGCGCACCTGCCCGCCGAACAGTCGCGCCCCCTGCTCGACACCGCCGAAGCCCTGCGCGCCCTGACGGAAACCGCTGCGGCACAACAGTATGTCGATACCTTCGACCTGCGCAGACGGGCGACACTGCTGTTGACCTACTGGACCGACGGCGACACCCGCAACCGCGGCATGGCCATGCTCACCTTCACCCAGGCCTACCGGGCGGCGGGCGTCGCACCGCCGTCGAGCGAGGTCCCCGATCACCTGCCCGTAGTCCTCGAATTCGCGGCCACCGTCGACCCCATCGCCGGTGCAGCCCTGCTGTCGGCCAACCGCCGCGCAATCCATGCGATCGGCATGGCCCTGCAAGACGAAAACTCGCTCTACGCACCGACAGTGGCCGCAGTCACCGCCACTTTGCCACCGGCGAACGACGCCGATCTGGGCTGGGCGCGCAGGCTCGTCGACACCGGCCCCGCCGCCGAATCGGTCGGCCTGGCCCCCTTCACCCTGACCGTGCCCCCACGTCGCACCGGCACCGACCGGGAACCCGCTGTAGCGAAAGGACTCCGGTGACGACCTTCTGGAACATCGTCCCGTACGTGAGCCTGGCGATCCTGATCGTGGGCACCTGGTGGCGTTACCGCTACGACAAGTTCGGCTGGACCACCCGCTCCTCGCAGCTGTACGAATCCAAGCTGCTGCGCATCGGCAGCCCGCTGTTCCACTACGGGATGATGGTGGTGATCGTGGGCCACATCATCGGCCTGGTCATCCCCGAATCGTGGACCGACGCCATCGGGATGAGCCAGCACGTCTATCACATCCAGGCCATCGCGCTGGGCAGCATCGCCGGGGTCTCCACCCTGGCCGGCCTCGCGCTGCTGATCTACCGGCGGCGCCGCCACGGACCGGTGTTCACCGCGACCACCCTCAACGACAAGATCATGTACCTGGTCCTGTTCTCGGCGCTGGTGACGGGCCTTGCCACCACGCTGATCGGTTCCGGCGCGGTCGGCCCCGAGCACAATTACCGCGAAACCGTGTCGCCGTGGTTCCGCTCGATCTGGATCCTGCAACCGCGCGGCGACCTCATGGCCGAAGCGCCGACGTCGTTCCACATCCACGTACTGATCGCGCTGACGCTGTTCGCGATCTGGCCGTTCACTCGCCTCGTGCACGCGTTCAGCGCCCCGATCAGCTATTTCTACCGGCCCTACATCGTCTACCGGTCCCGCTCGAGCGCCAAGCAGGACGAGCTGATGGGGTCGCGCCCGGAGCGTCGGGGCTGGTGAGGATGGCCACAATTCGACATTGTCGAACGGGGTAGCTGCTGCGGGACGTCTCGAGTTCCTAGCGTCGAATGTGTAACCCGGTGATTGCCGGGCGGCGGGCCCAACGACGAGCCCGTCGGAAAGGACCGCACATGACGCAGCAGTACGTGGGTGCCATCGATCAGGGCACGACCAGCACCCGATTCCTGGTGTTCGACCACGACGGCGCGATCGTCGCCCGTCATCAGCTCGAACACGACCAGATCTTGCCCGCACCCGGCTGGGTGGAGCACAACCCGGACGAGATCTGGGAGCGCACCCGCACCGTCATCAAGAGCGCGTTGGCCGGTGCCGGACTCACCCATCGCGACCTCGCCGCGATCGGCGTCACCAACCAGCGCGAGACCACCGTGGTCTGGAACCGGCATACCGGGCGCTGCTACGGCAACGCGATCGTGTGGCAGGACACCCGCACCGACAAGATCATCGCCGACCTGCACCGCACCGGCCACGCCGACTTCGTGCACAAGCTCACCGGTCTGCCGCCCGCGACCTACTTCTCCGGCGGCAAACTGCGCTGGATTCTCGACAACGTCGAGGGCGTGCGCGCCGACGCCGAGCGTGGTGACGCCCTGTTCGGCACCATCGATTCCTGGCTGATCTGGAACCTCACCGGCGGCGTCAACGGCGGCCTGCATCTCACCGATCCGACCAACGCCTCGCGCACCATGTTGATGAACCTGGAGACGCTGACCTGGGACGACGACCTGCTCGCCCTGTTCGACGTGCCCCGCGCGATGCTGCCGGTGATCGCCCCGTCGTCGAATCCGACCACCTTCGGGTTCACCAATCCCGACGGCCCGTTCAAGGGCGAGGTCCCGATCATGGGTGTGCTGGGCGACCAGCAGTCCGCCACCGTCGGGCAGGTGTGTTTCCGCGCGGGCGAGGCGAAGAACACGTACGGCACCGGCAATTTCCTGGTGCTCAACACCGGCACCGAGATCGTGCACTCCACGCACGGGCTGCTGACGACCGTCGCCTACCAGTTCGACCGACAGAAGCCGGTCTACGCGTTGGAGGGGTCGATCGCGGTCACCGGTTCGGCGGTGCAGTGGTTGCGCGATCAGCTGGGCATCATCGGCGGCACCGCCTATGTCGAGGACTTGGCGTCGAAGGTGCCCGATAACGGCGGCGTGTACTTCGTGCCCGCGTTCTCCGGACTGTTCGCCCCGTACTGGCGACCCGACGCGCGTGGCGCGATCGTCGGCCTGTCCCGCTTCAGCAACAACGCCCACTTGGCCAGGGCCACGTTGGAATCCATCGCCTATCAGACCCGCGATGTGGTCGAGGCGATGCAGCGCGACTCCGGCGTGGAGCTGGCGACCTTGCGGGTCGACGGCGGCGTCACCGCCAACGAGTTGGCGATGCAGATCCAGGCCGATTTCCTCGGCGTGCCGGTGTCGTGCCCCGCGGTCGCGGAGACCACGGCCCTTGGTGCCGCCTACGCCGCGGGCCTGGCGGTCGGTTTCTGGTCCGACGTCGACGAACTGGTCGCCAACTGGCATGAAGGCAGGCGCTGGGAGCCGACCTGGACCGCGCAACAGCGAGCCACCGGCTACACCCGCTGGAAAAACGCGGTCGGCCGCACCCTCGACTGGGTCGACGTATAACGCGCCCCACCACCACTTTTCACACTTTTCCCAAGGAGCACCCGATGACCAGCCATGCCCGCACCACCCGCCTGAGCCCCGCCTACCGCGCCGCCGCGATCGCCACCCTCGACGACACCGAGGTCGACGTCCTCGTGATCGGCGGCGGTGTCACCGGCGCCGGTGCCGCCCTCGACGCCGCCTCGCGTGGCCTGTCCGTAACCCTGGTCGAGGCAAGGGATTTCGCCGCAGGCACCTCGAGCCGTTCGTCGAAACTCATCCACGGCGGCCTGCGCTACCTGGAGCAGATGGACTTCGCACTGGTGCGTGAAGCTCTGAAAGAGCGTGGGCTGCTGCTGAATTCGCTCGCCCCGCACCTGGTCAAGCCCGTGTCGTTCCTGTTCCCGCTGCAGCATCGCGTGTGGGAGCGCGCCTACATCGGCGCGGGCATCGCCCTCTACGACACCCTCGGCGGCGCCCGCTCGGTGCCCATGCACAAGCACCTCAGCCGCACCAAGGCACTGGAATTGGCGCCCGCGCTCACCGAGGACGCGATGACCGGCGCGATCCGCTACTACGACGCCCAGGTCGACGACGCCCGCCACACCATGATGCTGGCCCGCACCGCCGCCGACGCAGGCGCCACCGTGCTCACCCGCACCACGGTCGTCGGCCTGCTGCGCGAGGGCGAACGCGTCACCGGCGCGATGGTCGAAGACTCCGAAACCGGGCGCCTGCACCAGATCAAGGCCAAGACCGTGATCAGCGCGACCGGCGTGTGGACCGACGACATGATCGAGATGACCGGCGTCGAATTCCCCTTCCACGTACAGATGTCGAAGGGCGTGCACATCATGGTGCCGCGCGACCGGCTGAACATGGACACCGGCCTGATCATGCGGACCGAGAAGTCGGTGCTGTTCGTGATCCCGTGGGCGCAGCACTGGATCATCGGCACCACCGACACCGAATGGTCCCTCGACAAGAACCACCCCACCGCCAGCGCCGCCGACGTGCAGTACATCCTCGATCACGTCAATTCGCTGCTGCGCGAGCCTCTTACGCGCGCTGACATCGTCGGCACCTACGCCGGGCTGCGTCCGCTGATGACCGGTGCGACCAAGGAGACCGCGAAGCTCTCGCGTGAACACGCCGTCGCCGAACCCGCGCCGGGCCTGTTCGTGATCGCCGGCGGCAAGTACACCACCTACCGGGTGATGGCGAAGGACGTGGTCGACGCCGCCGCGCAACGCCTGAATCGCGCGGTCGCCCCGTCGGCGACCGAGTTCATGCCGATTCTCGGCGCGCAGGGCTACTTCGAACTGCGGGCGACCCTGCTGGCCGATCCCGAAGACCTTGTCGCACAGACCGGTTTGTCGGCCGAGGTCATCGAGCACCTGCTCGGTCGATACGGATCACTGGTCACCGAACTGTTCGACCTCATCGCCGCGAACCCGAGCCTGGCCCGCCCGATCGACGGCGCACCGAATTACCTTGCCGCCGAGGTCGTATACGCGGCCACCAGCGAAGGCGTGCTGCACCTGGACGACCTGCTCACCCGCCGCACCCGCATCTCGATCGAAGTCCCCGACCGCGGCCTGGCCGCCGCCCAGGACATCGGCCGCCTGGTCGCGGGCCCGCTGGGCTGGGACACCGATCGCGTCGACACCGAGGTCAACGCCTACTTCGACCGCGTGCACGCGGAGTTGGCGGCCAACCAGGCCACCACCGATGTCTCCGCCAACGCGGCCCGCCTGGTCACCGCGCGCTGGCTATGAACCTCGGCCAGATTTTCGTCAGCGAAGCGCTGGGCACCGGCATCCTGCTGCTGCTCGGTGCCGGGGTGGTGGCCAATGTGTCCCTGCGGAAATCCAAAGGGATCGGCGGCGGCTGGCTGCTGATCAGTGTCGGCTGGGGCATCGGCGTGTTCGCCGGGGTCTACGCCGCCTACAAGACCGGCGGCCACCTCAACCCCGCGGTCACCATCGGCATGATCACCAGCGGCGCAACCGAATTCGCGCCGGGCATCCCGGTCAACGTCGCCGACACCGCGGCGTATCTCACCGGGCAGTTCACCGGCGCGTTCCTCGGTGCGTGCGCCGCGTTCGCGGTCTATAAACAGCATTTCGACGCCGAACCCGACGAGGCCACCAAGCTGGCCGTGTTCGCGACCGGCCCCGCGATCCGGTCGCACCGCTGGAACTTCGTGACCGAGGCGATCGCGACGTTCGCGCTGGTCCTGGTGATCCTGTCGCTGGGTCACACACCCAGCGGTCTCGGCCCGCTCGCCGCGGCGCTGCTGGTTGTCGGGATCGGCGCGTCGCTGGGTGGGCCGACCGGATACGCGATCAACCCCGCCCGCGACCTGGCTCCCCGCCTGGCCTACGCCCTGCTGCCCACCAGTCGGGTGTCGCCGCGCGCCCTGGTCACCGTCGGTTCGCCGGTTTCGATCCCCGACCGTTTCCGAGCCCCGGTAACGGCCACCAACAAGGACCCCGACTGGGGTTACGCCTGGGTCCCCGTCTGCGGGCCACTGCTCGGCGGCGCCGTCGCGGGCCTGCTCACCTACTTCCTCACGTAAACCTGCCTCGCAGAAAGGACCGAGCTCAAGTGAAGTCACGCAATCTTGCCCTGGCGACCCTCGTTTTCGGCATCACCTTCTGGGCCTGGAATCTCATCGGCCCACTCTCGACCTCGTACACGAAACTGCTCTCGCTGTCGGCGGGCCAGCAGTCCATGCTCGTGGCCACCCCCGTGTTGGTCGGTTCGCTGGGCCGCATCCCGGTCGGGGTCCTGGCCGACCGCTACGGCGGGCGACGCATGTTCACGATCCTGTGCTTCGTCAGCATCATCCCGGTGCTGATGGTCGGATGGTCCAATTCCTATGGGGCCCTGATCTTCTGGGGATTCTTCCTCGGCATCGCGGGCACCACCTTCGCCGTCGGCGTCCCGTTCGTGAACAACTGGTACGAGCCCAGCCGTCGCGGTTTCGCCACCGGCATCTTCGGTGCGGGCATGGGCGGCACGGCCCTGTCGGCCCTGCTCACCCCGCGACTGGTCGAGTGGTTCGGCCGCGGCACCACCCATGTGCTGATCGCGATCGCGCTGGCAGCGGCCGGTGTGGCGATGTACCTGTTCAGCAAGGACGCACCCAACTGGACTCCGGCCACCACTCCCGCCCTTCCCCGCATCGGCGCCGCGCTGAAGATGAAGGCCACCTGGCAGGGCGCGTTCCTGTACGCCGTCGCCTTCGGCGGTTTCGTCGCGTTCTCCACCTACCTGCCGACCGTGCTGCACAACGTCTACGAATTCGCCCAGTCCGACGCGGGCCTGCGCACCGCCGGCTTCGCCCTGGCCGGTGTCGCCGCCCGCCCACTGGGCGGCATCCTGTCGGACAAGATCGGCCCGATCATGGTGTTGGCCATCGCCTTCGCGGGCACGGCGACCATGGCGGTCGTCCTCTCGTTCGGCCCGCCCCTGGAACTAGCGGCCGGCGCCAGCCTGGTCCTGACCGCCCTGTTCCTCGGCCTCGGTACCGGCGGCGTGTTCGCCCTGCTGGCGAAGATGGTCGACCCGAGCAAGGTCGGCACGGTCACCGGCCTGGTCGGCGCCGCAGGCGGCCTCGGCGGCTACTTCCCGCCGCTGGTCATGGGCCTGACCTACAGCCACTGGCACGACTACACCCTCGGTTACCTACTGCTGGCCGCCACCGCGTCGGCCGCCCTGGTCTACACGCTGACCTTGCGCGGAAAGTCCAAGCAGCACACCAAGTCCGAGCAGCTGCTGGCTACTCGGTAGTGCACTGCGCGCCAACCCAGGCAAGGTTGGCGCGCATGCTGTCGGCCCACTCGACCAGGCGGCGGGCCACGATGCGGCCCTCCAGTTCCGGCTTCGCCGCGATCGCCAACGACAACCCCGACGGACCGGGGCCCAGCTTGGCCCACTGCCGCACCAGCGTCCCCTCCCGTGCCGGATCGACCTCGAAACCCCAGGTGGCGCTGACCCCGTCGGGCCCGAAAACGTTCCACACCCAGCGGCGGCCCGGTTCCATCTCCACGATCTCGCATTCGGTTTCCCAGGTGCCCAGCGCAGGGTGGCTGTTGCGCCCGCGGAATCGCGCGCCGACTTCGACCCGGTCGATCGGGCCGATCCACTCGACCTCGGCCAGCTCGCCGGCACAGCGGACCGGCAGTTCGATATCGGTGACCAAGGCCCAGACGGTGGCCGGATCGCCGGGGACTCGCTCGGTCACTTCGATCGTCGGGCAGTCGCGGTAGCGCACAGCGAACCTTCCTCTACTCTGGTGCCAGTGAAGTTATGTTGTAGAGCATAATTCATCCACGAGGAGGCGTGATGCACATCGGTGTTCTGATCGAGCCGCGACTGCCCGGCGCGATCGACTTCGCGGTCGCCGCGGAGGAAGCCGGCGCGCGTTCGCTGTGGGTCCCGGAGGTCTGGAGCTACGACGCGCTCACCGCGCTCGCGTACCTGGCGGCGAAAACCTCGACGATTCGTCTGGGCACCTTCGTGGTCCAACTCGGTTCCCGCACACCAGCATTGCTGGCCACCTCGGCGCTGAGCATCCACGAACTCTCCGGCGGACGATTCGATCTCGGCATCGGTGTCTCCGGCCCGCGGGTGATGGAGGGTTGGCACGGTGTCCGGTTCCGGCAGCCGATCCAGACCACCCGCGAAACCATCGAGATCATCCGGACCGTCAGTCGCGCCGAACGGCTCGAGCACGCGGGCGAGATCTACCCACTGCCACTGCCGGACGGTCCGGGACGCGCGCTGCAGCCGATGGTCGCACCCGCGCACATTCCGATCTACAACGCCGCCATGGGTCCGAAAAACCTGCGCCTGACCGGCGAACTCGCCGACGGCTGGCTGGCCAACGCCTTCATCCCCGAAGCCGCCGAAATCTTCCTCGACCCACTGCGCGAGGGGGCAGAGAGCGCGGGCCGATCACTGACCGACCTCGATCTGGTTGCCCCGGTCGCGGTCGAGATCACCGCCGACGAGGACACCGCGGCCGCCGCGATCGCCCGGCACGCGCAGGGTTACGCGTTCACCATCGGCGCGATGGGCAGCGGCCGAAACTTCTACAACGACGCCTTCACCCGACTCGGATTCGGCAGCGCCGTCACCGAAGTCGCCGCGCTGTGGCAATCCGGCGACCGCGACGCCGCCCGACAAGCGGTCCCCCGCGAACTGGGCCAGCTCACCAACCTGATCGGCACACCGGCGATGATCGCCGAACGCCTGCACCGGTACCGAGCCACCGGAATCACCAGCCTGCTGGCCAAACTCGACGGCGACTTCGACCAGCAACTCGCGACGCTGCGCCAATTGCTGGCGATCGAGTCGGCTATCGACGCGGAATAACTATCGCCAGCATCCCGGTGAGCTCGCCGATCACGTCATCGAGCGGGGTGATCGTGCGCGTGGTCCGGCACAGAATGACCGCTCCCTCGATGGAGGCCATCGCCATGGTCGCCAGCGGAACCGCCCGCTGCGGCGAGAGCCCGGCCGTGACCAGACAGGCGCGCAAACTGGTCTGCCACCGCTGCACGATCGCGGCCACCTTGTGCGAAAGCTCGTCATCGGGCGCCCCGCCGACCGCCACCGCGATCACCGGACATCCCGCTTCGAAGTCACTGTCGCGCAGAATCTGCTTCCAGAACGCGGCGAATCGTTCCAGCCCCGCGACCGGCCCGTCTTTCAGCGATTCGTCGATGATGGCCGCGATCGCGTCACCGGCCAGATCCAGCGACTCACTGATGATCTGCCCGCGACCACCGGGAAAGTGGTGATACACCGACCCACGCGGCGTCGCGGTCCGAGCCAGAATCGCATCGATGGTCACCCCCGCCGCCCCGCGCTCCCGCAGCAACTCGACCCCGCCGAGCAGCATCTTCTGCCGGGTAGTCACTCGCGCCGCCATTCGCCCGCCTCACCTCGTCCGGCAACTATTGTATGACCCATAATATAGGCCGCCGATCTGCGGCGATGCCGACACCGAGCAGCGAAGTCTCACTCCCCGCGCTGATCGACCGCCACCTGCACCAGCGCCTCGACGCGCCGGGTCAGGCTCGCGGTCATCCAGCCGAGGCCGAATTGCAGGGGTGGGGCGTCGGTGACGGGGATGAAGGTGACGTCGGGGCGCTGGTAGAACAGCGGGGCCTGGGTGGTGGTGAGGTAGACGCCCTTGCCCGCGCCGACCAGGGCGAGGATTTCCTGGAAGGTGCACGCGGTGGGGCCGGGTGGGATGTGTCGGCCCGACGGGGTGCGTTTGGGATGGTGGAATTCGTCGTAGTCAGCCGGTAGTCCGGGCGGGTTCTGGATCATCGCCACGTCGGCGAGGTCTTCCAGGGAGACCGATTCTCTGCGCGCGAACTCGTGGCTCGACGGCACCGCGAGCATCTTGTCCTCGGAGATCAGCGGCGGCCCGATGGCCATGTCGGGCTCGCACATCGGGAAGCAGCACAGCAGGGCTTCGACCTCGCCCGACCGCAGCCTGCTCGCCCCGTCGCTGAGCTGCATTTCGGCGATCCGCACCTCGCATTCGGGGTAGCGGGCGTGGAAGATCTCGCCCAGCTCGAGCAGGTACCGGCCCCCGGCGGACCCGAAGTAGCCCACCCACAAGGTCCCTGCGATGCCACGCCCGTTCAGCTTGGCGTTGCGCATACTGCGTTGTACCTGCTCGTAGGCGGGGCGCAGTTCCTCGCGCAGTTGCACGCCGACCGCGGTGAGCGCCACTTTGCGACTGGTCCGTTCGAACAGTGGTACCCCGACCTGGCGTTCGATGGCTTTGATCGTCTTGCTGACGTGTGCCGTGGACACCCGTAGGCGTTCGGCGGTGCGGCCGAAATGCAGTTCCTCCGACAGCGTCAGGAACGCCTCGATCTCGTTTCGTTCCACTGTCGTCCTCGTGATCCTTGCCCGCTGGTTAACGATCCTTGGGTGATCTGTCGTTGATCACTTCCGGGGAACGCTCAATCATAGATTCGTCTACGAAAAACGTTCAGAGAGGTCGGTTTTGACATGGTGTTCCCGCACATCAAGCACCGGTTCGTCGAGGTCGACGGAGTGCGAGTCTTCTACCGGGAAACCGGACCGCAGGGTGCGCCGACTTTGCTTCTGCTGCACGGCTTTCCGTCAGCCTCGCATCAGTACCGTCGACTCATGGACGCGCTCGGTGGGCGATACCGGCTGATCGCTCCCGACTATCCCGGGTTCGGGCACACCGAGACCCCCGCGGATTTCGAGTACAGCTTCGAGCGGCTCGCCGACATCGTCGAAGGGTTCGTCGATGCAGTCAGTCTGTCGCGATTTGTGTTGTATGCCTTCGACTTCGGCGGTCCCGTGGGAATGCGCCTGGCGACCCGTCGCCCGGAACTGATCGCCGGGTTGATCATCCAGAACGCCAACACCTACGACGAGGGCCTGTCCGACGTAGCCCGCGCTATGACCGCGAACACCCCGGACGTGCCCGGCGGCGCCGACAACGTGCGACAGATCCTCGAACTGCCCGTCACCCGAAGCCAATACGAAGGTGGCACAACCGATCCCGAGCTCATCGCCCCCGACGGCTGGACCCTGGACCAGCACTTCCTCGACCTGCCCGGCCGCAAGGAAGCCCAGGTCCAGCTCGGCCTGAACTACCACACCAACCTCGCGCTCTACCCGGTCTGGCAGCAGTGGCTGCGCGACAACCAACCGCCCACCCTGGTGCTGTGGGGCCGCAACGACGCCTTCTTCCCCGAGGCCGGTGCGTACGCCTACCTGCGCGATGTTCCCGATGCCGCCGTCCATGTACTGGACACGGGCCACTTCGCACTCGAGGAGAACCTTCCCGAAATCGCCCCCCTCATCAGCGATTTCGTTGCTCGGGTGCATCGAACCGAGCCCATGAAGATCGCTGTCATCGGCGCGAAAGGCAACCTCGGCAGCGCGGTCGTCCGCGAGGCCACCGCCCGCGGGCTCCGGGTCACACCCCTGGACCGAACCACAGTGGACGTCACCGACCCCGCCTCGGTCAAAAACGCTGTCGCAGACCATGATGCCGTCGTCGTAGCGATCAAGGGCGACGACCGACTGGTCCCCCGCGGCGCGCAGACCCTGCTCGAAGCCCTCCCCCTCGCAGGCGTGGACCGCCTGATCTTCCTCGGCGGTGGCGGCAGCCTCGAATACGCACCCGGACAACGTTTCGTGGACTCCCCCAACTTCCCGCCCCAGTACTTGGAAACCGCCCGCGACCAGGGCGAAGCACTGGAAATCTTCCGTGCTTCCACCACCTCGATCCGCTGGTCCTACGTCAGCCCACCACCGGTGCACCTGCTGCCCGGCGACGCGACCGGCACCTACCGCGCCGAAGCCCGCGACACCCCGCTCACCGACGCCAACGGCGAAAGCCGCATCACCGTAGGCGATTACGCGAGCGCCGTCGTCGACGCGCTGCAAAACAGCACCTTCGTGAACCAGCGTTTCACCGTCTCGTACTGAGGACCCCGATGAAAAAGCTCTACTACGCCGCGCACACGTACATGATCGTCGGCCTGCTCTCCGGTCTGTACTACCGCGAAATCACCAAGCTCAACGACTTCACCGGCGAATCCCAACTCGGCCTCGTCCACACCCACCTGCTGGCACTGGGCATGCTGTTCTTCCTGATCGTGCTGGCCCTGGAAAAACTGTTCACCCTGTCGGCGGGCACCCTGTTCACCCCGTTCTTCTGGACCTACAACGCGGGCCTGGCACTGACCGTCACCGTGATGACCATCCGCGGCACCCGCACGGTCCTCGGCCACGAAACCCCTGAACTGGCAGCACATTTCGCAGGCGGTGGCCACATCATCCTGACGATAGGCCTGGTCTTCTTCTTCATCACCCTCGGCAAGCGCATCACCGAAACCCCCGCGCCTGTCCGACCTGAGAGCATCGCCGCATGAGATCCGCCCCCATCCGCGCCATCGCCCTGCTCACCACCGGCCTGCTCGTAGGCGCCTTCAGTTACGGCGCCGCGAACCTGATCCCCACCTTTCACCGAGTCCCCCTCCAGATGCGCCTGGAATTCCACACCGAACTGATGCGCAACAACAGCATCAGCATGCAACTCACCATGGCCGCCGCCGCCCTGACCTGCCTCGCCCTGGCAGTCATCTCGACCGGCCACGATCGCCTACTCGCGGCGGCAGCCACGGTGTTCGTAGTCGCGTCGTTCCTCATCACCCGCCTCGGCAACGTCCCGATCAACTACCAGATCAACGACTGGGCCGTCGACGGCGTCCCCACCGACTACGCCACCCTGCTCACCCGCTGGGACATCTTCCATTTCCTACGCACCGGGACAGCATTGGTCGCCTTCGCACTGATCATCGTCCTGGCGGTATGGGGAACAGCCTCGCGCGCAGACAAGATCTAATCCGCCTGAGCATCTACCGAACTCGACGCCCCTCCCCACAGTGCGGAGGGGCGTTCTCCTACGGGCCGCCGACAGTCCACTGACGCCGAATCCACAATGCCTCCAACCGAGCCGTGATCTCCTCAACACCGGCGGGCAACGCGACTGCGCCTCTGCCACGAGGTCGGACACATCCACCCAGTCGATATTCGTGCGCCCGTTGATGACATGCCCCGTGCCCTTGATTCGCGACATGCCCCGTGCCCTTGATTCGCGATTCGAGGTACATGACCGGCGCCGAGTCGTACAGCGGCGCCAATGCCACCTCCCCGTGCCGACTGAGCAGTAGCGAGTAGTTGTTCGAATGGGCGTCGCCGTTGCCCATGATGACGTTGAAGGTCACGGCAGACAGTAGGTCGATGCGAAATGCCTGGGGATCTATCGCACGATCGGGACCTAGCTTCCTTCAAAGATCTATATATCGATCATTCGTGCCGCGAGGCCGACCACGCGCGGCTGCAGCAGGAGCCGACTCCGCAGGGTCAGACCGCAGCGGCACCGATCGTGTCGAGCGTTTCGATCGCCTCGGCGGGCAACTCCAAAGACGCGGCGGCGATGTTGTCGTGTAGGTGGTCGATCGAGGAGGTGCCGGGGATCAGGGCGATGGTGGTCGAGCGGTGCAGTAGCCATGCCAGGGCTACTTGTTGCGGGGTCGCGCCCAGGCCGGCGGCGACGTCGGTCAGGGACTGGGACTGCAGAGGTGAGAAGCCGCCGAGGGGGAAGAACGGGACGAAGGCGATCTTCTCGGTTTCGCAGCGGTCGACCAGATCATCGTGGTTGCGCTGGGCGAGGTTGTAGTAGTTCTGCACGGACACCACCGGCGCGATGGACTGCGCCTCAGTCAGTTGTGCGTCCGACACGCAACTCAGGCCCAGATGTCGAATCGCACCTTCGCGTTGCAGGTCGGCCAACGCGCTGAACTGTTCGGCGATGGAATCGTCGCTCACCGTGTCGAGGGCTTCGGTGTCGACACGGAGGTTGACCAGATCCAGGGTCTCGAGTCCCAATCGGTCGAGGTTGTCGTGCACCTGTCGCCGCAGGTCGTCGGGGTCCGCGGCGGGCGACCAATTTCCGTCGCGGTCGGACCGGAAGCCGACTTTGGTCGCGATGTGCAGGTCGCTCGGGTAGGGGTGCAGTGCGCTGCGAAGGAGTTCGTTCACACCGCCCGCGCCGTAGAAATCGCTGGTGTCGATGTGGTTGATGCCCAGCTCCACCACGTGCCGCAGCACCGCACCCGCCTTCCCGTCGGCACCATGCGACCCGACCGTGCCTGGCAGTCCGAACTGCATTGCGCCATAACCCATTCGGGTGATGGTGAGGTCGTCACCGAGGGTGATGGTGCCGCCGGGAAGGGGTGTGGGCATGACGTTCTCCGATCGTTGGTCACCGAACGCTGTCAAGGCGAGTCAAACAGACAGCGCCGCGAGCGCTCGGACGACACGGTCGGTCTTCACACGAACAGTGCGTCCACATCGACCGTCTGCGCCATGGCCGCGGCGCCGGCGTCGTTGAGGTGCATGCCGTCGCCGCTGTCGAATTCGGGGCGGATGAAATCGGGACGCTGTGGGTCGGCGACTGCGCGGTCGACATCGAAGATAGAGTCGAAAACCGAAGTGGTGCGCAACCATTCGTTGACAGCGTGGCGGGTCGGCTGGGTTTCCAGCAGCGGCATGCCGGGGAATACGCAACCGGCGTAGGGGCCGATGGTGGCGGCGTGGATGCGTAGGCCCGCGGCGTGTGCTCGGGTGGCGAGTTCGGTGAATCCGGCGATCAGTTCTTCGGTGGTGGCCGACGGCTGACCGCCCATCGCGCCCAGGATCAGGTCGTTGATGCCGAAGTTGATCAGCACGTCGGTGACGCCGGGGACCCGCAGTGCATCGGAATCGAAACGGCGCAAACCTGATTCGCCGATCTCCTCGGCGGTGAGGCGGTTGCCCGCGATGCCGTTGTTGACCACCCAGCCGTGGGACAACCGGGTGTTGAGCACGTCCACCGACCGCCGGTTGGCGCTCAATGTGGTGCCGACGCCTTCGAACCAGGAATCGCCGAAGGCGACCGCGACCGGAGTGCCTTCGGGAGCGAGCACATCGACGCCGGTGACGAAGAAGCGGAAGGGGACCTGTTCCGCGTCAACGAGTTCCGTGTCAGCGGTGCGGTCACCGCCGGCGATGTAGGTGATCTCCGCGGGCTGGTGCGAAAAGGTCGCCAGGCCAGTGGATTCCGGGAGGTAGAGGCTGAGCAACACGTCTTCGCCTGCAGCAACCGGGAATTCGACCGTATCGCTGACCAGCTCGGCACCCGGCGCGATGGTGACCTCGGTAGCCCCACCGAACCTGATCTCGTGATCGCCGGAAATCGCCGACCCCTCCTTACGCCCACCGATGCGCGCGGCCCCGATCCGCAACGGAACCAGCCCGTAACGGTTGGTCAGCCGCACCCGCACCGCCTCGCCACCGCCTGCCATCCGGATGACGTGGCGCACCATCTCGTCGCTGAACTCCCGTGACTCCACGAGCTTGATCTGCTCGGCGGGGTTGATGACGCCGGTCCGGAAGCCCGCGATCCAGGTGTTGTTCTGCATGACCACTCCATTAGTTGCCGTGAGGAATATTGCCTACGCATAGGTTTACGCCAAGGTATTCCTCTTGTCAACTATCCGCAGGGCAAGCACCGGCTAGAGTGGATGTCATGTCCATGAACGATCTCTTCGACGACCCCCGCCTGACCATCTCCGGCCTGCTCTTCGAGGCTCACAGTGGCCTTGTCGCCAAACTGGAGCCGACCTGGAAGTCGCACGGAATGTCGGGACTGGAGGTCAACGCGATCCTGCGCCTGAGCCGTTCACCGGATCAGCGCCTGCGCATGTCCGACCTGGCCGCGCAAACCGAACTCTCCACCAGCGGCGTCACCCGCCTGGTCGACCGCCTCACCACCGCGGGCCTGGTCGAACGCCACTTCGACCCCACCGACCGCCGCAGCGCCTACGCGGTACTGACCGACGCCGGCACCCACCGCCTCGAACAAGTCCTGCCCGACTACCTGGCCGCGATCCACCAGTGGCTCACCGGCCTGCTGACCCCCGACCAACTCGACGGCCTGGTCACCGCCCTGCGCATCATCCGCGACGCCACCAACCCCGCCGCCACAGCCATCGCCGACCGGGACTGACGACACCGCGCACACCGCCGCGATTATGGTAGATAGCATAATATCGGGACGGGGCGACACACGTGCGCCTCCGCCCACCTGGCAAAGGAGCCCCGGTGACCGATCACGGATTGCGCAAGTTTCAGATGGAACGCCTGGTTGGACGCTATGTGGCCAACCCTGCGGTGCGGGCACTCGACGCGATCGGCATCCAGACCTCGCTGGCCACCGAACTGGAGACGACGGGCCGCAAATCCGGCCTCGCCCGGCGCGTCCCGGTGGCCGCCGCGTTCGACAACGACGGCGCCTGGGTGATCTCCCAACACGGTCGCCGCTCCGGTTGGGGCATCAACATCACCGCCGACCCCGCGGTACGAATCCGCCAGGGCAACACCTGGCGAACCGGCACCGCCACCTTCGTCCCCGACGATGACATCGCCGCCCGCAATCGCAGCTTCGCCACCAACCGCGTCACCGGCATCCTCACCACGGCCACCTTCCGCGCCCTACAAACCACCCCGATCTCGGTCCGCATCACCTTCACCGATCGCAATGCGTCCGGCCAGTAGATCCCACCTGCGGGTCTGCCAGATCTCGAACTAGATCATTCGCGCGAAGCGCAGCGGTGACCCAGTGCCCGCGCTGCCACCGGGCACCGCCGTACCGCAGTTCGACACGGGCGCCTAGCGATCGACCGTCGGCCCGAAGCCACACACCCCCGCGACCAGCCGCGATGCCGGTCACGGCGGTGCGATGCCGAACCCGCACCTACCTCCGGGTAATCTTCCGATTCATGTGGATCATTCTTGCCGTCTCCGTGGTCAGCTCGGTTGCTATTGCGATCTTGTTCGCGACGGGTTTCCCCGAGCACTGAGCGTGCGGCACTGACCCGCAACGCGGCCCGCACCGGTCGATCCGTGCCGTTTTCGTCCTGATCTCGGGCGAGCGGCCTACAGTGGACTGATTGTGCGGGGCAAGGCGGTGGGGGATGGTGGGCTTGCCTTCGCGGTGCGGCGTCGACGCAAGCCCGGGGCGATCAGGGTGTATTGGACGCTGGCGCGGGCGGGATTCAAGCGGCAGGCGCAGTACAAACTGGCGATGTTCGCTGGGCTTTTCACCAACTGCGTGTTCGGGTTCGTCCGTGCCGCGGTGATGGTGGCCGCGGTGCGGTCGGCCAGCGATTTCGGCGGGTACGACGAGGGCACCATCGGCGCGTATGTCTGGTTGTCGCAGGCACTTCTGGGCGCCACCCAGTTCATGGGACCGCAGATCGACCTGGTCGACCGGATCAAATCCGGTGATGTCGCGATCGATTTCCTGCGCCCCATCGACGTGCAACTGGGCTACCTGGCCACCGATATGGGCCGCGCCGCCTGCACGATCCTGCCGCGCGGCATCCCCAGCGTGGTCATCGGCGCCGCGACCTTCGGCCTGTCGATGCCCGATACTCCCCTGGCCTACCTGCTGGGCGTGATCAGTGTGCTGCTCGCGGTGGCACTGTCGTTTCTGTGCCTGTTCGCGGTGGCGCTGATCGGGTTCTGGGTCATCGAGATCCGCGGCATCCGGATCCTGTACCAGATCGTGGGAACGTTTCTGGCCGGGCTGTTCGTGCCCGTGCACATGTTCCCCGACTGGCTGCGTGTCGTGGCCATGTCTACGCCGTTTCCGTCCATCCTGCAGGCCCCGATCGATACGCTGTCAGGGCGGGCCGCCGGCTCCGACGCCTTGCTGATCGTTGCGATACAGGGCTTCTGGGTGCTGGCGATCGGACTGCTGGGCAGGGTGTTGCTGCGAGCGGGACAACGCAGGCTGGAGGTACAGGGTGGCTGAACCGGATTCCGTGCGCATCGTAGCCGGGACCTGGTTCACCCCCTATCTCGCAGTATTGCGTTCGCGTGTGAAAGCACAGCAGGTGTACCGGCTCTCGTTCGCCACCGAGGTGTTCAGCGCCTTCCTGATCGGCCTGGTCGAGTTCGGCGAAGTGTGGGTGATCTTCCACAACGTCGGCACACTGGGCGGTCTGGATGTCGAGGCTGCGCTGCTGCTTTTCGGCCTGTCCAACACCTCGTTCGCGCTGGCCCAGGTCGCGGTGGGGCACCTGGATTCGTTGCCGTCGATGATCCGCATGGGCACGCTGGACGCCTATCACCTTCGCCCCCAACCACTTCTGTTGCAACTGGTGACCAGCGACATCTCCCTGCGCAGACTCGCGCGTGCCGCGGTGGCGGTGATCGTGCTCGCGATCGGACTGTGGCGCAACGACATCGACTGGGGCATCGCGCCGGTTACCTTGATCGTGATCACCCTGATCAGTGGAATTGCGCTGTTCTGTGGCCTTTTCGTATGCGCGGCGGGACTACAGTTCTTCTTGATCGACGGTGCCGAGCTCACCAACAGCTTCACCTACGGCGGATCGTTCGCCGCGATGCAGCCGGCCTCGGTGTTCCCGACACCGCTGAAACTGCTGTTCGGGTTCGCGATTCCCGTCGCGTTCACGGCCTACGTGCCCACGATCGCCCTGCTGGGGCTGCCCGGCCCACCACTGTTGCCCGCATGGTCGGCCTGGCTCACCCCGCTGGCCGCGATATGGGTGTGGTTGCTCGCATCAGCGGCATGGCGGATCGGTACCAGGCACTATCAGGGAGGAGGGGGATAACGATGGACGACAACGAAGACCGCGAGCCGATCATCGACATCGATGACCTCACCCGCGAATTCACCGTGTACCGCAAGAACGGGCGCCGTTGGCGTCGACACCGCGACACCATCACCGCGGTCGACCGGATGAGCTTTCGGATCGAACGTGGTTCCGCGGTGGGCTATATCGGCGCCAACGGCGCGGGCAAGTCGACCACGATCAAGATGCTCACCGGCATCCTGGTGCCCACCACCGGCACCGTGCGCACGTGCGGCCTCGAGCCGGTGCGCCAGCGCAAGGAACTGGCCTCACGCATCGGGGTGGTGTTCGGGCAGCGTTCGCAACTGTGGTGGGATCTGCCGCTGCACGAATCGTTTTCGATCCTGGCCGCGATCCACCGCCTCGACCCCGACGTCGCCGACAAGCGCACCCACGAACTGGTGGAACAGCTGGAAATGGCCGACACTCTCGACACTCCGGTTCGCCAACTCTCGCTGGGACAGCGCATGCGCGCGGAAGTCGCTGCGGCGCTGTTACATTCGCCGGAACTGGTGATCCTGGACGAACCGACCATCGGCTTGGATGTGTTGTCCAAGCAGCGATTACGCGAATTCCTGCGCGCCGAACGCATCGAACGCGGCACCACCCTGTTACTGACCACCCACGACATGGGCGATATCGAGCGACTGTGCGATCGCGTGCTCGTGGTCGACTACGGGCGACTGGTGTACGACGGTTCACTGACCGGTTTGGGCGCCACCGTCGGCGCGCGCCGGGTGCTGGTGGTCGATTTGGCCGCTCCCACACCGGATCTCAATGATCTGCCCTGCGGGGCGCAGCTACTGTCCAGCGAAGCGGGCGGGATGCGTCAGCGGCTGGCTTTCGATGCCGAACACACCACCGCGGCGGCGTTGCTGGCGGCGGTGTCGGACCGGGCGCAGGTGCGCGATCTGTCGATCGAGGAACCCGATATCGAAGACGTGGTGCGGCGCATCTACGAGTCGACCCGCTGATCGTCAGTGCGGCGCGTCGGGACTGCCCGCGTACATGCTCACTTCGCCGCCGTCGCCGAGGAACGCGTTGACCAACATGATCCGCGCGGCCCGCAACTCCTGCTCGTCGGGGGCGCTGGTGGTGATCGAAATCTGTGGAATGGCAGCCCAATTCACGACGTAGCGTTGCGGCGGGCCGTCGTCGTCGGACAGGCGCGCCAGCCGGAACACCGACACCGCACGGCGTTCCATGAGACCGCGCACGACATCGGCGATGCGCTCGGGATCTTCCAGCGCGAACAGGAACCCGAACGTCAGCTCTGGCGAGGACACGTAAGCCGGCACAGTTATCGAGGTTAGTGCATTCGGCGGCAAAATGATTGCCGGAAATATGCTCCGTCCGGTTACCGGGCAGTGCCCGCCAGGAGACCCACCCGTAATGGTGGATAACAATTCCCGCGCACGGCCGAGTTTGCCGACCATATTATTGCGCGTCGCCGACAGAGCGCGGTTTCCTGGAAGAGTCCCGATTTTTCCCCGGGCCGTCTACACCACCGCAGCGTCGCGGATTTCCGTCGACGCCCGGGCGGGGCTACGCCGGTGCCGGGGAGTGCGCCACTTCCTCCTCGGCCCTGGCGTATCCATGCTCGAATGCGCTGTCAGGGGCAACACCATGCCGATCGATCACCTGGATTCCGCCCAGCTGCCGACACCGTCGGCGCTGCTGCGAGCGTTCACCGAAACCGACCACCCCGGCCGACACCGGGTGCTCGACGCCGCCAACGGGCTGGCCCGCTGCCACGATCGCCGCCGTCTGCTGCTGGAAACGACCAGCAACGTCGAGGCCCGCACCCGCTGCATCGACGACATCGACAACGACCGCACCGCCCTGATCGCGCGCATCGACGACTGGGTCGCCACCCACATCGAACACCGCGAAGGCGCCTCCCTGCACACCGAGACCCTGGGCGCGGTGATCGACCGGATGGCCGCGAAATGGGTTGCCGCCCAACAAGCTTTGGCCGCGCAAACGCAAACGACACCACGGCAGCGGGAGCGTGTTACCCATCTGCAGTGGTGTCGTCTGGCGGAACTGACCGACGGCTACCGGGACCTGATCACCGATGTCACCGAACACCGCAGGCGGTTGCCGGTGTGGTGAGGATCAGGCCTGGCTGGTCTTGTCGGTAGGGACCGGTTCGGTGAACAGGGTCTGCGCACCATCGGCAACCGGAGCATCGAGATCGACAACCTCGGTCTTGACCTCGGTCTCGACGAACGCCGCCCGATCCTGCTCGGCATCGCGCCGAGCAGCCGCCGCGGCTTCGCGCATCTCGATCGCGTCGGTGACGAACTCACCGATCTCCCGAGTGACCTCGATGATGGTTCCGGTGATCAGCGTCGCGATCCTGCCGACTCGCTGGGCACCGGAAGCCGTCAACTCCTGGACCAGGTCCTTGTTGCTTTCGAATTTCCCGACCATTTACCCGCTCACAGTGGAAGATTCCGGCTGATTACGCATCAGGATAACAGCAGGCTTGGACGACCTGTTGACAAAGCGATCCGGTACCGAGAGCAGGAAGATCTTGGCCCAGACCGAGCCGATCTGCTTGGAGAAACGGCCGGTGTTGTAGGGCAGGCCGTACTTGTCGGCCAGCGCCTTGACCTCGGGCGCGATCTCCGGGTACCGGTTCGCCGGGATATCCGGGAACAGGTGGTGCTCGATCTGGTGCGACAGGTTGCCCGACATGATGTGGAACAGTCGCGAACCCTTGATGTTGGCCGAACCCAGCATCTGACGCACGTACCACTCGCCGCGGGTCTCGACCTCGGTCTCCTCCTTGGAGAACGTCTGCACGCCCGAGGGGAAGTGACCACAGAAGATGATCGAGTAGGTCCACACGTTGCGCACCAGGTTGGCCGCCACGTTGCCTGCCAGGGTGGACACGAACAGTGGGCCGGTCAGCGCCGGGAACATCACGTAGTCCTTGAAGACCTGCTTGCCGGCCTTCTTGCCCTGGCCCTTGAGCAGCGGCTTGAGGTCGGACCACTTGCGCTTGCCCTTGATGATGTTGTCGGCCTCGAGGTCGTGCAGCATCACGCCCCACTCGAAGAACGTCATCAGCAGGAACGCGTACAGCGGGTTGCCCAGGTAGTACGGGTGCCACTTCTGACCCTCGTCCATACGCAGGATGCCGTAACCGATGTCGCGGTCCATGTCGTGGATGTTGGTGTAGGTGTGGTGCATGTAGTTGTGCGAGTGCTTCCACTGATCCGCCGGGCACACGGTGTCCCAGTCGAATTCGCGGGAGTTGATGCCGCGCTCACGCATCCAGTCGTACTGGCCGTGCATGACGTTGTGGCCGATCTCCATGTTGTCCAGGATCTTCGACACACCCAGCGCCGCCACACCGGCGAGCCAGAACGGGGGCAGGAAGCCCAGGTACATCAGACCGCGGCCGGCGATCTCGAAGCCACGCTGGGTCTTGATGATGTTGTAGATGTAGTCGCGGTCGCGTTCGCCGAGGTCGTCGACGACGCGGGCGCGGATCGCGTCCAGTGCGGCGCCGAGCTCTTCGACCTGCTCCGGGCTCAGGATGACCGGGCCGTCTTTGCCTTCGGTGAGGATCGTCATGGCTATATCTCCCCTTGTTTGGTTCTGTGTGTCGATCAGAGTGCGATGTCGACGTCGCCGACAGCGGTGTTGATGCAGACCTGGATCTGCTTGTCGGGCTCGGCGTCGAGTTCGCCGGTGCGGATGTTGCGGGTGCAGCCGGAGACCTTGGTCGCGGTGCAGGAGAAGCAAATTCCCATGCGGCAGCCGTATTCCGGGGTCAGGCCCGATGCTTCGGCCTGTTCGAGCAGCGTTGCTCCGGTGTTGTCGGCGGCGACGTCGCTGTCGGAGAAGGTCACCGTGCCGGTGGCTTCGGACGGGTCGGTGGGCACGGTGGTGAGCGTGAACTCTTCGCTGAGTACCCGATCCTGCAGACCTTCGGCGTCGAAGATCGTGTGCACCGCGCGCATCAGCGGCGGCGGCCCACAGACGAACGTCTGTGCGTTCGCGAACCACGGTGCCACCCGCTCGAGCTCGTCGTAGTCGAAGAACCCACTGCCGGTGGAGGTTTCACCGTCGATCACCGTGCCCGGCTCGACCGGGTAGCGGTACTCGATACGGAAGTTGGCGCGACGCTGCGCGATCGAGGACAGTTCCGCGCGGTGCGGCACCATTTCGGGCTGCCGCGCGTAGTGCAGGAAGGTGACATCTCCTGTGTACCCCTCGGCGTCGAGAGTACGCAGCATCGACAGTACCGGCGTGATGCCGCTGCCGCCGCTGACCAACAGGATCTTGTCGGGACGCTGCTGCGGCAGGTGGAACACACCCGACGCGGGCGCCAGGTCGACGACCATGCCGGGCTTGGCGTTGTCGTGCAGGTAGTTCGAGACCAGCCCGCCCGGGTGCGCCTTCACGGTGATCTGCAGGTAGCGCTGGCCGTTGCTGCTCTCGGGGTCGATCGGCGAGTAGCAGCGGGTGTGGCGCACGCCGTTGATCGAGACGCCGATCTGGATGTACTGGCCCGCGGCGTGGCCGCGCCACTGACGGGAGGCCCGCAGCGTCAGCGTCACCGAGCCGGGTGTGGCGTGCGAGACGTGGGTGACCTCGGCGCGCAGCTCCCGGGCGGTGAGCCCGGGGCGCACGAGCTCCAGGTACCGGTCCAGCGGGTGCGGCGTGGTCAACGTCTGCACCAGATCGATCAGTCCCACCATGTCGTATTGCCCCTTACGAGAAAGTTCGGCGTGCGCTTCAACTTTCAGTGCACGTCTG
Organism: Nocardia sp. NPDC058640; assembly: GCF_042716995.1. Taxonomy (NCBI): domain Bacteria; kingdom Bacillati; phylum Actinomycetota; class Actinomycetes; order Mycobacteriales; family Nocardiaceae; genus Nocardia; species Nocardia sp. NPDC058640. The sequence goes on from NZ_JBHXRG010000019.1 coordinate 105,505, forward strand.
TACACTCACTAGTGTGCCGGATGACCCCGGGGCGCTGTCAACCGGCAAAGATGTGAGGCGGACAACACAATGACGAAAGCGGCTATGGTGAACGCACGTATACTCACCGATGTGACTGAGCAGGCCGGGACCCGCAATGAGCGCAAAGCGCACACCAGGGCCGCACTGCTGGACGGCACTCTCCTGCTGGCATCGGAGCGCGGTTTCGCGGCCTTGAGCCTGCGCGAGATCGCCCGCTCGGCCGGCATCGTGCCCACGGCCTTCTACCGTCATTTCGCCTCGTTGGACGACCTGGGCGCGACCATCGTCGACGAGGGCGTGACCGCGCTGCGCCTGGCATTGCGCGAGGTCAGGCGCAAACCCGACGCCCACCTGGCCGATACGGTGCGCTTCGTGTTCGAACAGGTGCGCGCCAAGCGGGCACTGTTCGGCTTTCTCATTCGCGAACGTCACGGTGGTCCCGCACCACTGCGTCAGGCGATCGCGATGGAGATGCAGTTGATCGTGCGCGAGATCGTCGCGGATCTGTCCCGGTTGCGTGCACTGGATTCGTGGAGCACCACCGAGTTGGAGATCGCCGCTGATCTACTGGTCACCACCGTGACCGACGGTATTGCCGCGTTCGTGGCATCCACCCCCCGTGAGGAATCGGCGATTCAGGAGCGCACCGTCATGCAGATGCGACTGATCGCTTTGGGCATCGCGGGCTGGGTACCCAAAAACGCGGAGTGAACTCAGAGTACGGGCGTACACACAACTATCGGGCGCTGCTTCGGTGACGCATCACAGAGATTCCTTCTCCAGCGTGACCTTTCCGGGCGAACGCACCGGCAACAGCACCAGCAAACCCAGCGCCAACACCACCAGCAGTCCCGCGATGCCCGCGCGATCGCTGTGGAACACCGCCACGAACACCCCGAACAGGGCCGGTGCCAGGAACGACACGGCCCGGCCGGTCGTGGTGTACAGCCCGAACAGCTGACCTTCGCGTCCCGGTGGCGCCAGCCGCGCGACGAACGAACGCGCCGACGCCTGCGCGGGCCCCACGAACACCGTCAGGGCCAGCCCGAAGATCCAGAACATCGTCGGGCCCGAGACCGCCAGCAGCACCGAACCGCAGATCAGCATGCCGACCAGCGACGCCACGATCACCCGTTTGGGCCCCATCCGGTCGTCGAACCGACCCGCCACGATCGCGGCCGCGCCCGCCACCACATTGGCGGCGATCCCGAACAGCAGCACGTCGGCGTCGGCGAACCCGTACACCGTCACCGCCAGCACCCCGCCGAAGGTGAACACCCCCGCCAGACCGTCCCGGAATACCGCGCTGGCCAGCAGGAAGTACACCGTGTGCCGGTCCTGCCCCCACAGCACGCGCACGTCGCGCGCGAGCACCCGGTAGGAACCGAGGAACCCGACCTTGGCCGCCCCCGGATCGGCGCCGGTGCGTGGCATCTCCGGCACCGCGAACAGCACCGGCAGCGCGAACACCGTGAACCACACCGCCGCGAGCACGATCACCAGGCGGATGTTCAAGCCCTGATCGGTGGGCATCCCGAGCAGCCCGCGGGTGTCGCCGTCACCGGCCAAGAACCCGACGTAGCAGATCAGCAGCAGCACGATGCCGCCGAAATAGCCCATCGCCCAACCGAATCCGGAGACCCGCCCGACCGTGGCCGGTGTGGAAACCTGGCGCATCATCGCGTTGTAGGGCACGCCCGCCAGTTCGAAGGTGGCCGCGGCAAACGCCAGCAGCGCAAGGCCCAGCCACAGGTCGTGATAGTCGTCGTGGACGAAGAACATCAGCGACATCGCGCCGACGGTGAGCGCGGTCAACGTCGCCAAGGCCCGTTTACGCGAACCGACCGCGTCGAAGTACTGCCCGCACACCGGCGCGGTGACCGCCACGACCAATCCGGCCCCGGCCAGTGCCCACCCCAGCCACGCGCTCGCGGAGATCGAACCGGGCAGGTCGTCGCCCACCTTGTCGGTGAGATACACCGAGAACACAAAGGTCAGCGTCACGGCCTGGAAGGCCGACGACCCCCAGTCCCACAGCCCCCACGCCAGTACCTGTCCGCGTCCGGCCGCCTCGCCGACGGTGTCGGACGCGTTCACCTCGGTCATCCGCGAAGCGTATCGGCGATCCGACATTCGCGCCGTCAATTCATATGAACCTGGTTGCATAGTACCGAGCGTTGCGGATACTCTCGTGTCATGGCACTGGAGCACGCGCTGCTGGTCTCGCTCACCGAGCGGGCCGGCTCTGGGTATGAGCTCGCGCGCCGATTCGACAAGTCGATCGGCTACTTCTGGAGTGCCACCCACCAGCAGATCTACCGGGTCCTCAAGCGTATGGAGGAATCCGGCTGGGTGACCGCGGAATCGGTGAACCAGCAGGGCAAACCCGACAAGAAGGTGTACTCGGTGGCACCGGCCGGGCAGGCCGAGATCGCCCGCTGGCTGGCCGAACCCACCGACGCCGCACCCGCCCGCGACGAACTGGGCGTGAAGATCCGCGCCGCCGCGTACGGCGACATCGATGCCATCTGCGCCGAGGTCGCGCGGCATCGCGCCCAGCACGCGCAGCGCCTGGACGAATACCGCCTCAGCGAAAAGAAATTCTTTCCGGCGCCGGACCAGCTCTCCGGCACCGCTCTGCACCAGTATCTGGTGCTTCGCGCGGGCATCCGCGCGGAGTCCGGCTATCTCGAATGGTGCGACGAAGTACTGCAGGCCCTGCGACCGCGAAAAGGTGACCACCGCCCATGACTGCCTATCCCCATCTGTTCTCCCCCCTCGACCTCGGCCACACCACCCTGCGCAACCGGGTGGTCATGGGTTCCATGCACACCGGCCTGGAAGATCGCGCCTGGGACACCAACAAGCTGGCCGCCTACTTCGCCGAACGCGCGCGCGGCGGTGTCGGCCTGATCATCACCGGCGGCTACTCCCCCAACCGCACCGGCTGGCTGTCCCCGTTCGGCGGCAAGCTCTCCAACAAGACCGAGGCCTACCGGCATCGCGCGATCACCAAGGCGGTGCACGCCGAAGGCGGCAAGATCGCCATCCAGATCCTGCACGCGGGCCGCTATTCCTATATGCCGACCAGTGTTTCGGCTTCGGCGATCAAGTCCGCGATCAACCCGTTCAAGCCGCGCGCACTGTCGTCGAAGGGTGTCGAGCGCACCATCGACGACTACGCGCGCTGCGCCGGGCTGGCGAAATTCGCCGGCTACGACGGCTGCGAGATCATGGGCGGTGAGGGCTATTTCCTCAACCAGTTCCTCGCCCCGCGCGTGAACAAGCGCACCGACAAGTGGGGTGGCACGCCCGAGAACCGGCGTCGGCTGCCCGTGGAGATCGCGCGCCGCATCCGCGCCGAGGTGGGCCCCGACTTCATCATCGTGTTCCGGCTGTCGATGGCCGAACTGGTGGAGAAGGGCCAGACCTTCGACGAAATCGTCGCGCTGGCACAGGAATTGGAAGCGGTCGGCGTCGACATCATCAACACCGATATCGGCTGGCACGAGGCGCGGGTGCCCACCATCGTCACCTCGGTGCCGCGCGCGGCGTTCGTGGAGTTCACCGCCAAGATCGCCCGCAAGGTGACCATCCCGGTGTGCGCGTCGAACCGGATCAATATGCCCGAGATCGCCGAGGAGATCCTGACGCGCGGTGACGCGGCCCTGATCTCGCTGGCCCGGCCGCTGCTGGCCGACCCCGAATGGGCGAACAAGGCGCAGGGTGACCGCGCCGACGAGATCAACACCTGCATCGCCTGCAACCAGGCCTGCCTGGATCACGCCTTCGGCAACAAGAAGGTGTCGTGCCTGGTCAACCCGCGTGCGGGCAGCGAGACCACGTTGAACCTGCTGCCCACCCGCCGCGCCAAGCGGTTCGCCGTCGTCGGTGCCGGTCCGGCGGGCCTGTCGGCCGCGGTGAGCCTGGCCGAGCGAGGTCATCACGTGGACCTGTTCGAGTCCGACGACAAGATCGGCGGCCAGTTCGACATCGCCCGCCGCATCCCCGGCAAGGAGGAGTTCGACGAGTCGATCCGCTACTTCCGCCGCAAGATCGACGTCACCGGCGTGACCCTGCACCTCGAAAAGCGGGTCAGCGCAGACGAATTGATCGCAGGCAAGTACGACTCGGTGATCCTGGCCACCGGCGTGCGCCCCCGCATCCCCAACATCCCCGGCATCGACCACCCGATGGTGCTGTCGTACGCCGAACTGGTGAAGGAGGAGAAGCCGGTCGGCAAGAAGGTCGCGGTGATCGGCGCGGGCGGTATCGGCTACGACGTGAGCGAATACCTCACCGTCGAAGGACATCCCACGCTCAAGCTCGACGAGTGGAAAGAGGAGTGGGGCGTGGACTCCGAGGACGAGCAGTCCCGCGGCCAGCTCAAGAAGCCCAACCCCTCCCCCGCCGCGCGCGATGTCGTTCTGCTGCAACGCAAGTCGACCCCGTTCGGCAAGGACCTGGGCAAGACCTCCGGCTGGGTCCACCGTGCCGCCCTCAAAGCCAAGGGCGTCGAGAAGGTCGGCGGCGTGAACTACGACCGCATCGACGACGCGGGCCTGCACATCAGCTTCGGCGACAAGCACGAGAACCCGCGGGTGATCGAGGTCGACAACGTGATCGTGTGTGCCGGACAGGAATCCGTGCGCGAACTCGAAGAGCCGCTGCGTGCGGCGGGCGTGGACCTGCACCTCATCGGCGGCGCCGACCTGGCCGCAGAACTGGATGCCAAGCGCGCCATCGACCAGGGCACCCGCCTGGCTGCTCGGCTGTAATTTTGGAGCGCTGGCGCGCTCGAGCGCGGCCCCTGAGGGGCCGCTACCGCCGCTGCGCGGCGGACCCTCCCTAGGGC
>NZ_JBHXRG010000020.1:0-100983 GCF_042716995.1 Nocardia sp. NPDC058640
GCGTTGGGGTGGCGGGGATTTCGGTCATCGTCGCTCCTGGAGGGACACCGGTCCGAAGTCGTGCAGCGTGGGGGTGCGGGGTTCGTCCAGCAGGCGGGCGGCGGCGGCCAGGACGACGTCGTCGGCGAGGGCGGGGCCGAACACCATGAGCGACACCGGTCTTCCTTCGCGTGTGGTGCCGGCGGGCACGGCGATCGCGGTGAGGTCGAGCAGGTTGCCGAAGTGGGTGTAGTGGCCGAGCACGGTATTGGTGGCGATGGGGTCGGCCAGCACGTCGGCGACGGTGAAGGTGGTGCCGATGGTCGGCACCACGATCGCGTCGACCGTGTCCCATAGTCGGGCCACCTCGGCACGTAGCTGCTGCAACCGCTGCTGTGCGCGGAAGACGTCGACGGCGCTGAATTTCCTTCCGCTGTCCAGGATTTCCCGGATCACCGGCAGGATCGAGTCGGGGCGTTCGGTGAGGAACTGTTCGAACTCGACCAGTCGTTCCGCGACCCAGGGACCCTGGTAGAGCAGTGCGCCCGCCGCGAGGAACGGTGCGAGAGTGGTGTTCACGCACTCGAACCCATTGCGCGGCAGCTGGTCTCGAGCGGCCAGGTGTGCGGTGCGCATGGCCTCGTCGCCGAAGAACTCGAGTTCGTGTGGGGCCGGGAGGCCGAGCCGGATCGGGCCGCCATGAAATCGTGGGCCCCTCGCCCGTGACCACGGGTCGTCATGGTCGACCGCCATGATCACGTCGGCGACCAGGTCGAGGTCTTCGATCGTTGTCGCCATCAGCGTCAGGCAATCCAGCGACTTGCAGGCGGGGACCAGTCCGACGGTGCTGATCAGACCGCGTGACGGCTTCCAGCCCACGATGCCGTTGAGCGCGGCGGGCACCCGGCCCGACCCGGCCGTGTCGGTGGCCACGCAGAACGGCACCTGACCGAGCGCCACGGCCAGTGCCGAGCCGGAACTGGAGCCGCCGCTGATCAGGTCACCGCCGAATACGCTGCGCGGCACCGGATATGGCGTTCGGGTGCCGTTGAGTCCGGTGGCGAACTGGTCGAGATTGGTCTTGCCCACGAACAACGCACCCGCGTCGAGCAGACGCTGCACAGCGGGCGCGGTGCGGGTGGCGACGTAGGCGTAGTCGGGGCAGGCCAGGGTCGTTGGATAGCCCGCGACATCGATGCTGTCCTTCACCCCGAACGGCACCCCGTACAGCGGTAATGTGCGAGCACCCGGCCGACGTTCGATAGCTGTTGCCGCACTGAGTAATTCCTCGCGCGATACCGGGGTGATCCACGTGCCGTCGTCGCCGCGCGCGGCCATCGCGTCGGCCACCCGTGCGGCGGTCCGGGTCGGCGAGCCGCTGCCACTTTGGTGCTGGGCGAGAATTTCGGTGACCGTAGAGCCTGTCATCTTGTCGATTGTCGACAGAATGTGTGACGGCGGTGGTAGCGGTCTGTATCGGATGTGTTAGGAGATACCGAGTTTCAGGTATGTTTGCTCGCCGTGCCTGCGCAGCGCCGCCTCGGCCCGCACCGGGTCGTTGGTCTCCAGGGCGGTCAGCAGTTCCTGATGCCGGCGCACGCCATCGCGCCGGGCACCCGCTTCGGTCTCCTCGCGCAGGTTGCGTGCCATGGCCAGCTGCAGCTTCACCAGGACCTGCTCATACACCAGGTCCAACTGCCGATTACCTGCCAGGGCAACGATTTCGGCGTGAAAGCGGCGGTGGGCGTCGTCGCGGGCAACCCAGTCTTTGCGCTTGTCCGCGGCGGTCAACTGCTCGAGTGCGGCGCGCACGCCGCCCAGGCGTAACTGCGCGCACGGCAGCGCGGTGGTCAGCGCGTGCTGTTCCAACGCGCGCCGCACCTCGAACAACTGCACGATGTCGTGCGCGGACCACACCACCACGCGGTATCCCCGGCGCGGCAGATGCTCGACCAACCCCTGTTCGGCCAAGCGCCGCAACGCTTCCCGCACCGGCGCCCGACTGATCCCCAGCTGCGCGCACAGCGCCTCCTCGCCCACCCGCTCCCCCGGCGCCAACGCACCGCCAAGCACCTGCGCGCGGACGTGGTCAGCGGTCATCTCCACCAGGCTCGCCGGCAGGTCGGTCGAGTTCGATGCGGCTGCGGTCATGAGTCGAGTCTACGAACACTGCGCCCGATGCCGCCGCGGCCGCTAGGACAGACGCAGGCTTTTGATCATCGTCTTGGCCTGGTCGGCGGTGAGTTCGCCGGTGGCGTTGCGGTCGACGAGGATGGTCAGCACCAGCAGGGTGTTGGCGGCGTTGCGGAAGCCGAAGGTGTAGATGGAGTAGGCGTTGGCGGTGCAGCCCGGTCGCGACGGGGCCCACGGGCCTGCGGATTCCACGAACTGGCCCTCGATGCCGCTATCGGTCTTCATCGAGGTAGCGGCGGTGATCTTGCCGCCGGTGGCGTCCGAATAGCCGCCTGCCGCAGAGCTTTTCGCGATGGCGGTGGCCGCGGCGGCGGGGTCCTTCTCGGTGGTCGAGGTCACTGCGGCCATGGCGCGATAGGCCGAGCCCGGGCAGTAGGCGGCGCCCTCGGTGGCTTGGCCGCGTCCGTCGATCGTGCCGAACTGGTTGGTGATTTCCAGTGGGTCGGTGGAGGCGTGGATCTTCCAAGCGGCCGGTACGTCATAGGCGACTCGGTAGCTGGAGACCAGCACGCCCTTCGAGCCGGGAGTGATGGGGGCGGTGCTGGTGCCCGATAGTGGGGCCGCTTTTGTGGTGGTGACGGGGGCGGTGGTGGTGGAAGTCGGTGCGGCAGTGGTCTGTTCGGAGGAACTGGTCGCGAATGCCACTGTGACCGCTATGCCGATCGCCAGCACGGCGATTACTGCTACGACCGCGATGATCTTCCCCGAGCCGCCTCGGCGTGGGGGTGCCGGAAGTGGTTGTGGGGCAGGGGCGTAACCGTAGGACTGTTGACCGTAACCCGGCTGGGCGAAGGGTTGCTGGGGTGAGCCGAACTGCTGGCCGTAGGGCTGTTGCGGGTACGGCTGTTGGCCTGTGCCGGGGTGCTGCGCGTAGGGATCTTGGCCCATCCCGGCCTGCTGAGGGAAGGGTTGTTGCCCCGTGCCTGGCTGGCCGAACTGCTGTCCAGGCGCTGGCGGCGCGTACGGGTGCTGGCCGCTACCGGACGGTTGCTGCCACTGTGGCTGCTGACCGTACGGCTGTTCGCCGCTGCCCACCGGCTGACCGAACACGGTCGGTGGCGCCTGCTGATATTCCCCGCTACCGGGCTGCGGTGCCCCGAACTGCTGGCCTGGCCCCGGCTGACCGAAGACAGTCGGGGGCGCCTGCTGGTACTCGCCGCTGCCGGGCTGCTGGCCGTACGGCTGCTGGCCCGGCCCCGGCTGACCGAAAACTGTCGGCGTCGCCTGCTGATACTCCCCGCTACCGGGCTGTCCCGTTCCTGGTTGCTGCCACTGCGGCTGCTGCCCGAGACCGGGTTGCTGCCACGGCTGGCCGCCGATCCCCGGCTGGCCGACCACCGTGGGATCAGCGACCGGATGTTGTCCGCTGCCAGGCTGTCCCGTTCCTGGCTGCTGCCACTGTGGCTGATCATCCGTTCCAGACTGTTGCCCGACAGGCGGCTGCGCACCGTCTTGCGGTGCGGCGCTGGGCTGTTCGGGACCACTGGGCGGTCGCAGGATGGTCTGGTCCGCGGCGGGTGGTGCGGCGGGGTCGGGGGTCGGGCCGGAGAGTCCGGGCGCCTCCCACCACCGATCGGCGTCGTTTGCCACGTCCGTAGTCCTTCCTCGCCCTCTGACCGCGCGACCGTGGAGCGGGTCGCGTTCAGTCAGATCCATTCGTCAGCGTAATGGCGAAACGCCGCTATCGAGTACTCGAAGCCGACTGATCGAAACCCGTTCGGTGCGAAAAGTGCTCGAGAGCACACAATCCGGGCAGTCCGCTGCCCTATGCCGGACGGCGAGACAGTTGCCATGGGTGGCAGGCGGCGCGCTACTCCACCAGTTCACCGAGTGCGATGCGGTCCGCGGCCGCCATTGTCGCCGCGCCGAGTTCACTCAGTTCCGCGGCGGACAGCCGGGTGTCGGGGCAGCTGACGACCGCTGCGACGACTGCACCGTTACGGTCGCGGATGGGGGCAGAGAGAGTGACGACAGCGTTTTCGGGGCCGAGCTCGTCGGGGAGGTAGTCGATGGTGATCAGTTCGGTGATGACCGAGCCGAGTTGAGCGCGCAGGGCCGCGGTGACGGGCGAATCACGCAGGCCCGCCAGCACTTCCAGCATCGGCGTCGAGTCGTCGACGAGGCGTTCGACGGAGTAGCCGCGCGTGCGGATTTCGGCGAGCACGCGAGTCAGCCGGTCGCGATGGGCCGGGTCGGCGGCTTCCAGCCAGGTATTTCGCACGGATTCCGGTGCCCAGGCGACGAATTCGCGGCACACAGGCGGCGCGAGCGGCAGCCGCCGTCCGGGCCGAATCCAACCGGCCGACGGCTGCCCGACCACCTCGGTGACCACGATGCTGTCCCCGGCCCGTTCGGCGAGGAACACCGGAATGCCGGCCACCTCCGACAACTGATGCAGATGCGCAATAGCGGTGCGGCGCAACGGAAATGCCGCCTCGGCCCGTCGAGCGACCGTCAGTAGCCGAAGCCCGATTCCGTAACAACCATCATCATCACGCACGGTCCACCCGTCGGCGGTGAGCTGAGCGAGCACGGCATGGGCGGTGGCGCGAGAAAGCCCCGCTTCCCGCACGATCCGGGCCAGCGACAGATGCTCGGTCGCTCGCCTGGACAACAGTTCCAGCACCTTCACCACCCGATGCGTCGGCGGTGACGCGGCACCGGGAATCTCGGCATCGCCCATCGAATCCGGGTTCACCTCTTGACCGGCGCCCTGGGCCCGGCTTATCGTCGGTGTCACAATACCGAACGATAGCGTCGACTATTCGACACCGCAAGTCGTCGGAGAGAGTTTCCGACAAATCGCGAGAACAAGAGGGTGAACAGTGCAAGCGGGGTACGAGTTATCGCATCTGGCGGCCTTGGAGGCCGAGTCGGTGCACATCTTCCGAGAGGTCGCGGCCACGCTCGCGCGACCGGCCCTACTGTTCTCCGGCGGCAAGGATTCCGCCGTGCTGCTACATCTGGCACGCCGCGCGTTCTGGCCTGCGCACCTGCCGTTTCCATTGCTGCACGTGGACACCGGCCACAATTTCGACGAGGTGATCGAGTTCCGCGACCGCACCGTCGAGCGCACCGGAGCACGCCTGGTTGTTGCCCGAGTCCAGGACGACATCGACGCGGGCCGCGCCGTAGAACGTCCGGGCGCCACCCGAAACCCTTTGCAAACCACCACTTTGCTGCGCGCGATCGGCGAGAACAGGTTCGACGCGGCCTTCGGTGGAGCCCGGCGCGACGAGGAGAAGGCCCGCGCCAAGGAGCGAGTCTTCAGCTTCCGCAACAGTTTCGGCGAATGGGATCCCCGCGCGCAGCGGCCCGAGGTGTGGAACCTCTACAACGGTCGTCATCAGCCCGGCGAACACATTCGGGTGTTCCCGCTGTCGAACTGGACCGAGCTCGACATCTGGGAGTACATCGATCGCGAGGCCGTCGAGCTGCCGTCGCTGTATTACGCGCACCGTCGACAGGTGATCGAACGCGACGGAATGCTGTTGTCGGCAACACGATTCGTCGACGCGGCCCCCGGCGAGCGCACCTTCGAGGCGACCGTCCGTTTCCGCACGGTGGGCGACGCCACCTGCACCGGCTGCGTCGAAAGCACCGCCGACACCCCGACGAAGGTGATCGCGGAAACAGCCGCCACCCGCCTCACCGAGCGCGGCGCCACCCGCGCCGACGACCGGATCTCCGAGACCGGCATGGAAGACCGCAAGCGAGAGGGCTACTTCTGATGCGCCGCAACCTTTTACGAATCGCGACCGCGGGCAGCGTCGACGACGGCAAGTCCACTCTGATCGGCCGACTGCTCTACGACTCCAAGTCGCTGTTCGACGACCAACTCGCCGCCATCGAGAAGGTCAGCACCGAACGTGGCGGTGCCGCAGCGGATCTGGCGCTGGTCACCGATGGTTTGCGCGCCGAACGCGAGCAGGGCATCACCATCGACGTCGCCTATCGCTACGTGACCACTCCGCGCCGCAAGTTCGTCATCGCTGACACCCCTGGCCACGTGCAGTACACGCGCAATATGGTGACCGGCGCGTCCACCGCGGACCTCGCGCTGATCCTGGTCGACGCCCGCACCGGCGTGTCCGAACAGACCCGCAGGCACGCGTTCCTGGCCACGCTGCTGGGCGTGCCGCACCTGGTGGTGTGCGTGAACAAGATGGACCTGGTCGACTGGTCGCAGGAGCGGTTCGAGCAGATCCGCACCGAATTCGCCGCGTTCGCATCCAAATTGACCGTCGGCGACCTGAGCTTCGTTCCCGTCTCGGCCCTGCTGGGCGACAACGTTGTCGACGGTTCGCAGCACATGCCCTGGTATCCGGGCCCGCCGCTGCTGCGCCATCTCGAGGACGTGCACATCGCCTCGGATCGCAATCTCATCGATGCCCGACTGCCGATTCAGTACGTCATCCGGGCGCAGGAGGGTCTGGACCACCGCAGTTACGCCGGCACCGTCGCGGGCGGGATCTTCAAAGCCGGTGACGAGGTGGTGGTGTTGCCGTCGGGTCGCGCGACCCATGTTCGGGAGATCTGGGGTCCGGGCGGCACGAAGGTCGACGAAGCGTTCACCGGCATGGCTGTCTCGCTGACACTGGAAGACGACATCGATGTCGGGCGCGGCGACCTACTGGCCCGGCCTGGCAATCGCCCGCATATCGGCACCGAACTGGACGCGATGGTGTGCTGGTTCTCCGAGACTGCTCAATTGCGTGCGGGAGCACAGTATTTGGTGCGCACCGCCGCGCAGACCTCCTCCGCGGAGGTCACCGCCATCGACTACCGGCTGGATGTGAACACCCTGCATCGGGTCGAGGACGTGGAGTCGTTGTCGCTCAACGACATTGCGCGCATCCGACTGCGCAGTCGTCATCGGATGCTGTTCGATTCGTATCGGGAGAATCGGCGCACGGGCAGTTTCATCCTGATCGATCCCGTGACCGACCAGACGGTCGCCGCCGGGATGGTGACCGGTCGGGAGACCGGGTTGGACCACGCTGAGCGGACATTTCTCGCATCATCGGTCGAATCCGCGACCGAAAGCGACGCAATTGTCCGCCCAGCGTGGTCTCTGACCTGGCATCGCTCGGCGGTGACTCGCACCGAACGCGGGCACACCGGCACGACCATCTGGCTGACCGGCCTGTCCGGGTCGGGGAAGTCCACCGTCGCCGTCGAGCTGGAACGTCAGCTGGTGGCGGCCGGGCGGCCGGCCTACCTGCTCGACGGCGACAATCTGCGCCACGGCCTCAACGCAGGCCTCGGCTTCTCCCCCGCCGACCGGGACGAGAACGTGCGCCGCGTCGCCGAAGTCGCAGCATTGTTCGCCGATTCCGGTGCGGTGGCGATCGTGTCGGTGATCAGCCCGTTCGCCGCGCAACGGGCCGATGCCCGCACCACCCATGCCGACCGGGAACTGCCCTTCCATGAGGTCTTCGTCGACACGCCGCTGCCGGAATGCGAACGCCGCGACCCGAAGGGCCTCTACGCCAAGGCGCGCGCCGGTGAGCTGCCCGGCTTCACGGGGATCGGCTCGCCGTATGAACGCCCTGAGCATGCCGATCTCGTCATCACGCCCGACCTCGGGTCCCCGTCCGACATCGCTACCCACATTCTCCGAGAGCTAGGAATCGCAGACCGTTGACCCACTCCAGTACGACCACCGTCGCACCACCCGATCCACTGACCGCCCCCTTCCTCGCCGCGGTCGCGCAGGCCGAAACTCTCATCGCCAGTGCGGAATTCGTTCGCAGCGACCAGGATCTGGCCGAGGGTTACGACTATCTCGCCGCCAGTATCGCAGCCTGCCTGCGTCTTTCGGGCGCGCACGGCACCTCGCATCCGTACTTCGTGTCCTCGACCGGCCCCTACGCGAAAATGGGCCTGGACAACCCGGACACGCTCTACTACCACGCCAACATCGAGCCGACCGCGGAATACGTGGTGACCGGGGTGCGCGGCAGCACGGTCGACCTGAGTTTCCAAGTGCTCAAAGGTGATTACACCGCCACCGACGTGCCCGGCGGCGCCGACGCGTTCGACGACCGGCGCATTCCGATCTCCGACGACGGTAGTTTCACCCTGCGCTTCGGCCCCGCGAAACCCGATGCGGGTCCGGACTATTTTCCGCTCGGTGACGGGGCGTCCATGCTTGCCGTGCGCGAGGTCTACGGCGACTGGTCGCAGCGCAAGGGTTCTATTCGGATCGAGCGCGTCGACACCATCGGCACCGCACCCGTCGAACCGGACCTGGCGCGCATCCGCAAACGATACGGCGCGGCGGCGAAGATGCTGCTCACCCGCGTGCACACCTGGTTCAACTTCCCCAAGTGGTTCTATCTGGACCTGCCGGTGAACACGCTGACCGCACCCCGGCTGACCCCCGGCGGGCTGAGCACCCAGTACTCCTCGGTCGGGCATTTCGATCTCGCCGATGATCAGGCGCTGGTGATCACCGTCCCGAAATCCGATGCGCCGTACCAGGGTTTCCAGCTGGGCAGTCTCTGGTACATCTCCCTGGACTACGTCAACCACCAGACCAGTCTCAATCACGCTCAGGCACAGGTGGATTCGGACGGGATGATTCGGATGGTGGTGAGTAGGCAGGATCCGGGCATTGCGAACTGGATCGAAACCACCGGCCGGACGCGCGGAATCCTGCAGTTCCGGTGGCAGCGCACCGATCGCCCGATGAACGAGGCGGATGGCCCGACGGTCGAAGTGGTGGCGATTGATCAAGTCGCGCAACACCTTCCCTATTTCGAAGACAACCGGATCGACGCCGCTGGATGGCGTGACCGGATCAGTGCCCGCCAGCGGGCCTTCGCAGATCGGATGCTGGGATGAGTGGGGCATTGTTGGACGGGAAAGTCGTCGTTGTCTCCGGAGTCGGGCCTGGTCTGGGCCGATCGATCTGTTTGGAAGCTGCCGCGGCCGGTGCGACGGTCGTGCTCGCGGCGCGCACCGAATCACGACTGCTCGAGGTGGCCGGCGAGATCGAGGCCGCCGGTGGCGCGACGCTGAGTGTGCCCACCGACATCACCGACGAGGCGGCGGTCCACAACCTCGTGGCGCGCACGGTCGATACCTTCGGCCGGGTCGACGCGTTGGTGAACAACGCGTTCTCGGTCCCGTCGATGAAACCGCTGGACCGCACGGATTTCGACCACATCCGGTCGAGTTTCGACATGACGGTGCTGGGCGGGTTGCGAATGACCCAGGCGTTCACGCCCGCGCTCGCCGAGTCCAAAGGTGCTGTGGTGATGATCAATTCGATGGTCGTTCGGCATTCCGAACCGCGGTACGGCAGTTACAAACTCACCAAAGCCGCGCTGCTGGCGATGTCACAGACCCTGGCAACCGAACTCGGCGCCAAGGGAGTTCGCGTCAATAGTGTTCTGCCGGGCTATATCTGGACCGACCAGCTGAAGTGGTACTTCGGTCAGGTCGCGGAGAAGTACGGCATCACCGTCGAACAGGTCTATGAACAGACCGCGTTGAAATCGGACCTGAAGCGTTTGCCCGAACCCGACGAAATCGCCCGTGCTGTGGTGTTTCTCGCGTCGGAGTGGTCGTCGGCGATCACCGGTCAGACCCTCGACGTCAACTGCGGCGAATACCACAACTAGGAGCTTTGAACCATGACTGTGCGCACTGACGTCGGCACCGTGGCCGACCTGCACGCCTCGGCCACCAAACTCACCGGCCTCACCGATTTCGGCCCCGACGACTACCTCGAAGCACTGCAGGTATTGCTCGACTCCTATCGTGACGAAGCCGGGCTCACCGAACTCGGCAGCAAGATGTCGCGATTCTTCCTGCGCGGCACGCTGATTGCTCGCGCGTTGAGCGAAGCCGCGTGGGCAGCCAACCCCGAGTACGTCGAAACGCCGGTCACCCGACCGATTTTCGTCACCGGACTGCCTCGCACCGGCACCACCGCCCTGCACCGGCTGCTCGTCGCGGACCCTGCCAATCAGGGCCTGGAAATGTGGCTGACCGACTTCCCCCAACCACGCCCGCCCCGCGACACCTGGCCGACCAACCCCGCCTACCAGCAAATCGACGCCGGCCTGCGCCAACACCAGGTCCAGAACCCCGAATTCATGGGCCTGCACTACATGAGCGCCGCCGACGTCGAGGAATGCTGGCAGCTTCTGCGCCAATCCGGCATGTCGCACTCCTACGAATGTCTGGCCTACGTCCCCGGCTATTCCCGCTGGCTGGCGGCCCAGGACTGGACCCCCGCCTACGCCCGCCACCGCCGCAACCTGCAGCTCATCGGCATGAACGACCCCCGCCGCTGGGTCCTGAAAAACCCCAGCCACCTGTTCTGCCTCGACGCCCTGCTGGCCACCTACCCCGACGCCGTCATCATCCAAACCCACCGCGACCCCGCCACCATCATCGGCTCGGTGTGCAGCCTCAACGACCACGCAACCCGAGGCTGGTCCACCACGTTCACCCCCGAAACCATCGGCCGAACCCAACTCGACCTGTGGTCCCGAGGCCTGTCCGACTTCACCGCCGCCCGCACCCGCCACCCCGAAGCCACCTTCATCGACGTCGACTTCGACGACCTTCGCACCGACCCCCTGGCCGTCGTAGACCGCATCTACCGCACCACCGACACCCCCCTCACCGACACAGCCCGCACAGCCATCACCGCCCTCGACACCGAAAGCCGCACCGGCACAAGAAAACCCACCCACACCTACTCGCTGTCCGAATACGGCCTGACCGAACAGATGATCACCGACCGTTTCAACGCCTGAAAACACCCCGATCCACAGGACCGCCGCCAACGAATAGTGGACAGGCGGGTCGGCCAGGTGCCAATCACACCCTCTTCACTCCCCATGAAGCCGACCCGCCTGCTTTTCACCGAACCTCGACCAAGACAGCCCGCCGCCAGGATGGCGCTGACAATCAGCCCGCATACAAGGCTGCCAACCCATGCGCTCACAGAGCACGACCCGACCAGTTCAAGCTGCGACAGTGGCACAAGGATGCAGTGGACAATCACTCGGAGGCTGAAAGTGGCGGTCGAGACGATACCGAGTCGGCTCGGACAACCGATCTCCATCGTCGAATTCGACGCTCTACCGTGCGATAACAGCCATCGCTACGAGATCGAGAACGGACTCCTTCTCGTCAGCCAGCGCCCGACGTCAAGGGTCAGTCGAGCGATCAACCGGCTGCTCATACAGTTGGACAGCCAACTCCCCGAAGAGTGGGAAGCCTTCGCGGGAATCGAGGCCGAACTCACCGGCAAATCGCCCCGTCGCGTGCCAGATGTGGTGGTCGCACCTGTCGATATCGACGACCAACCCCGAATTCGCAGCGACCAAATCGCGCTCGCCGTCGAGATCGCGACATCCGGCGAATCCGCAGTCCGCGACTACTCCATCAAGGCAGGCGAGTACGCCGCCAACCGCATCGCCCACTACTGGGTGATCGACCTCATCGACACCGAATCAGTCGGCCTCACGATCTACACCCTCGACGACACCGGCGAATACCGAATCACGCCCCGCGCCACCGGCACCGTGCACGTGCCCGAACCGTTCCCCCTGACCATCGACCTGAACGCCCTCACCGGCCGGCGCACCCGCTGACCACCTGCACTTGCGTACGGTCATCGAGCGCTCGCGGGCGCGCCGGCCGCCGGGAGGTACCTTCTGGTGCTGGATCGAGTCGACGTCCGCGAAATCGAACGGTACGTATCACAGTTCCTCGCGCCCCTCGAACGTCCGACATGGCCCGAGTTGGCTTCCGAGATCGGCAAACTCGGGCACTGGGAATTCGAGGGGTACCGGCCGTAGCGGAGCTGGGGAACGTCCGTGACACTGTTAGACGTCGACGAATGGGCCCCGCCTAAGCGACTACTTCCCGCCCATCGCTACCTGGTAAAGGGCGGTGAGGGCGTCGTCGATGGGGTGGGGCTTCGGTTTTCCGTCGGGGCCCAGCTCGTTCCAGCGGACCAGGTTCATCGTGACCGACATCTGGCGGGTGCCGTCGGCGCTGGTCAGCGAGAGGGATTGGGTGCCGAAGACACTGCCGTCGTGGCCCCAGAATATTTCGCCCGCCGGGGTTCGCACCTTGTGCAGGCCGAGGCCGTACTCGAGGTGCGAGCCGTCCAGGGCGATGACGGGGACTGTGCGCTGCATCTGCGTCAAGGAATCCTGGCTCACGATCTGGCCGCTGAGCAGCATGCGGTAGAAGCGGTTCAGGTCCGACATGGTCGAGACCAGGCCGGCGCCGGGCAGTGCCCACGACATGTCGTAGACGCTGTAATCGCGTGGTGGGTCGATCATTCCGAACAGTGCCTCGTACATGCGCGGGTGCGCAACGGTCAGGGTCGGCCCGTCCGGGAACGCGGTGTGTTCGAGTCCGGCGCGTGCGATCACGTTCTCGGCGATGTACGTCTGGAACGCCGTTCCGGTCACCTTCTCCAGCAATTGGGCCAGCACGAAGTAGTTGGTGTTGGAGTAGACGCCGGGAGTCGCTCCGGGTGCGCTGGTGGCGGGCGGCGCGTTGACGCCCATGCCGATCAACTCGACCGGGTCGAACTGGGTGAACCGATGCTGGTCCAGGCTCTCCGACGACAGCTGCGCCCCGCCGAAAAAGGCTGCCAGAGAAGGGAATGAGTACGGCAGATGTTCGGCCAGTCCACTGGTGTTGTCGAGCAGCATCCGGACGGTGATCTTCGCGCCACGCTCACCGGGGACCAGCTGCGGCAGGTAGTCGCCGATCGAGGTGTCGAGACCGATGCGCCCCTGTTCGACCTGTTGCATGATCGCGGCCGCGACGAACGTCTTGGTGATGCTGCCGACTCGGTGAACCATGTCGGGCCCGATGGGTGCGCCGGTGGCGATGTCGGCGACCCCTGCCGTGCCATTCCACGTCTGGTCGCCGTCGCGTACCTCCATGTACACACCGATCATCCCCGCGTCGCGGACCGCGTTCAGCGCGGATTGCAATGCGGCTGGTCGCAGTCCGGAACCTGTTGGCGCAGCATCTGTTTCGCTGGACGCTGACTGCATCGTGCACGCGCTGAGGGTCAGCACGGCCACGCCTACCGATATTGCCAGTGGGAACTTCACGATTTCTGTCCTCTCGTGGTCGGCCGCTGTAATTCGAAGCGGCGCACCATTACCGTGGCAGGTGTGACCGACGAGGCGCTTTCGAAATCGTGTGGTCCGGTGGTCTGGATCAGGCCGGGTCATGCCGGGTATCTCGGGCCCGAACTCGGCGTGGACATGCACTCCGGTTCGGTCCCGGTGCTCACCGTCGGTCTCGACGGGCCCTTCGTCCTGGAGACCGCCACCCACGGTGCGATGACCACCCGCAGCGCGTACGCCCCCGCTCGCGCGGTGCACCGGGTGAACACGCTCGGCAGACCGATCTTGCTGCTGTTCGTGGATCCGGCGTGGTCGCCGTCCGCTGCTATCGAAGCGCAGATGGCCGACACCGCGGGCCCGTACCGGCTCGATCACTGTCGCGAACGCGAATTGGTCGAACAATGCAACCAACCGGAGCTGGACCCGAGCCGCATTGTGGCGCTGGCCGCCGCGGGGCCCGTCCCGGTTCCCGATCCCCGTCTCGAACGAGTGGCGGCCGCGATCCGACGACACCCGGATCGCACGTTCCGGGCCGAACCGATCGCCTCGGATCTCGACCTGTCCACGTCACACTTTCTTCGCCTGTTCGTCCAGCAGTACGGGACGACGTTCCGCCGATATCAACAGTGGTGCCGCATCATTCACGCGATGAGCAACGTCGCCGCCGGCCACGATCTGACCCGATCCGCGACCGACGCGGGTTTCGCAACGCCGTCCCACTTCAGCGAAACCTTCCACCGCATGTTCGGCATGTCCGCGAACGCGACGCTGCGCACCGGAATCCGATTCGACCTCGAACCCGTGCCGTAACCAGCGAACCTATTCGATTCCCGTGCGGGCGAACTGGGCGTACCAGCCCAGCAGGGCGGGGTTGTCGACGGCGCTGGGGTCGACAACGGTGGTGGGGTCGGCGCCCTGGAGGAGTTTCTTGATGGGGACTTCGAGTTTTTTGCCGGTGCGGGTTCGGGGGATGCCGGGTGCGGCGATGATGTCGTCGGGGACGTGGCGGGGGGAGGTTTCGGTGCGGATGATCTGTCGGATTCGATCGACGAGGTCTTCGGTGAGGGTGAAACCTGGTGCGGGGACGATGAACAGGGGCATCCAGTAGCCGCCGTCGGGTTGTTCGGCGCCGATGACCAGCGCGTCGGCGATTTCGGGGAGTTGTTCGACCGCTTGGTAGATGTCGGCGCTGCCCATGCGGATGCCGTGGCGGTTGAGGGTGGAGTCGGAGCGGCCGTGGACGATGATGCTGCCGTGGTCGGTGCGGGTGATCCAGTCGCCGTGCCGCCAGACGCCGGGGTAAGTGTCGAAATAGGCTGCGCGGTAACGGGATCCGTCGGGGTCGTTCCAGAAGCCGACGGGCATGGAGGGCATGGGTTCGGTGATGACGAGCTCGCCGACCTCGTTGTGGACCGGGTTGCCCTGGTCATCCCAGGCTTGCAGGGAAACGCCCAGGTAGGGTGCGGACAGTTCGCCTGGCCAGACCGGGACAGTCGGTGCGCCGCCGACGAAGGCCGAGACTACATCGGTCCCGCCGCTGATCGCCGCGACCGGGATGTGCGCACCGACGTTGTCGCGCAACCAGATCGACGACGACGGTGGCAATGCTGAGCCGGTGACGCCGATCAGACGCAGAGCGGTCAGGTCGTGGTCGCGGGAGGGGACGGCTCCGGCTTTCGCACAGGACAGCACGTAGCCGGGACTGGTGCCGACAACGGTGGCGCCTACTCGGGAGGCGATGTCCCACAGTGCATCCGGTGCCGGATAGCTGGGGCTGCCCGCGTAACACACGATGGTGGCGCCGACGAGCAGTCCGGCGACCTGGAAGTTCCACATCATCCAGCTGGGGCTGGTGTACCAGAGAAACGTGTCGGCGGGTCCGATATCCGATTGCAGCTCAATGGCTTTCAGGTGTTCCAGCAGCACCCCGCCGTGCCCGTGCACGATGCCCTTCGGCAGGCCCGTGGTGCCCGAGGAGTACAGCACCCACAGCGGGTGATCGAAGCCGACCTGGGCGGTCGAGATCGTGGATCGATCACAGCGCTCACAGGCATCCTCCCAGGCCAGCGTGCCGGAGACGGGCTCGTCGGATACCAGCACGGTCGCCACCAGCGTGGGGAGAGCGGCGCGCAGTTCGGCGACCTCGTCGGTGCGGGAATGCGCCTTTCCGCCGTAGCGGTAACCGGCAGCGGCCACCAGCACCACCGGCTCGAGCTGCCCGAGCCGATCCAGCGCTGCCTTGGCCGAGTAGTCCTGCCCGCACGCACTCCACACGGCCCCGATACTCGCGGTGGCGAGGAAGGCGATCACGGCCTCGGGGATGTTGGGCAGGTAACCGGCCACCCGGTCCCCTGCCCGAACACCGAGCCCGCGCAGGGTCTGCGCGAAACCCGCGACCCTGGCCAGCATGTCGTCCCACGACAACTCGGCGACCGAACCGTCCTCTTCCACCGTCACGATCGCGGGCCGATCGGAACGGGCCTGCCGGATCACCTGGTCGACATAGTTCAGCGACACCGAGGGAAACCATTGCGCCCCCGGCATTTCCGCCGAAGCCAACACCGCACCCGGCCGGTCTCCGAGCTCGAAGTAGTCCCACAGCGAACCCCAGAACCCCTCCAGATCGTCGACCGACCACTGCCACAGCGCGTGGTAGTCGGGCACCGCGATGCCATGCCGCGCAGCCACGAACCGAGCGAAGTCGGTGATCCGAGCCCGATCGATGTCGTCACCGTTGGGCACCCACTGCGGTGCCGCTACCACGTTGTTCATCGGGCGCTCCACCCTCCATCCATCACGTACGACGACCCGGTGACCATTCCGGCCGAATCGGAGGCCAGCCAACCGACCAGTGCCGCAACCTCTTCCGGCTCGATCAGCCGTTTGATAGCACTCTCGGTGAGCAGCACCTTCTCGAGCACTTCCTGCTCATCGATCCCGTGCACAGCTGCCTGATCAGCGATCTGCTTGTCCACCAACGGTGTTCGCACATAGCCGGGGCTGACACAGTTGCTGGTGACCCCGTGCGCGCCGCCTTCCAGCGCCGTCACCTTCGACAGCCCTTCCAGCCCGTGCTTGGCGGTCACGTAGGCGACCTTGAACTGCGACGCCCGAATCCCGTGCACCGACGAGATATTCACGATCCGCCCGAACCCCTGCGCGTACATGTGCGGAAGGGCCGCGCGAATCAACAGGAACGGCGCTTCGACCATCAGCGTCTGCATGGTGCGGAACTGGTGCGGCGCGAAATCCTCGATGGGGCTGACGCTTTGCACGCCCGCGTTGTTGACCAGGATGTCGGTTTCCAGGCGCAACTCCGCCAGCGCGTCGACCTCGAGCAGGTCGACACTCCATGCGTGCCCGGCGATTTCGTGCGCGATCCTCTTCGCTCCGACTCCGTCGATATCGGCGACGGTCACCTCGGCCCCGCGTGCGGCGAGTTCACGCGCGCACGCGGCGCCGATTCCACTGGCGGCACCGGTGACCAGCGCCTTGCGTCCGGTGAGCTCTGCCATCAGGCAACACCTTTCGATGCAGATGCGTCAGCGAGGTCGAGGGTTTCCAGGTCGATTCCGCGAGTTTCCTTGGCGCACAACACCGCAACGATGGTGACGCTCGCCGCGATTGCCAGGTACCAGGCGATCGGCACCGAGGAGTCGAACTCCGACAGCAGTTTCACCGCGATGATCGGCGCCAGCGAACCCGCCACGATCGAGGTGACCTGGTAGCCCATCGACACACCCGAGTACCGCATCCGGGTCGGGAACATCTCGGCCATGATCGCGGGCTGACCGGCGTACATCAGCCCGTGGAACATCAGTCCGATCACGATGGCGGACAAGATGATCATGTGGTTGCCGCTGTCCATCATCGGAAAGGCGAAGAAGCCCCAGGTCGCCGCGGCGACGGCGCCGATCAGGTAGACCGGACGGCGGCCGATGCGGTCACCGAGCCTGCCGGCCAGCGGGATCACCATGATGTGCACGGCGTGCGCGATGAGCAGCCACCACAGGATGTTCTTGGTGTCGGCGTGCACGTGCACCTTGAGGTAGGTGATGGAGAACGTGACGACCAGGTAGTACATGATGTTCTCGCCGAACCGCAGGCCCATGGCGGTGAACACCCCACGCGGGTACTTGCGCAGCACCTCGAAGGGGCTGAACGACGCGGCCTTGACCTGGTCGATCTCCTGCTGCGCGGCCACGAAGATCGGGGCGTCGGTGACCTTGGTGCGCACGTAGTAGCCCACGAGCACGACCACCGCCGACAGCCAGAACGCCACGCGCCAGCCCCAGCTCAGGAACGCTTCGTCGGACAGGGTCGAGGTCAGCACCAGCAGCACGACCGTGGCGAGCAGGTTGCCCGCGGGCACACCGGCCTGCGGCCAACTCGACCAGAAAGCGCGGCTCTTGCTGGGGCTGTGTTCGGCCACCAGCAGCACCGCACCACCCCATTCGCCGCCGATCGCGAAGCCTTGGATGAAGCGCAAGGTCACCAGCATCGCCGGTGCCCAGTAGCCGATTTGGGCGAAGGTCGGCAGACAGCCCATCAGGAACGTTGCCGCGCCGACCAGCACCAAGCTCACCTGCAACAGCTGCTTGCGGCCGTAGCGGTCGCCGAAGTGGCCGAAGACGATGCCGCCGATCGGGCGGGCCGCGAAACCGACGGCGTAGGTGACGAACGCGGCCAGGATCGCGTCGAGGTCGCTGGTGTCCTTGGAGAAGAACACCTTGCTGAACACCAGCGTCGCGGCGGTGCCGTAGAGGAAGAATTCGTACCATTCGACGACGGTGCCCGCCATCGAGGCGGCCACCACCCGCCGCAGTCCGGTGGGGGCTTCGTCCGGGTCGTCACCGGTGGGCCGGGTCGCGCTACGCACGCTCATCGCAAAACTCCTTCAATGATCCAGATCACGCCACCACAAAAATGTGACGTGACCCACAAGCTGTGAGGAGAGTATTCGTGCAGATGCATCTCGGTGACAATGGCCAGTTTCGCAGCGGCTATCTGCGAAACTGCACACGTGAGCCATTCTCCTTCGACTTCGGGACGCCGGCCCAGTGCTGACGATTTGCTGGTGCTGCTCGCGGTCGGCCGGTCCGGGCGGTACATCACCGCCGCCGAAGAGCTGGGCATCAACCACACGACGATCTCGCGGCGCATCGCGGCACTGGAACACGCCATGGGCGGGCGGGTGCTGACCCGTGTCACCGGCGGCTGGGAGCTCACCGACCTGGGGCGCGAGGCGCTGACCGCCGCCGAAGCGGTGGAGGCCGCGGTCAAATCGCTGGGCTCGACCGCGGGCGAACGCACCCTCGAAGGCGTGGTGCGCATTTCCGCCACCGACGGTTTCAGCGCCTACCTGGCCGCGCCGTCGGCCGCGCGCGTGCAACGCAGACATCCCGGCGTGGCCGTGGACATCATCGCCGCCACCCGACGAGCATCCACCCAGCGAACCGGCCTCGATATCGAAGTGGTGGTCGGCAAACCCCAAGTCCACCGTGCCGAAGCGATCGAACTGGGCGACTACTGCCTGCGCCTGTACGCCTCCCGCGACTACCTCGCCGACCACGGCACCCCCACCACCGTCGCCGACCTGGCCCACTACCCCCTGGTCTACTTCATCGAATCCATCCTCCAAGTCGACGACCTCGACCTGGCCCTGGCCTTCGCCCCCGCCATGCACCGCTCGGTCTCCTCGACCAACGTCTTCGTCCACGTGGAAGCGACCCGAGCGGCCGCCGGGATCGGCCTACTCCCCTGCTTCATGGCCGACCGGCACGCCGATCTTGTTCGTGTGCTGCCCGACGAAGTGCGCGTTCAGCTCACGTACTGGTTGGTCATCCGGCCGGAGACATTGCGCCGCCCGGAAGTCGCCGCGGTTGTCGAGGCTCTGCGAATGACGGTCCGCGATCTTCGCGAGGACCTACTCGGCGACCGCCCGAACACCTAGAACGGTGTCTGCCCCTTGTCTGCCGGTCAGCTCCTTCTCCATGAGCGTGAACGACTTCGGCACACCACCCGGCTGCGGCTTGCCCGCCTTGTGGCCGACGACTCGGTAGCCGAGGTTCGAGTAGTAGGCGTTCAGAGGCACGTTGCCGGCGAGGCAGTCGAGCCGCACGAAATTGCGGCCCACTGCGGCAACCCGGCGCTCTGCAGCCTCCAGCAGAAGCCGCCCAGTACCCGGCTCGGCGACGCTACGATCCACCATCAGCCGATGCACATAGCCGGCCACCGGCGGCTGCGATCCCCAGGCATCCTCGTCGTCCCACCACAGCTCCCACGCCCCGACCACACGACCACCGACCTCGGCGACCCAGACCTCACCCTGCGCCATGGCCTTCCGGAAATGATCCTCGCTCAATTGGCCGGGCTGCCATTGGCCGGTGATTCCGTGGGCGAGCATCCAGTGCGCCGCGTCGTCGCGCAGGCGCACGAGGGTTGCGAGGTCGGTATCCGCCGCCAGTCGGAAGCTCAGGTCGTTCACTTGGCGATCCGCCTTACGTGTCCACCGATTTCGATCGAGCCATCGGGCTTCGGGAAAGTCAGAATCTGCGAACCTCGACCCTGCGTGATCGTCAGGGCCCGGCCGAGAGTTGCCGTCAACAGCAGTGCCGCGGCACCCGTCGCCTCGTCCTCGTCGATGCCGTCGCCGCGACCGGGGAAAGCCCGCGCCCGAACGTGACCGGCCGACTCGTCCTCCCACGCCCACGCATAAATCCATTCACCGGGTCGAGGGACGTCGAGCTCGTTCACCTGCTCGGCCGAGCTGTACTGCCGAAAAGTCCTGGGCGGCACCCACTCCGGCCGCGCCGTGATCCAACTGACCCCGCCTACGCGGCGCGCGGTGACGACCCCTGCAGCGGTGTCGAGTTGCGGCGCATCCAGCAACCACGCCGCGCCGACGCAGGGATGTCCGGCGAACGGCAGACTCACCGACGGTGTCCAGATATCGATGGCGGCACGAACCGGGTCGTCGATGAACACCGTCTCGCTGAACCCGAGGTCGCGCGCGATGCGCAGTCGTTCAGCGGGAGACGCGCCCTCCAGACCCTGCACTACGCCGAGTTCGTTGCCGAATTCTCCTGCTGGCCCGCAGAACACGCTGAGAACATCATGTTCGATCACGGACTCATTCAACCGCAGTTGCCGGCACAGTCATTTCGCCGGGGTCGGTGCGACAACCCGACCCCTAGCCGCGCGCGAACCAGTTCGAAACCCGTTGTGCCGTACGGGCATAGGACGTAAGCAATCTTGGTTGAGACAACAGTGTTCACCTCTGCGGGTCGGCCCCGTCTTCACCCGCTTCTGGCTGGGCGATTCAGTCCCTACGCGTTCGATTCCGGGGCGGCGGTGGATGACGCGACGGTCGAACTGCTGCTCGAGGCTGCGCGGTGGGCGCCGTCGGCGGGGAATTCACAGCCGTGGAGTTTCTATCCCGTCCGGCCCGGCGAGGTGGAACACAAGCGGATCGCGATGCATCTGGCACCCAGTTCAGCTCGGTGGGCGTTGGACGCCGGTCTGTTGATCGTCACGTTGACGCACAGATTCGTCGACGATTCCCGCATCCCGTACTCGGAATTCGCCGACTACGATCTCGGCCAAGCCGTCGCCAATCTGACAATCCAAGCCCAGGCCATCGGCCTCGCCTGCCACCAATTCCGCGCCTTCGACCTCGACGCCGTCACCACCGACCTCGCGCCGACCGCCGGTTGGGTGGTGATGTCGATGATCGCCGTCGGAGTTCCGCTCGGTGAACCGCGCCGCGGACAGCGGCTCTCGATCGAGGACATGCGGGCGGCACCCTGGAATACCGACAGCCAGTGACGCAATCCGCGAATCCCTCTGGCCGCAGGTCTCAGCGGAACAGTCGTCACCAGCGCGGTTCCCACTCCTTGCCGTGGCAATCCAACTAGAAGAGGTTCTGGTGGCCGATGTCGAGCACGTCGCGCAGCCGCGACAACCTGCCGTGCCACATCCGTTCCATTCCGTTGCGCGCCATCTTCTGTCGGCGGTCTTCGAGATCGAATCCGCTGTGCGTCAACAACAATCGAGTGCCACGCCCCTGCGACAACAATGTCCAGTCGATAACCCAGCGGGCCGGCCGTTCTGCTCGCAAGTCGACCCAGCTCAGGGTCAGCTGCTCACTCGGACGGGCCGCTAGAACTTCGCAGGCGATCTCACCGACAGAGGTCGCTTGCCGCCTGGCCGCCGACGATGGCTGGGGCGGGACGGTGAAGACGAAGTGGGTTCCCACTGATGCGACGAATCCGGTAGACGGCATCAACCACCGTTGCACCACACTCGGATCGGTGAGCGCGTGCCACACGTCGGACGGCGCATGGGCAAGGAAGTTGCCGATCTCGACCGACGCAGGGTCGCGTGTCGGGTCGGATATCACCACGCCACCGCCGCCCAAGTCGTCAACCGATCACAGCGCCAGACCACCGCGCTGCAGATGTATTCCGTCCGCTGCGACACCGTCAGGGGTGGGGTTGCATTCATCGGTCAAGCCTATGCCGCAGACTCCTGTGCCCGTCGATGTTCGGGTCCTTCACGAGAAGGCCGCACCCCGCCCGGGTTTCAGGCGGCGGCCGTGGCGCGCAGGAATCATCCCCCGCACCACGCGCACGCACTACCTCAGTCGTTACTGCGCGATATTCGGACTCCGATCCCGTTATTCCCGTGCAGTATTCGCGGCCGTGATGAACGCGATCTGCGCGGGCGACGGTCCGCAGTACTCACTTTCGATTCGGGCGGACTCCTCGGCCTGCATCCGATACATGCTGTCGCGCAAGCCCTCATCACCCCCATGGAACCCTTCCAGAAGCTCCATCCACTGGGCAGCCATGCGCCCCGCCTCGGGCGAGGTGGGGTCCATTCCCGCCGCGATCGCTGCGTCGACCTGGGGGATCAGCACAGCCCAGTCGGCTTCGACTTGCTGAATGTGCTGTTCGCCCAGCTCTTCTCGGCGCACGGCGAGTTGTGTCAGCTGTTCCTCGGTGAAGTAGTTCTTGATGGTGTCGTCGACCATGACGGTTCTCCTGATCAGTTCCAGGAAGTGGTCGGTGGATGTTTCCGGCTTGCTCTGCGCGGTGGTTGCCAGTGCGTCGACCAGGGCGTGCAGGTCCTTGGTCGCTGCCAGTTGCGCCGCCAGGTAGTCGCGATGGGCCGTCAGAACCTGTGCCATCGGCACGGCGCCCTCGAGCAAGTCCGCGATCTGGTCCAGGCCGAGGCCCAGCTGGCGCAGGGCCAGGACCTGGTAGAGGCGCTCGACGTCGCTTTCGGTGTAGAGCCGGTGGCCGGTGTTGGTCCGGTGCGCGGGGTGCACCAATCCGATGCGGTCGTAGTGGTGCAGGGTCCGCACCGTCAGTCCGGCCTCGGCCGCGAGCTCGCCGACCTTCCACACGCGCTGGTCCATCCGTTTCATCCCACTTCCACCAGCGCACTGTGCGCCGGTGTTGTCGACGGTAGGACCTGACCTTACGTCAGGCGCAAGCACGGATTCGACGCTGCGCTAAACCCGGTCCAGCGCCGTCCACGGTTGCGGCGGGAGTTCGACGGCGATGCTGTCGCCGGGCTGGATCTCGCCGCCGGCGGTGACCACGCCCATGATTCCGGCCTTGCGTACGACAGTGCCTGTCGCGTCCTGGTGGACGAGTTGTTTCAGCAGGCCATCTTGGAATCTGTCGATCTGGGCGCAGGGGTTGCGCAGGCCTGTCACCTCGACGACGGCGTCAGGGCCGATTCGCAGCACTGCGCCCACTGGCAGGGCGAGGAGGTCGAGTCCGGTCGTGGTGATGTTCTCGCCGAGATCGCCGGGCAGTACCTCGAATCCGTGCTCGGCGACCTCGGTGAACAGCTCTTGGTGCATGAGGTGAACTTGGCGCAAGTTCGGTTGGGTCGGGTCCTGTGCGACGCGAGAGCGGTGTTTGACCGTGGTTCCGGCGTGAACGTCACCTTCGACGCCGAGGCCGGCCAGCAGACGGATGCTGGGGCGGGTCGGCTTGGTGAACGAGTACTCACGGTTGCTGCTCACTGCTATCACTGTGCCGCTCATAGTGTTCGAGGCTAGCCGTGCAATATGCTGCGCAACAAGTGAATTCGAGCTCAGCGAGGGGTCGGGCACTCTCCCTCGTAGCGGCTCAAACCGAGGCCGCTGGCCTTCTTGCTGCGGCCGACCGGGCCGTTCTTGGCGGAGCGGACCCAGTTTCCCTCGGTGTCGAGGACGGGCATCCGCTCGCTGAAAGCGCGGCTGTAGCGGATGGTGCCGTCGACGGTGAGGATTCCGTCTTGGACGTCGATGTGGGCGACGGTGGCCCAGAAGGCATTCTTTCCGTTGCCGACGATGACGGTGATCTGGTCGGCGTCCTCGCCGGGGAGCCCGTCGGGGCCGGGGCGGCCGTAGCGGACTCGAACTCGGGGGTTGCCGAACTTGTCGATCGCGCCTGCGCCGTTGTCCACGCTCTGGTACACGTTCAGGAGCAGGTCGCCGTTTTCGGTGGGGCGGACAATGACTTGTTCACGGGCGGGTTGGTTGTTGGCGCCGGGGCCGCGGGAGTCACCCTGGTGGTGGATGAACGGCCACTTGGTGATGTCGCCCTGGTGACCCTTTTCGCCGCTCAGGACCACGTAGTCGCCGGTGATTTCGTTGCGGCAGAAGAAGTAGACGTCGAGGTCGCCCTCTCCACGCTTGGTGCAGCGGCCGAAGTCGTCGTACACCGCACCGCGGCCGTCCCATTCGAGGCCGACGGTCAGGACATAGCCTGGGTCGCCCTTGCGCAGGTCGATGGTGGCGCGGCGGTCGGGGGAATCTTTGGTCAGGACGACGTCGACCTTGCGGAGATCGACCGAAGGGGACGGCGTAACAGGTTGCGGTGCAACCACTTCGGCCGGCTCTTCGTCCGCGTCGACAACGATGCCGTGATCGGTCGCGAACGCTGCCAGCCCGGCGCTGTACCCCTGACCGATCGCGTCGAGCCGCCACCCACTCCCCCGTCGATACAGTGCGACAGCTTGCAGCACCGTCTCGGAGTCCAGACCGGGCGGCACGAACGTCACCGACTGGCTCGCCCCGACAACGGACACCCGCAGCCCGACAACCGCCCCGAACCGCATCCCCTGCGCCTCGGTACTACCGGTGATCACCACCCGGTGAATCTCAGCAGGCAGCGCCGAAAGATCCACCGCGACAACAGCATCGGATTCCAGGCTCACACCGGGCGCGGTCGGATTGTTGAAGAACACGAAATCAGCGTCGGAGCGAACCTTGCCATCAGCGGTCAGCAGCACCGCCGCGACGTCCACCGCACCGGCCGGGCTGTCGAGGTCGAGGCGCACCGTGTACCGCCCGTCGACAAGATCAGTCTTGGACCCTTTGCCCACCTCAACCATCGTTGCCGCGCTCCCACTCATAGCCCTCGCCCCTCATCAGTCGACTGGGTGCCAGGCTACTCGCCTCACTTCGACTCCCTCACCGCCGAGATCGGGTCACTGCGGGTACTTCTCGTTCTTACGTCGCATCTCCGACTGGCCGGCTTCGCTGAAGGCGGCGAGCTTCTTGGCAGGGAAGGCTTTGATCGCCGCGCTGTTGTCGCGGTACTCCGCACGCAGCGTATCCTTCTCGCGAGTGGTGATCGCGTCGACGGCATCGAGGAACTCGGTCCGCTTCTCGCCGCACTGACCCGCGCGGGTGGTGTCGTTGAGCTCGCCGGTGCCGAAGACCTTCTTCCTGGCCTCCACCTCGGGAACGATGTCGCCGTTGAACTTCCACACGTGCATCTTCTCGGCTTCGGCGTAGTCGTGGTAGAAGGCAGCGTCGTGAGCCTCGGTGCAGAGGTAGGCCACTACTTGGTCGGTTGTCCATGGTGCGGCGATCGCGGGTCCGGCGAGCACTGCGGGCAAGACCACGGTGGCGCCGAGAACACACATCACTGTCCTGAGTTTCATGTCGTTCAGCCTCGCGCGGGCGCGCCCGTTATGGAGTGATCGGCCCGTCCATGCGGCGAGTCGCGCAGCCCGTTCGCGTCTACACGGCAACCAGACCGAAATCGAGCTTCACCAACTGATCCGCGCAGTCGAAGTAGCGGTCGTCGTGGGTGATCACGATGACTGTCTTTCCTCGGCGCTTCAGGTCGGTGAGGATCTCGCGGTAGAACACCTCGCGGAAGCGGGGTTCCTGGTCGGCGGCCCATTCGTCGAAGACGTAGATCTGGCGGTCTTCGAGCAGGGCGGTGAGCAGGGCCAGGCGTTTGCGTTGGCCTTGGGATAGGTCGACGGTGGACAGGCTGCCGTTTTCGACGGTGACCTTGTGGGCGATCTGTAGTTCGTCGAGGTAGCGCTGGACTTCGGCGTCGATGCCGGGGCGGTCGAAGCCCAGGTAGTCCTCGAACAGGTGGAAGTCGGTGAAGACCGCGGAGGAGTTCTGGCGGTACCACTCGATGTTGTCGTGGTCGATCCGCTCGCCGTTGAGCGACAGCGAGCCGGTGCGTGGGACGTACAGGCCGGTGATGAGCTTGGCGAGGGTGGACTTTCCGCTGCCGTTGCCGCCGACGATGAAGGTGATCTGGCCGGGTTCGAAGACCAGGTTGATCGGGCCTAGGCGAAAGCCGGCGTCCTGAGCGTCGTCGAGGGCGGGCGGGGGTGCCAGGGGGCGAATGTCGTTGCCGCCGTGGTCGATCCACTTCTTGCCGTTGACGTCGACCGCGCCGCCGCCGGGATGGGCGGGGTGGGGGTGGCCGTTTCGTGGCGGCATCCCCGGACGTGGCGGTGGTCCACCGTGCCCGCCCGGGTGCGCTCCAGGTGGCGGTGGCACCAAAGATGTTGCGTCGCTGCGGTATACGTAGCTGACGTCGGTGAGTTCCAGCTTGGCCTCCCCCACCGCCGGACGCTCGACATACGGCAGCGCCTGCTCGTCGTGCAGCGTGGTCATCGACAGGTTCATCGCGCGAATCTTGTCCAGGGCGACATCGCCGCGCAGCAGATCGGGAATGCGGTGCATGAAGTTCTGCATCGGCATCGCCAGGAACGTCGTGACCAGCACGTACCCGACCATCGTCTCGCGCGGCAGCTCCAGCGCGGCCGCGATGCCGAACAGGATCAGCGCCATCGTGCCCAACTGCAGCGCCTGGCCGAACCCTTGGGCGTAGGAGAATTTCGAGCCGGCGTCGGTGTTCTGATCGCGCAGGGTGCCCGCCGAACCGAGCAGGTGCCGGTCCATGAAGTCGCGGCGGCGGCCACGGTGCAGCTTGAGTTCCTTGATGCCGAGGGTGACGGCCTGGAACGATCGCAGCAGCGCGTCCTCGTTCTCACGAGCTTCCCGGTAGATGCCGCGTACGCGCTTGAGAACCATTTCGACACAGGCGATTCCGACCAGCGTGCCACCCACGGTGATCGCGAAGATCGGCCCCGACACCACGGCCAGGAACACGAAGCAGCCGACGATGGTGGCCACGTCCACGCAGATCGACGGGATAGCGGTGACCGCCTGCGACAGCGAACGCACGTCCTCGGTGAGCGTGGCCATCAGTCGGTGCATACCGAGACGTTCGAGGTGTTCCAGTGGGGCGGAAACGATTCCGGAGCTCAGGTCACTGCGCAGCCGGTAGATCGCCTCTTGGGACAGGCGGATCAACAGAACTTGCGACAGCACACCGCTGACAAGAATCACCAAACCCGTTGTGCCGAAACGGAGCAGCAGGTTGTCGGGCTGCGGACGTGGTGAGACCACCGCGTTGATCAACGTCACCAGGTAGGTGTTGGCGGCGCCGCAGATCAGGCCGGCGGCCACGACCGCGGCGATCCTGGCCGGTGACAGCGCGGCGAGAAAACGGAGCAAATGCATGATGGACGGCTCTCAGCTGCGGATGACATCGAACACGATGCCCTCGAGGGTGACACCGGGTGCGAACGAGAACGCCACACCCGTCGAGATCGGTGCGGTGGTCTGCGCGTCGCGAATCATCCGCTCCAACACGAAGATCAGCGACACACTGAGCATGTTGCCGTGCTCGGCGAGCACGTCCCAGCTCGGCGCGGCCAGCTCGGCCGGGAGACCGAGCGAGCGCGCGGACTCCTCGATGATGCGAGGACCACCGGGGTGGATCGCCCACAGTTCGATGTCGGATTTGCCGAGTCCGTTGCGCGCCAACACTTCCGAGACCACCGGGTCGACACCGCGGTAGATGTAGTCGGGCAGGCTGGTGGCCAGTTCGCAGGTGATGCCCGCGTCTTTCACGCCGAGCACGATGCCGTCTTCGGCGTCGTCGAACAGGTGGGTGAAGCTGTCGCGGATCACGACACTGCCCGGGGCGAGCGGCTTGTGCACTTTGCCGGCGCCGATCACGACCGCGCCGCAACCGTCACCGAACAGGCTGTGGGTGATCACATCATTGACGTCATCGTCGAAAACCGCGTTGACCGAAGACAGTTCGATGCACAGCACCATCGCCTTCTTGTCCGGATGCGCCCGAACATAGTCCACGGCGGCTCGGATGCCGTTCATGGCCGCCGCGCACCCCATGAAATTGATGACCATTCGGCCGACCTTGGGCGACAGGCCCAGTTGCTTAACCACCGCGACGTCGACACCGGGGGCGATGAAGCCGGTGCTGGTCACGAAGATCAGCTGCCCGATGTCTTCAGCCGGGTTCTCCAAACCCTCGACCGCGCGCCGGGCCACGTCGACCGCCAGCGGCACCGCGTGTTCGAAGAACAGGTTCATGCGTTCCCGGATGGTGCCCGGCTTGCGGCTGAATTCGAGGAACTCGGGGTCCAGCGGGTCGATCGCCAGGTGGCGGGTGTCGATCCTGGTCTTGGCGTAGATGCGCGGAATGCGCTGCCGCTGAACCGGATCGGAGAACAGCTGCGCGACCCGGTCCGCGTTGACCGCCTGATCCACGACCAGCGACGGGGAGCCGGTGGCGACCGCTTCGATCACGCCGACCGTGGTGGGCGGCGTGGGCGGTAGCAGGTCGTGCCCGCGCTCGACATCGGGCTCGCGGAGCAGGTCAAAGGAGAGAGACACGGGCACAATTCCTTTCGAGACAGAACAGAGGTGGCAGCGGGCCGGGTCAGACGGTGCCGATGCCGGAGAAGCCCTGCGCGGTGTAGGTCACGCAGGTCTTCAACGCTGAGGGTGCGCAGTGTTCGCGCACGAAACCCCACCGGTTCTCCTGCGCTTCGCGAGACGGCGCGAGCAAGTAGATCCGGACCAACTTGGGGAAACGATCTCCGAAGAAGCTCTTGGCGGGCAGCCACTCCACACCGAACTTCGCGGCTTCCTCACGCACCACGTTCTCGGACGCGATATTGGCAAACCCGCTGCGCTGGAACGGAAGTACGTGATGCGCGCGATGCGAGCTCAGGCCCGCGGACAGGAAGCAGTCGACATACTTGTTGCCGACCACGGTCAGGTCGTAGGCCTGCTCGAGCTGGTTGACCGCCCAGTCTTCGGTCTCGGTGTGCAGTTCCTCGGTGGGTACCTCGAAGTCGTGACTGGCCACCACCATGAAAGTGCTGATCCACAGCGTGATCACGAACTGCAGACCCCACGCCAGCAGGTCGCCCGCGAACGCGAAGGCCACGAATTCGGCCACCAGCAGGAACCGCATCCCGAACGAGCCGATGAAGTGCGGCAGCGCGCCACGCCAGGTGCCGTACATGTCCTTGATGCCGACCTTGCGGGTCAGACGACACACGTCCAGCAGTCGAATGATCATGCCCGTCAACAGATGTCCGAACTTGTGCACGGTGTGCACCGGCACCCGATACAGGCGCGGGATCTGCATCATCATCGTGAAGACGTTCTTCTTGATGTCGACTTCACTTTGGGTATGCGGGTGGTGCAGCAGGGCGTGACCGTCGGCGGTGACGAAAGACAGTGCGACATAGTTCATGTCGAAGGCGTTGACCGCGTACTTGTTCCAGCCCTTCTGCGCGCGGTGAATCGCGTAGTGGCCGAAGCCTGCCAGCGAACTACGCAACAGCACCATCGCGATCACGAAGGCGGGCAACGGCATCCAGCTCGTGTCATACAGGCGCAGGGCCTGCACCGCGATGTAGGCGAAGATCAGTACGCCGACCACGATGTCGAACGCGCGGTCCATCCGCTTCAGGCGGGCCGCCAGCTCTGGCTCTTTGAGCCGAGCCTTCACCTTATGCAGCAGGTCGTTCTTGTTGTCGAACTTATACTTCGGCGTGTCATCCCAGCTGTTGAAGCCGTCCTTGAACAGGAAATCTGGGGCGTTGTTCTTCGGATGAATGTCCTCGGGGATGGCATCGCGACCGAGGCTGTAACGCTCGATCATCCGCGCGATTTTTTCCGGATCACGGTGGTACGAACCGATAATCGAGGTGATGTCGCGGTTCTTGGTGCGGCCGATGAAGAATTCACCGCCTGGATGCTTGGAAATCCAGTCACTGAGGTCGTAGGCTTTCCCGTTATAGACCCAGACATTGTTCACGGGAGGCCGACCCCCTGGCGGGGGCGGTGCGGGGAGCTCGCGCTCTTCTTCATCAGGTCGATCATCGATCGTCATTAGTTCTTCCTCCGTGTCCGATCGGCATCGATGCGTGTTGCCTGCCGACCAGCGTCCCGACACGTATAGTCCTTGCGGCGCCTTGCATCTGGCTGAACATTCTCTTATCGGATGCGCTTGTGGGCGAACATGATTCGCGTTTCGTGGGGCACACCCAGACGACACACCGGTCCGGGGCCGCGGAGCGCACTCCACTGACCCCGGACCGGTGTGGTTCGATCCGGTACGTCCGGGATCTAGCCGGCGGGCTTGACGATGTTGACCGGCTTGGCCCAGTTCGACAGGCCGACAGTGACCTCGCCCTGGTCCTTGGTCACCACGGCGCGAACAAGATTGGGGCCGTCGCCGGTGGACGGCGCGTCCGAGGGCTTGGTCGAATCCGACGCGGGCGGGGCGGTGTCCTTGATCCACACGGTGATCGGCATCGTGCCCGCGTTCTGGCCGATGCGGGGCACGATCGGGTCGATCACGGCGGCGTCGATGGTGCCCGACACCTTCACGGTGTTGATCCCGTCGATCACCTCACGGCCCTGCGTCTTGGCGTTCTGGATATTGGCGATCACGTTCGCGATGCCCTTGTCCTTGTCCAAGATGACGCCCGGATCGTAAACCTTCTCCGCCGGGCCCGCGGGCACGTAACGGCCGGCGGCCTGGGTGTACAGAACCTTGTCCACCACAAGGAATTTCGCCTCGGTGAACTGCGACTCGGGCGTGAGCTTGACCTTCGCGTCGCCCATCGCCGCACCCGAACCCTGCGTCTCGTTGGTGACATCGGCGGACACCGATTCCACCGGCAACTCGGGCAGGTTCTTGACGTTGATCTTCAGGTGCACGTTGTGCAGGGTCTGCGTGGTCTTCGCCGACTCCTTCACGATCTGCGCACCATCGGGCAGCGCACCGGTGGGCGCCGGGCCCGTAGTGGTGTCCGAATCAGCCTTCGTGCAGCCCGATACCAGCGCCGCGCACACCGCCGCTACCGCGACGACCGAGGTGATGCCGGAACGTCGCACGGAACGGCGACGCGAGGTGGGGTTCGGTGTCATGTCGATCAAGTTTTCATCCCCTGGAGATGGTCGTATAACGCTCGTGACGGGGCAGCCGTAGCTGCCGCCGTCTGCGACCTACTTCCACAGACAATCGGACATCTCGTGCTCCCCCGTCGGCGATAGTACCCGAGGATCTCAGTCTGCGAACTGTCCGCGTGCACAATCGATTTCGGGCATCCGACTGCCTGCCCGTACGGGACCTCCCACCAACGCCCGCGAACAACCTGACACCGAATACATTGTCCGAGTGATCAACTCAGCACCACCGGCAGATTCGCGGCCGCACGCCGAACCCGGCCCACGCCGAACCATCGCTTTCGCTATCGCCTCGTCCGTGGTTGTGGTCGTGACTGTGTCGATCGCCGGCGCGGCTGTCATCGGTGCGTCGTCGGGATGGTGGTGGAAGGAATTCGACGTTCCGATAGGGGTGGTGGCCGCGTCGTTCTACGTACTTTCGATGCTGACCCCGATCACCGTGGCCGCTGCGGTAGCACTCGGCATCACCGTGCCCTGCTCGGCGCTGGTTCACACCGAGGCGAAACGTGGCCGCATGGCGGCGGCCTGGTCCGCCTGCATCCTCGCTACGCTCGTCACCACGGCCTTGCTCTGGTGGGCGACCGCGTCCGCCTCCTTGTACATCTCGCTGCGTACCGCGTCATGGGCAGGCGGTGTGACATCCAACGTCGCCGAACATTACCTGTGGCAGGATTTCGACCCCTCCAGGTTCTTCTGGTCAGCCGTGCAGACGTCGGTGGTCGTCGCTTTCGTTGCGCTCGCACCCCTGGTCGTCGAACGCCGTTGCGGGCCGGCTGATCCCGCAACAAGCCTCCGACGTGTGCGCATCAGCGCCGCCGCGGTACTCATCGTCTTCGGCGCCGCCTACGCAGCGGTCGCCGTCTACCAAGCGCGCGTCGCCCCTGTTTATTTCGGTCTGAGCTAGCGTTCGGGGCTCCGCGTGCCCCGGCATATAGTCGGCACCTCCGCCGCCGGACCCCGCGTCCACGACATGGTAGTGGCGGGGTTGGCCCTTCGGAGCGCGCTCCGTCCGATGAACCCAAAGGCAAGGGCCGCGCGTTCGGCCGAGATCGACGCAGGCACCTGACACCGCCAACGCTCCGAGGGTGAACGGGTTCGAGGATCGCCAGACGTGATTGTCGTAGGCCGACGCTAGATTGGGCGGGTGACTAAGTTCGTGGACTTCAATCTCAAGCTGGCAGTTGTCGAAGAACTCATGTACGGCGAGTCCCCCAAGCTCGAGCCATGGTCGCTCGAAGAGACGCTGGAAGCCCAGGGGTTCGATGGCGACCTCTGGGAGTACTCCGCCGACAACTACTACGACCAGGTCATGCCGGAAGCTCAGACCTACTTCGAGAGCCTCGAGCTTTCTGCCGAACTGCTCGCGGGGATTGAACAGCTGATCTTCGACGGGGGCTGCCAGGTTTACGCCGAATGCTGCCCACACTGGGACGGCGAGGGCGAACAGTTCGACGTCGCAAGTCTCGACGACCTCCATCGTCTCCCGAATCTGAAGCGCGTTCTAGGTGCGCAATTGCTCGCGCCCCACCTCCAGTCGGTCTTGCGGTCCCGAGGCATCGAGTTGATCCACTAGTCTGATTGCCGTCGGCGCGATGCCAACGCGGCACAGTAGCCGAGGTAGCGCGGACGACCGATGTCCAACGAACCATCTCTGGCGGGACGCCACTCAACGCTGTGTCCCTTCACTGGATTGCCCTTCGGAGCGCGGCTCGGGAAGAGTCACCGACCAGGGACGGATTCGGTCTTGAATCAGACGGACTCGTCGATCCGGTGGGCGTTCCATACTGCGGCGGCCTGTTCATGAGAGTCGACGCCGACGAAGAAGGCATCCGCGATCGCATCGTAGTCGGGTTCGTCGAATCCGCTGGTCCCCAGGAACTTCAGCCTATACACGGCGAACCCCTCCGCTGCCGTGTGCGGTCGAAATGGGATAGCCATCCGTACCGATCGTCGTGGCGAGGAGTACTCGACAGCGGTGATGACCAGCGCATCGGTTCGCCCCGTCGGCAAGCGCAGGAACGAATCGACGACGAGCGCGGCGTGCAGCCAGCCCGGCCGGCCCGTCTCCAGCCGCTCGGCTGCGATCCGCGCGGCGTCACCGACGTCGTCGGCAAGGAATCGCTCGAGCCCTACGGATCCGTCGGCATCGACGTACCTGATGAGCGGAACCAAAAGGTCTGCGTCGCTCACACTCCAGATCCCGTGCGCACCACTGTAACCCGCCGTTTTCGCAATCTCGTACACGGTGCCTGAGCATAGATGGGTTCGACGCTTCTGCCACGATGCAAAGGTGGATTTCCAGCGGTGGGTGTGCGGAGGTCCCAGGGCACATGGCTGGCATACTCTCCGCATGGGATTTCGTGATCAGATCACACGAGGTCGGGGGAAGCTTCGGTCGGTGGTTCGCGCGCGCGTGGTGTTGCGGGTCGTCGCGGTCGCTGTCGGACTCGCCGCTCTTGTCGGGCTCAGCTCGATTGCCTGGATTCGGCACGCGGCCAGCGATTACGCCTACTCCGTCGAGACGGCGCCCGCCGCGCAAGTCGCGTTGATCCCCGGTGCGCAGGTCTACACCGACGGCCAACCCTCGCCATACCTGGCCGCGCGACTCGATCTCGGCCGCCGACTGCTGGAGTCGGGAAAGGTGAAAGCGCTTCTTCTCACCGGCGACAACGGGCGAGCCGCCTACGACGAGCCAACCGCCATGCGCGACTACCTCATTCGAAAAGGTGTGCCCGCCAACAAGATCGCGCTGGACTACGCCGGGTTCAGCACCTACGAATCGTGTGCCCGCGCCCATGAGATCTTCGGCGTCGAACACGCGATCGTGGTGACGCAGGACTTCAGCCTGCCGCGCACCATCGCCCTGTGCCGCGACGCGGGCATCGACGCGACCGGAATCGGCGACGACACCCAACCCCATAACGGCATCTACAACAAGTGCTGGTTTCGCGACCAACTCGCGGCGACCAAAGCCGTGTACGAGATCCTGTTCAACCCCTCGCCGACCTTCCTCGGGCGCCAAGAATCGACCGTTCGCGACGCGGTCAACGCCCAGTAGGCGGGCGGGTTGGCGAGCCATGTCCAGGTAGCGATCTCCCGGTCGGGTCCATCTGCTCTTCGTCGCCGTTCGGCGGGGCGTCTGAGAACTCAGGCGATCAGGGCGGCCGCCTCGGCGCGGGCCTGGCGCAGCCAACTCGCGCGTTCCTCCACCGTTGCGTCGGTGACGGCGCGAAACACGACTCGGCGGACGTCGTCGACGCCCACGTACGGCAGGACACACGAGGCCCAAATCCGTTGCAGCGGATCACCGAACTCCGCCAACTCTCGATCCAGCGGGGTATCGGAAGTGTTCAGGATCAGAGCCCTGCCCGCAGTCAACAGCCCCGCCGGTTCCCCGTCGGCGGTGCCGAGTTTGTAGGCGACGCCCGGGGCGAGCACCCGCTGCACCCAGCCGGTCAGGATCGCAGGGGGCATGCCCCACCAATTGGGATGGACGAACACCAGCGCGTCGATCCCCGCGATTTCGCTCCGGTGCCGCGCCACCTGCGGATCCTCGGAGGTCTGAGCTGACTCGACCGTGCCGGTCTCGCCGCTCGACAGCGCTGGGTCGAAACCCTCGGCGTACAGGTCGCACGCGCGAACATCGCATCCGCGCCCTCGTAGTTCATCGACGACGGCATGGAAGAGCGCGTGATTGAAGCTGGATCGGCGCGGGTGCGCGAGATAGACCCCGACGTGCATGGACGCCAATGTACAACCGGGGCAACGAAAGTGGGTATAAGCCCGTAAGGGGGCGTACGCGACGCAGGTGGTCGATCGAAACCAGATCGCCTGAAATGCTGGATCGCGTGACGACCCTCGACTATCCCGTGCCCGCCGACGACGCCGATGACCGGGAGTTCATCAGGTTCGCCCGCGCGTTCAACGCCTACCAGGTGTTCAGCGAAAATCACGAAGAGCGCAAAGAAATTCACCGGCGAGTGCGACTTCGGTGGGAACAGGCCGGTGAGTTGCCGAACGATCTGCGCCAACTACGCACCTGCTTGTTCATGCGGGCCCGAGCACATCATCACGCTGGTGACGGCGAGCCGTTCAAGGATGAGCGACTGGTTCGTGCACTCGTTGACAAAATCAGGGCGATCTCGGACAAAACTTTGCTATGACCCGCCACCGAATCCTCGGGGTGGTATGGATGTTCGACGGGCGTCGGCGCCCGACGGTGACCTCGCCTCATTGGTGTCACCGCAGGTTGGTATGACGCCAGACGACGGAAACTGACCATCCTGGGCTAGCGTGGCAGCATGCACGAGCTCAGGGCCGGGGATGTGTTTGCCGGTTATCGGATCGAGCGGGTGCTCGGGGCTGGTGGGATGGGCAGTGTTTATGCGGCTCGGCATCCGCGGTTGCCTCGGGTGGTCGCGGTGAAGTTGTTGCATTCCTCGTATTCGGCGGATCCGGTTTTTCGGGGGCGGTTCGAGCGGGAGGCAGAGCTGGCGGGGCGGTTGGATCATCCGAATATTGTGGCGATTCATGATCGTGGGGCCGAGGGTGGGCGGCTGTGGATTGCTATGCAGTATGTGGCGGGGACCGATGCTGAAACTGCTGTTCGTGCAGGGGGTTTGGGGGCGGAGCGGGCGTTGCATATTGCGCGGGCGACTGCGGACGCGTTGGATTATGCGCACGCCGCGGGGTTGCTGCATCGGGATGTGAAGCCGGCCAATATTTTGTTGGGTGAGGGGGTGGGTGGGGAGCGGGTGTTGCTCACCGATTTCGGGATCGCGAAGGCTGTTGATGAGGGGACGGCGCTGACGCAGACGGGGGCGTTGGTGGCGACGTTGCGGTATGCGGCGCCCGAGCAGCTGGATGGGCGGGGTGCGGGGACTGCGTCGGATCAGTATTCGTTGGGGTGCACGTTGTTTCATCTGCTCGCGGGGCGACCGCCGTTCACCGCGACCAATGCGGGGGCGTTGGTGGGTGCGCATTTGATGCAGCCGGTGCCGCGGATCAGTGAGGTGGTGGGGGTGCCCGCTGCGGTGGATCTGGTGTTCGCGCGGGCGTTGGCCAAGGATCCGGGGCAGCGGTTCGGCAGTTGTGCGGAAATGGTTGCGGCGGCCACCACCGCGTTGACGACCGGAGTCGCTCCGACGCAGCCGCTGACCGACGCTGGCGTAGCTTTCGGGTCAGGCCTCACCGCCCCTATTCCTGGCACGGAGATGGATCAAGGCGGTCCGGCTTCGGCCGCGGTGCACGGACGACACTGGGGCACAACGGGAGTCGGCTCCGCGGGTAATCGAGCGGCTGGCGTCGGAAGTCGGCGGGATGTCGATGGTCGGGCTCGTCGAAGTAGAACAGCGTGGTGGGTAGCGGGGATCCTCGGTCTCGCGGTGGCGATCGGGGTGGCTACCGCGGTTGTTATCAGTCGCGACTCCGGGAGCACCGGCGCCTTGCCGACGACCACGACCGTCGCACCGACCACCACGATCGATGCGTGGGCGGCGGCCCGACCGACAATCGCGATGTTCCCCGATCTACTCCCTGCCAGCCCTGACAGCGAGGGGTATCGCGGGTTGAAGTGCAGCTTCGCAACGAAGAGCCCAGAAGCAGTGTGGGACACCGGATTCGACTGCACCGACCGCGAAGGCTTGCAACTGCAGGTGATGGCACACAAGGACGCCGACACCGTCGGGAAGTTCATCGCCACCCTGCCCGCCGGGGCGACCCAGCAGTTGCGATCCCGCTACGGAAGACCCCTGACCGTACGCAGTTTCCACGGCTCCACCGGACCATGGTTGCTGGTGCACTTCGACACCGCGCCGTATTCGACTGTGCTGCTCCAGGTTTACTGGAAGGGCCACACCCATCAGGAGATGATCGACCAATGGTTGACCACCGCACCCCTGTGACCGCGCGCTTGGCACTGGGCGCGCTCGCTGTTCTGCTCGTGGGCTGCGGCACCGTCGACGGTGCGGCGGTGCCGGGTGAGATCGATGTGCGAACCCTGGATGTGGGCAGTTATACGACCGCGCCCGCCGATATCGAGGCGGGCCGGAAGCCGACGGACGGGCCGATTCTCGAAGGGTTGAGAATGGCTGGGGCGGTGGTGTTTCCGCGCGAGGTGGATTCGACGCTGAGCCATAACTGGGGCAGCGACGTGCTGGATACACCGCGGCGGACGTCGGACGTGTCGGCGATCTCGAATGTCAATCTTCCGGTGCTGGAACGGCATCGGATGATCGTGGGGTTCGATATCGCGGAGGGCAGTCAGGCGTTCGACAAGGCGAAGCCGGCGATCGAGACCGACGCACGGGTGACGCGGGTGGTGTTGTTGCGGTTCCCCGGCAAGGAAACCGCCGCGACCGCGGCACGCGACCTGGAGGCCACCGATTTCGGGGTCAGCCCGGACAATCAGCCCGTGCCGATCCCCGGCTACCCTGCCGCACACGCACATTGGCGACCGGGTATCAAAACGATCGGTGCGACCTTCGCGCACGGTGAGCTCGTGGTGAGCATGTTCCTGCAGCATCCGACACCGGACATCGACGCCATGGCCCGTCGGGTCGCCGCGATCCTGGACGCTCAGGTCCCGCTGCTGGACCAGTTCACCCCGACCGCACCGGATCGCATCGCCGAACTCCCCCGCGACCCCGATGATCTGTTGCGCCGCACCCTGATTCCCGGCCCGAGCAATCAGCAGATCGCGATCTCCTCGCGCGAATTCTCGGCGTGGATCGGGCGAGCGAGCCGGCACTATCGCCCCACCGAACCGGAGGAGTTGGGTGCGGCCTGGGATCGCGGCGGGGTGG
This sequence comes from Nocardia sp. NPDC058640, assembly GCF_042716995.1. Taxonomy (NCBI): domain Bacteria; kingdom Bacillati; phylum Actinomycetota; class Actinomycetes; order Mycobacteriales; family Nocardiaceae; genus Nocardia; species Nocardia sp. NPDC058640. The sequence continues at coordinate 37,722 of NZ_JBHXRG010000020.1, forward strand.
ACGCGGTCGCGAATTCGTACAGCACCACGCTGTTCCGGTTCCGCGACGACGTTTCCGCCACCGCCTTCGGCACGACGTGGCAGGAAACCCTCAGCACCGCAGCACATCCCGTGGCCGCACCCGACGACGTGCCGGGTGCGCAGTGCGCGGAACGGCGCGAAGGCAAGGCGCTGACCCGCTGTTACGTGAGCTACCGCAACTACGGTGCGTTCGTCAGCGGCGCCGAAGCCACCGGCGTGCGCCAGCAGGCGGCCGCGCAATACGCGCTGCTGGCGAACGCCCAGTAGGTCAGAGCTGGGCTTCGATCGCCTGCACGACCTCGTCGGCATCGGGGGTGGTGCGCGGACGGAAGCGGCCCGCGACCGTGCCGTCGCGTGCGACCAGGAACTTCTCGAAGTTCCACTGCACGTCGCCCGCCGCGCCCTCGGCATCGGCGGTCTCCACCAGCGCGGTGTAGAGCGGGTGGCGGTCGTCGCCGTTGACGTCAGCCTTGGCCAGCAGGGGGAAATCCACGCCGTAGGTGACCGAGCAGAACTCCTGGATCTCCTGCGCGGTGCCGGGTTCCTGACCCATGAACTGGTTGCTCGGGAAGCCGATCACGGTGAAACCGCGCTCGCCGTAGGTCTTCTGCAGTTCCACCAGGGCGCCGTACTGCGGGGTCAAGCCGCACTTGGAGGCCACGTTGACCAGCAGCACCGCCCGGTCGCCCGCCAGGTCGCCCAGCGTGGTGTCCTCGCCCGCGAGGGTCTGCACCGCAATGTCTCGAATGTTGCCGCTCATCGGTTCCACCACCAGTTCGTTGTCGTGACGTCTGTACCCGCGCCACGGTACCCGAGCGCGCCGACACACCTTTCTGAAACACGTTCTTGTTTTGTGGGCGGTCACGCGGCACCATTTCGGTAGACACCCCAACACCGGAGGCCAGCGTGACCGAAGAACCATCCCGCATCGACACCGTGCGACCGTTGCGTGCCAGTGCGGTGACGCAGTGGGATATCGAGGCCGATGTCGTCGTGGCCGGGTACGGGATCGCGGGGGTGTGCGCGGCCATCGAGGCGGCGCGCGCGGGGGCGAACGTGGTGATCCTCGAGCGGACCGGCGGGTGGGGTGGGGCGGCGGCGCTGGCGGGCGGGTTCGTGTATCTGGGTGGTGGCACGGCGTTGCAGCAGGCGCTGGGGTTCGATGACACCGCGGACAATATGGCGACGTTTTTGACCGCGGCGTTGGGGCCCGGCGTGGACCAGGCCAAAATCGACGATTACTGCGCGGGCAGCGTCGAGCACTTCGACTGGCTGGTCGACTGCGGGGTGCCGTTCAAGGAGTCGTTCTGGGGTGAGCCGGGGTGGGAGCCGCCGCACGATGAAGGGCTGATGTACTCCGGTGGCGAGAACTCCGCGCCGTTTCTCGATCTGGCGAAACCCGCACCGCGCGGGCATGTTCCGGAGTTCGCGGAGAAGAAGATCGGCAGGCGCAGCGGCGGGTACATGCTGATGAAGCCCCTGGCGGAGACCGTCGAAAAGCTGGGCATCGCCGTCGAATACGACACCAGGATCCGCCGGTTGATCGTCGATGAGGATGATCGGGTGGTCGGCGTGCTGGCGACCAACTACGGCAAGCCGGTCACCGTGCGCGCGGCGCGCGGAGTCGTGTTGGCCACGGGCAGTTTCGCCTACGACAAGGACATGATCGCGCGCTACACCCCGAAACTGACCGGGCGACCCGGTGCGGCCATCGAGGAACACGACGGCATCGGCATCCGGCTGGCGCAGGCGTTGGGTGCGGAGCTCGCGCACATGGATGCCAGCGAGGTCGCGATCTTCGGTGATCCGCAGATGATGGCGCGCGGCATCCTGGTCAACGGACGCGGCCAGCGCTACATCCCCGAGGACACCTACGCGGGCCGGATCGGACAGGCCACGCTGCTGCAGCAGGACAATCAGGCGTTCCTCATCATCGACGAGAAGTCCCTGGAAGAAGCGCTGAACACGGTGACCGCGACTCCGTTCTTCCGGTTTCCGCCGAAATGGGTGGCCGAAACCGCCGCCGAACTCGAAGCCGAAATGGGCTTGCCCGCACAGGCTTTGCAGACCACGATCGCCACCTACAACCAGCACGCCGAGCACGGCGAGGATCCGCTGCTTGGCAAGAAACCCCAATGGGTGCGGCCGATTTCGGGGTCGATCGCCTGCTACGACCTGCGCGGGTTCACCGCCGGATTCACCCTGGGCGGGTTGCGCACCGACCTGGATTCGCGAGTGCTGCACGTGAGCGGGGAGCCGATCGCGGGGCTGTTCGCGGCGGGTCGTTGCACGTCGGGGCTGTGCGCGGGCGGGTATGTCAGCGGGGCGTCACTGGGCGACGGCAGCTTCTACGGTCGCCGCGCGGGCAAGGCCGCCGCAGCGGGCTGAGGCGCAGACAACCCATCGCGGGCGCAGTGTCAGTACTCTGCTTGCAGCGCCACGCCCGACGACGAGTCCGGCTGTGCTCGCGGGCTTTTCATGCCCGCGAGCAGGCGCGCCGAATCAGTAACGCAGTGCAGATCGGAGTTGGACAGTGCAAGCAGGTGGGACGTCCGCGGATTACGTGATCGTCGGCTCCGGATCCGCGGGGGCGGTGCTGGCGAATCGGCTCAGCGCCGACCCCGCCACCACGGTCGTACTGTTGGAGGCCGGACCGGCCGACGACGACAAGTTCTGCCACATTCCGGCAGCGTTCTCGAAACTGTTTCGCACCGAACGGGATTGGGACTACTCGACCGTGCCGCAGGCCGCGCTGGGTGACCGGGAGATCTACTGGCCGCGCGGCAAGACCTTCGGCGGATCGTCGTCGATGAACGCGATGATGTGGGTGCGTGGTTTCCGCGCCGATTACGAGGAGTGGGGGCTGCTGGCGGGCGAGCAGTGGAACTTCGCCGCCGCGGTGGAGCAGTTCCGCAAGATCGAGAACGTGCAGGACGCGCAGTTTCCCGACGAGGGGTCGAAGGGGCCGCAGCATGTGCAGCGGCAGCGCAACCCGCGCGCGTCCACGCACGCGTTCCTCGAGGCCGCGCGCCAGGCCGGTCACGAGCTCGAGGCGGCCAATCGTCCCGCACCCGAGGGGTTTACGCAGACGATGGTCACCCAGCGTGAGGGTCGCCGGTGGAGTACCGCCGACGGGTACCTGCGGCCGGCGATGAAGCGGTCGAATCTGACCGTGCTGGCCGAATCGTTGGCTACGCGTGTGCTCTTCGAAGGCACCAAGGCCGTGGGTGTGGAGTACCGCAAGGGCGAGCAGACGCAGACGGTGACCGCCAACCGTGAGGTCATTCTCTGTGGTGGGGCGATCAACAGTCCCCAACTGCTGCAGCTTTCGGGCATCGGCGATCAGGAAGACCTGAGAGCACTGGGCATCGAGTTGGTCGCGCACTCCCCCGAGGTCGGCGCGAACCTGCAGGACCACCTGATCGCGGCGCTGGGCTACGGCGTGGAATCGGATTCGCTGTACACCGCGGAGAAGCCCCTCGAGCTGATCAACTACCTGGTCCGCCACCGCGGCATGCTCACCTCCAATGTCGGTGAGGCGTACGGTTTCGTGCGCAGCGAACCCGACCTCGAGCACCCCGATCTGGAACTGATCTACGCACCGGCGCCGTTCTACCACGAGGGCCTGGTCGAGGCTACCGAACACGGTGTGGTGCTGGGCGCGATCCTGTTGCGTCCGCGCAGCCGCGGCAAGATCAGCCTGGCCAGCGCCGACCCCACGGCCAAGCCCGTCATCGATCCGCAATACCTGTCCGACCCCGACGGCGCCGACCGCGCCACCCTCGAGGCCGGACTGCGCCTGTGCGCCGGGCTCGCGGGCCAGCCCGCGCTCAAGAGTGCGCTGGGCGACCTGATCTACCCGCCCGAAGCCCCCGACGACATCGAGGGCGCCATCGCCCTGACCATCGAAAAGTTCTCCCACACCCTGTACCACCCGATCGGCACCTGCCGCATGGGCACCGACGCCGCCAGCGTCGTGACCCCGGACCTGAAAGTCCGTGGCGTGGAGGGCCTTCGCGTGGCCGACGCCTCGGTGATGCCGTTGATCATCCGCGGCCACACCAACGCCCCCGCCATCTTCATCGGCGAACAGGCAGCGGACTTCATCCTCGCGCAGGACTGATTTCACCGTCGGCGGCGCGTCCCCTGTGGGCGCGCCGTCGTCGTTCGCCGGGCGCGATCAGAATGCGGGCACGCGGGCGAAGCCCAGGGGTGGGGTGGGGGCTCGGTCCGAGCGCAGGTTGTGGCGGAAGTCCGGGAGTAGCGGGAGCATGTCCGCGTTGCGGGCGGCGTAGCAGCGGACCATCGGCAGCGCGCGGGAGACTTCGGCGCGTTCGATCGGTTCGGCGTCGAGGAAAGCCAGAGAGTCGAGGCCTAGGCCCAGGGTGCCCGCGATGCGGACGATCGAGGCGGATTTGCGGCCCCAGCCGACCTCGACCGCCGAGAACATCTCGTAGACGCCGTGCCGGTAGAGGGCGCGCAAGGTCGCGGCGCGGTCGCCGCGGGCGGCCACGGCGTGCAGGATCCCGCGCTCGCTGAGCATGGTCAGCGTGCGCAGCGCCGGCGGGCGCAGCAGGGTGCCGGTCTGGTCGTGGACGACACCCTCCCACAGGGTCTCGTCCAGTTCCCAGACCAGACAACGAACAGCAGGTCGCATGGCGCAGAACTCTACAACCACTGATAGCTCAGAACCAGACTTGTGACCCGTCACTACCGCGTCGCACAGACCTGGGCCCCGTACCCATAACCTGACAATCCATTCCGGTTTGCTTTGTAGTTCGTTAGGGTGGGGTTCGCTGGACAGCGGGGGGTACAGCCGAAATCAGGCGAAGGGAATATAGATGTCCGTCCACAATCCACCCCGGCCGTCATTGACCGTCTCGGGCAAGCCGATGTCGTTGCCGCTGAAAGACGTTCGCGCGTTGTCCCGGCAGATGGTCGGGCATTTCGTGGCAACCGTGGCGCCCTGCGGCACGCTGCCCGGTGACGCCATCTCCGGCGATGTCACCACGATCACCCGGATCTGCCTGGAATTCGCCGTCGGCATGCTCGACGGACGCGATATTCCCAGCAAGCAACAGCGCCTGCAGGACGCGGCCAGTGCGTGGGCTCGCGAGGGCGTGCCCATCGACACGATCCACCATTCGATCGCCGAGGGCTTCAAAATGGGCCTTGATCTGGTGGTTTCCAGCGCCTCGGGCCAGGATTTCGACAGCCTGGTCGGCGGGGTCAAGGTCGTGATGGAACTTCTGGACACCATCACCGCCCAGATCTCCCTGGCGTATGTGCGGGAGCTGCGCGGGGTGGTCAGCGAACACCACACCGCCGTGCACACGCTCACGTCGGCGCTGCTGGGCGGGCACAGCACCTCCACGATGGCCCGCGAATGCGGCATCACCATCGCCGAGACCTACACGGTGCTGGCGCTGTCGATCCCGCAGCATCGCGAGGAGGCCAACCCGGCGCTGGACGCCAAGGTCGTGGCCCGCCGCAAGCTGCGCCGCGTGCAGGCCGAGCTGGCCAAGCGCTGCGGTGACTCCGCGTTGTCGCTGCTCAGCGTCGACGGCGGCACGGTGTTGATTCCGGCCGACGCGTTCGATCGTGACGGTCTGGCTGCCCTGGTCGCCCAGCTGTCGCAGGCCGCGCAGGTCGGGATCACCGCCGCGATGGTCGAATGCACCACCACCGGGGTGCCCGACGGCGCCGATCAGGCCCATGAGCTGCTGGATATGGTGCAGCGCCTGGAAGTGACCTCGGGGCTGTACCGGTTCGACGAGCTCGCCCTGGAATACCAGCTCACCCGGCCCGGCCCCGGCCGCGAATTCCTGGGCTCGCTGCTGGATCCGCTGGATCAGTACCCCGAGCTGCTGGAAACCCTGCAGCGCCACATCGCCAACAACCTCAACCGGCAGCGCACCGCGCGTGTGCTGCACGTGCACACCAATACCGTGGACTACCGCCTCAAGCGGATCGGCCAGCTCACCGGCTTCGACCCGACGCAGCCCTCGGGGCTGTGGTACCTGCGTTCCGCGCTGGTCGCGCGCAGTTACCGTTCCGTTCCTGCCTGACTCGACTCACAACAAAGGCGCTGTCCGCGTACGGGCAGCGCCTTTGTTGTGTCGATCCTTAGAGGGAACCGCCACCTCCGATCAGCCACGGGTTGAACGCGCAGGTCAGCTGCGGGTTCTGCACCGGGTCCAGCGCACGCAGCACGATCGACAGCGCACGCGGGGAGTACATCAACGTCAGGTGGTCGGAGACGTCCTGTTCACACCCGTCCTGCAGGGTGATGTTGTTGACCGTGGCACCGGGACCGGCCTTCAGGAAGGTCAGGTCGTAGGGGTTGGTCACCTCGTCGTATCGGGTACCGACCACGGTGTAGTTCACACCGGGAACGGTGTCGCCGTTGGCGTTGAGGTTGTTCACGAAATCCGAGCCGATGGTCTGCTGGATACCGGCGTGCCCGACGAAGATCTCGATCGGACCCAGAATGTCGATACCCAGGTTGTTGATCATGCGGCCCAGTGCGCCGATGCCGTCGAGGCTGGTGCCGTGGTGCGTGGCGCCGAAGGTGATCAGCTTGTCGACCTTGGCCGCGCCACCCTCGAACTTGGTGTAGTGGTTGGCCATGGACCCGCCCTGCGAGTGCGCGACGATGTCGACCTCGTCGGCGCCGGTGGCCGCGAGAACCCGGTCCACGAACGCCGCGGTCTGCTTCGCCGAATCCTCGATGTAGCCGGTGCCCATGACGCCGGGCAGGAACGAACCCAGGCCACCACCTTCCATCATGTTCGAACGGCCGTAGTTGAACGTGAACGTGCAGTAGCCGGCGTCCTTGATCGGCTGACCCATGTAGGCGTAGCCGTTGTAGGCGTTCATCCACGTGCCGTGCAGCAACACCACCGGGCGCGGATGCGCGTCGGTGGGCTTGCAGTTCCAGTCGTTGGTGCCGGGCGCGGCGGCGTCGGGGTTGCCAAGGCCGTACGCGAACGCGGCGAGGAACGCCGTGGACGCAGGACCGTACGCGCCGGGGTCAGAGGAGTAGCCGCCCGAAGAGCCGGAGCTGGAACCCGAACCGCCGTAGCAATCACCGGACCCGTTACCCGAACCGGCACCACTGCCCGAGGTGCACGCGGAGCCGGTGCCCGCGCTTCCGTCGACCTGACGGCCTTCGGAGACGATGTCGGCCAGTTCGGCCTCGGTCGGCGCCGCAGCGGGGGCCGCGCTCGCCCCCGGCCCGGTGAACACCATGGACAGCGCGCCGAACCCGGCGAATGCCGCCGTGGCCAACGAACGTCTGCGACTAGAAGTTTTCATGTGTTGACTTGTCTTCCTGTGCGATTCGATATTCGCCGCCCCTTTTCTGCCGGGAGAACGAATGGCTTGTCGAAACCGCCCAAAACATATGCCGCGGAAATCGCGACGAGACGCTTGTCACCTGCGGTCTGGGCAGGTCACCACGTCCCGCCGAAAACTGCCATGACGGGGCACAGGAATTTTTCGGGGTCGTTCACCGGGCACTGTGAAAGATCATCTGTGCGTTCAGCATTCGCTGTGAGCGGGGACTCCGAGCAGTCGTTGGTCCAGCCACAGCATCGCCTCCGGATAGCCCGTGGCCGCGCCGATCAGATGTTCGCCCAGCACCCCGCGATACACCGCGTTCGCACCGAGTTCGCACTGCTGCGTGTAGAGATTGCGGGCACCTTCGGCCGGGATCCACCATTCCTGGTCACCGTTGTAGATATACAGCGGTGTCGCCGAACGCATACCTTGCATTCGGGTCACCTCGTAGATGCCGGTGGCCAGTTCCGAACGCAGCGGGTCGGCGATATTGGCACCGACGTCGATCGGCAGATGCAGGATTCCCGGCGCCGCGAACACGCTGAGGCAGGTGTCTTTCAAGACCGAGGTGGTCGCCCAACGGCCCAGATTGTTCATCGCGGCGAGGATTTCCGGACGTTCCCGACCGATCGCGAACGTCGCGGCCATAAAAACTCCGGACGCGAGATTGCCGTTCATACTGCGCGACAACATCTCGAAGTCCGCGGGCACCCCGCCCAGGGCCGCGCCCACGATCGCATCGGCCAGTTCCGGTGCGTAGGAGTCGATCAGCTTCGCCGCACCGTGCGTGGCGATGGCGCCGCCGGAGTAGCCGGTCATCGCGAATCGACTGTCGCCGTAGGTGACCGGGTCGCTGCCACGCACCGCCCGGATCGAGTCGAGCACGGCGTGCCCGGCGACATACGGTTCGGCGTAGGCCATCCACGGGCCCTGGTGATCGGGCACCAGCACCGCGTAGCCGCGCAACACGGCCAGCTGGGTGGTCGGTGGGATGAACTCGGTCGCGCTGGACTGGGTCGAAAGTCCGTGCGCCAGTGAGTAACCCGGCGTGCATTTGCGGCCCAGCGCGTCGATCGGCAGGTTGTTGACCAGCACGGGGCGGTCGCCGGGGCCGGTCCACGCGGTGGCGGGCACGATCAGGGTCGCGGTGGCGTAGGAGGGCCTGCCCTGCGAATCGTCGGTGCGAAATTTCAGCAGGGTCGCCGAGCGGATCGGGACCAGCGTCAACCAGGCCGCGGTCGCGGTGATGTCGCGCGATTCGATCAGGTCACCCGGCGACAGATCGGCCAGGTCGGCCGGCCAGTGATCGAAGATCGGATCACCCACCGGCGACGGCAGCACCGCGGCGTGCAAGGCCGCCAGCTCGGATTCGGGATCGGCGGGATCGGGCTGGATCGGCGACGGGATCACCTGGTCGATCCAGCGTTGCAAATCGGGCAGGAAACCGGGTGTGCCCAATTGGGGCACCGGGAACTGGTGGGTCGGCGGCGGTTGCGCGGCCGCGGTACCGACCGCGAACGTGCACAGCAGCAGCATCGAAAGAATAAGAGCTCGAACAGATCTCATGACACACACGCCTTCGGGTGGCAACAGATTCGTCGATGACGTGCCACAACGGATGTGCTTCGACCCCCGCCGAAACTCCCCCACCGCGCCGTCGTCAGAGTTTCCACGCTACGGGCGGGCACCGCACGGCATCGGCGTTGTTGCCCAGTCGTGTGCGCAATGCCGCTGTATCGCAACAGAATCGGCATGCGAAAAGAAGGTATCGACCCGGATCCGTATCGGGGCGTGCGGATCCGGGTCGAACCCGAACCGGGCTCAGCAGGTGCTGGGCGCCGGTTCCCCCTGCAGCCGGGCATCGAGCCAACTCAGCGCGGAAGGCAATCCGAGCACAGCTGCGGTCAGATGGTCTGGGACCGGTGTCTCCTGGCTGACGACCTTCGCGCCCGCCGCGCACCACCGGTGCATGGTCGAGGTGATCGCGCCGACGGGAATGAGACCGTCGATGGGCGAATGCCATTCGAACACCGGCATTGTCGGCGCACCGGGGTACAACTCGAGACTGTTCTCCTCCACTACCGCGCGCGCTTCGGGATCCTCCACCAGCGACGTGGTGGCGGCGAAGTCGAGAATGCCGCGGCCCGCGCCCGCACCGAGGATGTCGTTGGTGCAGGCATCGCGGATCGACGCCCGCGCGGCCAGACCGCTGGCGTTCATCTGCTCGCTGATCGGAAAGCGTTGCGGGTACTCACGTTCCAGGCCGATCCCCGCGGCCAACGCCAGACCGAAGACCGGATGCGCGCCGAAGCCCAGCCCTTCCAGCATCGACACCAGGTTCATCGGCACCCCGCCCATCGCCGCCCCCGCGATCTCGAGCTCGGGCGCGTACTCGGGCTGCAAGGCCGCGGCCCACGCGGTGGCCATGCCGCCGCCGGAGTACCCGGCCATCGCCACTCGACTACCGCCGACTCGCAGTTGCTCGACCTGGCGCACCGCCCGGATGCCGTCCAGGGTCACCTGCCCACCCAATTTGGCTGCGCCATAAGCGAAGTTGGGGCCAAGGTGATCGGGCACCGCCATCGTCCAGCCGCGTTTGAGCGCGAAGTTCCACGCCACCGACTCCCGCACCATCAGGTCCGGGTCGTCGGTGTAGAGCACCTTCGACACCGAGCAGCGGGTACCCAGCCCGTTGATGATGTGTTGGTAGGACAGCACAGGGGCGTCGGGGCGGTGGTTGGCGGGCTGCAGCACCGTGGTCGTGGCGGCGATCGGGTCGCCCGCGGAATTGGTGGAGCGGAACTGGATCAGGGTGATCGTGGTGTCGGGGAACATCGCCAGCGGCGGCATCGCGCGCACGCCGAGCACGTCGCCGGGCTTGTGGTCTTTCAGATCGGCAGGCTGGGTGTAGAAGGGGTCGGTGTCGGCAGTGGGATACAGCGGTGCGGTGTGGCCCGCGGCGGCCGGCACCAGGGTGAGCACCGCTGCCGTCGCGCAGGCCAAAAGTGTTCGGTGCCAGATCATGCAGCTGTTCCTCCCGTGTCGCTACTGTCCACAGCGATCCTCGCCGGTACCGTGGCTGATCGTCGCCGGGTCGCACGAACATCGGCGGAGCTCACAACCCGCGCGGTGCGAGGTTGTGACCGGAGGTAGCCCGCGACCGTATGCGCGCACACCGCCGCAGCCACGGATGGATTGTGAGATCTCCAAGCGAAATCGGAACGTGTTCCTGTCGATGGTGGAAGCCCTACCGTCGAGTAGGAAGGCGCTCACCAGCGCCGAGGCGAAAGGAGTACGCCATGATTCCCATCGACGAGAACATTGCCGCCACGGCCCACCGCACCGAGCGCGACGAGATACCCACCCGGCGGATCACGGTGTACTTCGACGGCCCGACGCCCGAGGACGCCCTGGTGCTGGAATACGCGGCCACGCAGGCCGAGGCGTGGGAATTCACTTCGGCGGCGGTGCATTCGGGGCTGCTGGTGACCGTCGACGGGCAGGTCGAACCCGGTCTTCGCCGACTACCCTGCCGGTCGCTGTGGCACTGACGCCGCACTAGGCTGGTCGCGCGGGCAAGGGCCCCGCGGTGGCCGAAGGGGGCGTTGGTGGCACGGCAGATCCGGTTCGTACTGGCCGCGAGCGTGGTGGCCCTGCTGGCCGGTTGTGGCTCGGCCGAGGAAGTGACGGTCGCGGACCCGCCGACCACCACCACCATCCGCGTGCCTGCCACGATCGCCCCGCGCACCCCCGCCGTCGACCCGTACGCGGGCCTGCCGCTCATCGACCACGTGACCTGGACCGACAGCATCGACGGCCCCCGCCTGCTCGTGTTCCCGACCCAGGCGGGCCGCAAAACCGCCGCACCGGGCACCGACGAGCTGGCCTGGCAGGAAGTGCGCGCGCTGGACCCCGATGCCGACGCACCCGGTATGCGCGACCAGTTCGTCTGCCACTGGGTGTGGGCCAGGATGGTGGCGCCGGACAAGCCGAGCTGGAATCTGGAACCGTGGCGACCCGACGTCGGCTATCAGGCCACGGTGTCGGCGAACTGCAACCCCGGCGGGCCCGAACGTTGACAATGCCGGTCGACGCATCGGTCAACACGATTGCGTGATTGCCATAAATTAACTGTCGCAACATATTTCGAACGGGTTACAGCAAGTTCACCAGGTGGGGTGCCCCGATTTTCGGCTCGTGAACACGGCTAACCGCCGGTCACGCCACTATTCGCGCACCGCACCGGATGAAGTCGGTCCCACGAACCCGAATTCGCCACCCAGAAGCCGGGATATACACCGCATCGAGACGGAATCGATCGTGCAGATGTGCTTGCATCTGAAAGTGACTGCGTCCTAAACTCAGGGCCGCAACACAATTCAGGGGATAGTCAGGGGAGGCCGCGAGCGGCATACCCGGGGCATCAGTTGCCTCGAGTTTGCCACTGCCTGAGCACAGGGGCACTACATGAATAGCACCAACGGTCGATACGGCCTCGCTGATCGCGCAGCGGCCACCCACCCCGAGCACGCGCGGTGGTCACGGGAAAGCGCGGTCGCGTTCGTCATCGACGCGGTGGAATCCACCGGCGCGGCCACCCGCAACGACTTCGATATCGAACGCATCGTCAGTACCGCGCACGAATTGGCCGACGACTGGGATCTGCAGACGCTGACCCCTGACACGTTTTGGCGGATCGCCGCCAGCTGTATCAAATACTGAGCGGTAGCACGCACTGCGCGCTCTCGGATACCGCGCAGTAGCAGCAGCTGATTCAGTCTCGCTCGGCGTGCTCGAGCAGGATTTCGCGTGAGCGATCCGGTCGTTCCGCCTGCACACTGAGCTGATCCATCACCGACAGGTACAGCGCGAGGTCCTGGCGCCGCTCCAGATACAGCGCGCTGGTGAGTTGCTCCAGGTAGACGATGTCGGGCAGTTCCGGTTCGCCGAAGCGCAGAATGCTGAACGAACTGCCCGCCGCCGCGTGTCCGCCCGCCGCGTACGGCAGCACCTGCACTGTCACATGGGGCAGGGCCGCCAGTTCTGCCAGGTAGCGCAGCTGCGCTCGGTGCACTTCGCGTCCGCCGATCGGCCGGTGCAGCACCGCCTCGTCGATCACGGCCCAGACCACCGGCGGGTTCACCCGGTGCAGTACGTCCTGGCGCTTCTGCCGGACCTGGACTCGACGGTCGGTTTCCGCGTCGTCGACGCCGAGCGTGACCACCGCCCTGGTGTATTCCGGTGTCTGCAACAGGCCGGGCACCAACTGCGCCTCGTAGGTACGGATCTGACTGGCCGCTTGTTCCAGGCCGAGGTAGGTGCTGAACCACGAGGGCAGCAGGTCGCTGTAGCGGTGCCACCAGCCGGGTTCGCTTGCCTGCCTTGCCAATTCGAAGAACGCCGTGCGCTCCACGGGATCGAGCACGCCATAGAGGGTGAGCAGATCCCGGATGTCGCGTTCCTTGAAACCGGTGCGGCCCAGTTCGAGTCGGCTGATCTTCGCGTGTGACCCACGGATCGCGTCACCGGCCGCCTCGCGGGTGATGCCTTTGCCTTCGCGCAACTTGCGCAGCTGACCGCCCAGCGCGATGCGCAAGACGGTGGGGCCGCGGTCGACAACAGGTTGCACGCGACCGATCTCGTGGGGTTCAGCCGTCATAGGTCCAGATGGTACCGATTACCCGGTCAGGTAGTCGAACTCTCCGGCCTTAGCGCCGCGGATGAACGCGTCGATCTCGGGGCGGGTGTAGAAGATCACCGAACCCTGCGGATCGCGCGAGTTGCGCACGGCCACCGAGCCGTCGGCGGCTTCGGCCACTTCGACACAGTTGCCGCTGGGGTTGCTGTAGGTGCTCTTGCGCCATGCCCCGATTTCCGGGCGTTCACGCTGATCATGCTGCATTCCGGACATACCGCACTCCTCGTTACTCGATGACACCCTCGGTACGAACATTGCAGATGCACGCACAAACGTTCTTGCATCCGCGTTGCGCGAGGGCGAGATTAACACGCGCGCAGCTACCGCGCACCGGTCGGTACTTACCCGATCTCAGCACCGGGACGCACGGTCCACCCCGGTGTCCAGCCCCCTGAATTTCCCAGCGCCACAAGCCGATAGCGGCCCGAAACGACCGCATCGACCGTGCAGATGTGCTTGCATATGAAAACGAATCGGCCATCGTCTCGGGCCGCGAGATCACCGGGAGCAACACCGGCGCACACCGGCCGGCACGGCTCCCGCCGCCGGATGCGAGGGGCCATGCGATGAGCAGTCCGTTTCAGCGACATCTCGGTGCCGCGGGCGCACCACCGACCACGTGCGCCGACGAACCGAACACGCTGACCTACCGGCAGGCCCGCGACATGCTGCGCCAGCACGACATCCACGGGCCGCAGTGCCGCCAGTGGCTGGCCGCGGCCGCCTATCTGTCTGCGGGACTGGACGACGAATAGCGCGGACGTGACGCCTTCGTGCTGGTCACCGGCGTACCGTCAGGTCATGCTGGGGGGCGACGTTTCGATGCGGACAGGCGGCCACGGATGCGGATAGCGGAGATTCTGCGGAACAAGGGCACGGCGGTCACCACGGTGCCGCCACAGACCACGGTGCGGGAATTGTTGGCGGTGTTGGCGCAGCACAATATCGGTGCGGTGGTGGTCTCGCCCGACGGTGCGGCGATCGCGGGCATCGTGTCCGAACGCGATGTGGTGCGACATCTGCATACCCACGGTGCGCCACTGCTGGATCGCCCGGTCACCGACATCATGACGGCGAAGGTGCGCACCTGTGCGCCGACCGAGGATGTGTCGTCGTTGCGAGATGTGATGACCGAACATCGGATTCGGCACATGCCGGTGGTGGAATCGCAGCGGCTGATCGGGATTGTCAGCATCGGCGATGTGGTGAAGAGCGAGATCACCGAGTTGGCCGCTGAGCGTGAACATCTGGTCGAGTATCTGCAGGGCAACTACTAGCGCGCGGGTCTGTCGGCACCGAAAAGTGTTGTCGCCGAGAATTCTTCGGCGGTCGCGCCGGGAACGTGCGTATCGTTGAACGGGTGCACCCCGCCCGGCCCGAGTTCGCCGCCGCCACGGTGATCCAGCACGCGCCCACGCCGGTGCCGTCGGCTGTTCGTGCGCGGTTTCCGGCCTTGGCCGATCCCTCGGTGGTGTACCTGGACAGTGCCGCGACCACGCAGAAGCCCGACACCGTGATCGCGGCGGTCACCGCGTATCACCGCGAGCACACCGCCAATGCGGGTCGGGGTACGTACGGGTGGGCGACGTCGTTGTCGGCTCAGATCGCCGCGGTGCGTGCGCGTGCGGCGGGTTTTGTCGGGGCGCAGCACGCGGACGAGATCGTGTTCACCGGTGGCGCGACCGCGGCGCTGGGTGCGGTGGCGTACAGCTGGGGTCTGGCGGCGTTGAACGACGGCGACGAGATCGTCTACAACCCCGCTGATCACGCCGCGAACGTGCTGCCCTGGCACCATCTGCGCGACACGCTCGCGCGGCTCGGTCGGCGAATCGTGTTGCGGCCCTATCGAAGTACGTCGGCGGGCGAGGCTGATGTCGAGGACATTCTCCGCGTGGTCGGGCCGCGGACCCGGCTGATCACCACCAGCCACCTGCATCACGTGTACGGCGGGCTGACCACCCTCGAAGAACTGCACGGGCACATCGATCCCGAGATCCTGCTGTGCTTCGACTGTTCGCAAAGCGGCGGGCATCTGCCGGTGGACGTGACCGTTTTGCGTGCGGATTTCGCGGTGTTCGCGGGGCACAAGATGTTCGGTGCGCCGGGTACGGGGCTGCTGTATTGCCATCGCCGGGTACACG
Organism: Nocardia sp. NPDC058640; assembly: GCF_042716995.1. Taxonomy (NCBI): domain Bacteria; kingdom Bacillati; phylum Actinomycetota; class Actinomycetes; order Mycobacteriales; family Nocardiaceae; genus Nocardia; species Nocardia sp. NPDC058640. The sequence continues at coordinate 52,922 of NZ_JBHXRG010000020.1, forward strand.
ATCGGCTGCGGCCGTTTCTGCCGGGTGGGCAGTCGGGGGTCCAGATCACCGAGGCGGGCCTGGTCGGTACGGGGATGCCCTCGCTGCTCGAGGGCGGAACTCCCAACATTCCCGGCATTCTTTCTCTCGCACCGGCTTTCGATCTACTCGATGAACTCGATCGGTTCGCGGTCGCGGCGCACAACCGGGTGCTCACTGTCCGGCTCATCGAGGGTCTGCGGCAGGTTCGTGGGGTCGAGTTCCTGCCCGGTCCCGCGCATGCGGGGTGTGAAGTCGGGTACGGGATCGTCTCGTTCACCCTCGACGGGATCAGTGCGGCCGATCTGGGGTTCGTGCTGGCCGAATCCGGTTTTCTGGTGCGGACCGGGGCGCACTGTGTGCCCGCTGCGGGTGGCGGGGATGGTTCGGTGCGGGTGAGTACGCAGCTGTACAACACCCTCGATGAGATCGATCGATTCGTCGCGTGCGTGTCCGGGATCGCCGGGCGCTGACGCGAGCTGTTCTCCAAGTCCCCCGACGCCGAGGAGCAACGATGGATACGCCTATCGCTGATCGTTATGATCGCCGCGCCGCGTCTCGAGTGCTGGCCGGGTTGGCCGCCGCCGGGCTTTTCGCGGCCACTGAACCGTTGGCGCCGGTCCGAATCACCTTTCGTGCCACGGCTTTACGGCCCGAGGACGGGGCAGCGCTGACGCAGTCGCAGCGGATGTATCTGGAGCGGTTCATGCGGCCGTGCCGGCCCGAGCAGGTGACCAGTGCTACGCATCGGATCACGTGGACCGACAGTGCGGGGATTCCCAACACCGGGTACTTCCATACCGCCGGTGCGGGACCGGAACTCGCGATCGTCGCCCGGGAAACTGTTCTGGCGCTGTGGCATTCACTTGCGGGATCGGGTCTGCCGCAGCGTGCTGTTTCGGACCGCGATCGCGCGGTGCTCGAGGCGACCACCACCGACCACGACCCGCACGAGATCTTCCGGGTCGGGGTGGAGGCTGCTGGGCGCGCGCTGGTCCAGCACGGGCTGATCGCCGCCGATACTCCATATGGCGGGATCGTCGAATTCGCTAGGGGGATGCACACTTCCGGCATCTTCACCGCCGTGGCTACGCGGTGGTTCTGGGAGTTGCAGGCGTCGACGTTTCGACGGGGAATGATCCCGGTGCGGTTCGCGCTGCAGCCGGACGGGTCCGTGCGGTACACCGCCGATTCGATTGCGGTGTTGCGGGCGATGAAGGACGCCACCATTGCCGATGCGCGGGCGGTGATGCGGCGGGCTACCACAGAGGAAGGGCTGTCTGTCGAGGCCGCGGTGGCGAAGTACCACGACGATCTGGACTTGATTTCGCGGCAGTACGCGTTGCTTCCGGCGGGTGCGCGGCCTGGGTGTTTGGCGGCGGTGCCGCATGATGTCGACGGGGCGTTGGTCAATGTACTTGCGCTGGTGGCGGATCGGTTCGTCGAGACGTTCGTGGCGTTGGCCGGCTCGGTGGAGGTGGTCGAGGATCTGACCGAGGCGCAGCACGGAACCAGCGACGACGGGGTGTTCTACGTTCCGGATATGAGCTGTCGGCATTGTGTCCGCACGATCACCGCGCTGCTCGAGTCGATGGACATTGCCGTGGTCGAGATCGATCTGGAGTCCAAGCGGGTGATCGCCCGGATTCGCAGTCCGCGCAACCGGTTCCGGGTGTTCGAGGCGCTGCGTGACGGTGGCTACAATCCGGTCGACGAGGTGCCCGCGCAGGTGCCCGGTGCGTCGGTGGGATGATTCCGCCCGCCGTTCCCGCCGCAGTGCATCCGTTGGTCGCCGCGTTCCTGGCCGATCGAGACGGTGTGCGAGAGGTGTTGCGCTGCTTCGGGTCCCCCGTGCACCTGGTGTTCCCGCAGGTGTTCACCGACAATCTTGCCGCGTTGCGGGGTGTGCTCGATGGTCGGTCTGTGCGTTATCGGATCTGCTACGCGCACAAGGTGAATCGATCGGCGGCGTTTTTGCGTACCGCTGCTCATGCGGGAATCGCGGTCGATGTGGCGTCGGCGCAAGAATTGCGTTCCGCTGTCGGTGCCGGGTTTGCGCCCGAGCTTATCGAGGTGACCGGCCCTAAAGGTGCCGCGATGCTACGCACCGCGCTGGCGGCGGGGGTGACGATCAACGTGGACAATCTCTGGGAACTCGCGACACTGGCCGAGATAGTCGCCCCGGGGTCCGCCGTGCCCGTGCTGCTGCGGGTTTCGGGGTTTCCCGGTAGTTCGCCCAGCCGCTTCGGCATCGATCTGCGCGATGCGGGCGCCGCGCTGGACCTGCTGGTGCGATTTCGAGATCGATTGCGGCTGTTGGGGTTTGCTTTCCACCTCGACACCGCGGCCACCACGGAACGGGTCACTGCCGTGGGCGACTGCCTCGAACTGATCGAACGCGCCTACGCGCACGGTCTCGCGCCGACAGTCCTGGATATCGGTGGCGGTCTGCGCCAGGTGTTCACCGCCGATGCGCAGGGGTACCACGCCTACGACCACGCGTTACGGGTCGGCTTGCTCGGGCGTGGGCCCGCGATGCACTGGGGGAACAACACTTTCGGCTACCACGTCGCCGACGGAATGGTGCACGGCGGACCCGTGTTCCACAAGTACGCCAACACCGAAACCGCACCCGCACTGCTCGCCGAGCTGCTGGATTCCCCGCTGCCCGGACACGGTGGTCGGGCGGTGGGGTCGGTGCTGGCCGACAACCTCCTCGAACTGTGGCTGGAGCCCGGCAAGTCCTTGGTCGATCACGCCGGAATCACCGTGGCCCAGGTGGAATTCGTCAAACGTGCAGGCAACGGCGCGACGCTGGTCCATCTGGATCTGAGTCGCGACACCGTCACCGCCGCCGACCAGGAGGTGCTCATCGATCCGATCGTGTTGTCCGAGGAAGGCGAATCCGAGCCTGCCGGTGTCTATTTCGCCGGGCATCTGTGTTTGGAGCGGGACCTGATCACTCAGCGGCAAGTCCGAGTCTCGCGGATGCCCGAACCCGGCGACCCGGTGGTGTTCGCCAATACCGCCGCCTATCACATGGATCTGTCGGCGGCGCAGGCCAGCATGCACCCGGCTCCGGCGAGAGTCGCTGTGCTGCACCGTGATGGGCGGTTCGTGCTGTGCCCGGATGCGGACTACCGCCCCGGGGATCGCTGATGGTCTACAACCACATCACCGAGCTCATCGGCAACACTCCCCTGCTGCGCCTCGACCCCGCTGTCCACGGGCTTCCCGATGTCGACCTCTACGCGAAACTGGAGTCGCACAACCCTTTCGGATCGGTGAAGGACCGGGTCGCGTGGGCGATGATCCGCGACGACCTCGACACGGTTGCGGCGGGCGGACAGTCGTTCATCGAGGCATCCAGCGGTAATACCGCCAAGGCTTTGCGGGTGTTAGGTGCCCTGCACGGCGTTCCGTTGCGTGCGGTCACCAACCGGATCCGAGTCGGTGAAGTCCGCCAACTGCTGCAGCTGCTGGGCACCGAGATCGTGGAGCTGCCCGGCCTGTCCGAATGCCCGGATCCCCATGCGGCCGACGATGTTTCGGCCGTCATCGACCAGACCACCAGCCAGGCACCGGACCGCTGGTTCCACCCGTCGCAATACACCAACGAACGCAATATCGCGGCCCATCACGACGGCACGGGCACGGAGATCGCCAGCGACCTTGCGCAGGCGGGCATTACTGACCTGGACTATCTGATCGGGGGCCTCGGTACCACCGGGTCCACGCGTGGCACCGCCACCGCACTATTGCCCCAGCATCCGGGCCTGCGCACCATCGGGGTGGTGTCGGACCGGTTCGACTTCATCCCGGGCATTCGGTCCGAGCGGGAGATGTGGGATGTGGGGCTTTTCCGGCCGGATTTCTACGATGAAATCGTCACCGTGGACTCCGCCGCCGCCATCTCCGCCACCCTGGACCTGGTCCAGGGCTACGGCGTGCTCGCCGGACCCACCAGTGGCGCAGCCTATTCCGCCGCACTGCGCACTCTGTCCGCGGCACCGCGACCCGACGGCCGACCCCTGGTGGCCGTGCTGATCGTGTGCGACCGGATCGAACCGTACCTGTCCTATTTCGCCAAGCGTCGACCCGATCTGTTCGGCAAACCGGCCGCGCCGACACCCCCTAGCCCGGCCGATGCCGCGCCGACCCTGTCCCCCGCCGCCCTGGCCGAACTCGACCGCACCGGCAGACCCACCATCGTCGACACCCGTGGCGCCATGGCCTACCGGGTCGGGCACGTCCCCGGCGCGGTCAATATCCGCGACGATCAACTCGACGACCTGCTCGCGCAAGGAGTGCCGTTTCCCCGCTCGAGGCCGGTGGTGTTCGTATGCCCGGTCGGTGAGACCTCGCAGCGGTTCGCGGCATCGGCGCACGCGGCGGGCTTCGACGCGTTCGGTCTCGCGGGCGGCATGGTCGCGTGGCGCGACGCGGGCCTGCCCATGGAACGCGGTTGATCACACCCGGAGATATCCACTTTCCACCGAAAACGCCCAAAAGCCGCGTTACAGTAGCGGCGGGAAAAGTTGAGCGAGGAGTGTGTTGGTGTCCAACGGGAAATTGGTGTCGTTCGATGGGTCACGGGGTTTCGGGTTCATCCGGCCCGATGACGGCGGTCCCGATGTGTTCGTCCACGTCAACGACATCGGCCTCGACGAGGACGAACTGCGCCAGGGTCGGCTGTTCGAATTCGATGTCACCGAGGGTGATCGGGGACCCAAGGCGATCAACCTGACCGCGGTCGGCCCCTCCTCCACCACACCGAAGTCCCGCAAGGGCGACCGGCTGGGCCCCGACGAGCTGCGTCAGCAGATCACCGAACTGCTGCTGGAAGCCTCCCCCGCGCTCACCGCCGCCGAGATCATCACCATCCGCGACCGGTTCACCACCTTCGCCGACGAACACGGCTGGCTGGACCACTGAGCTCGCGCCTGCGCGGCGAACGCCCCCCGGGCACCTAAACTCCGGCCTGATCCCCGGCGCAACGCGCGCCATGGGACCGATCAGGTACAGGAGAACTGGTGACGAGCAAACACACTCGCTCACGTTTCACCCGATGGCTGCTCGACGGCACCGACGAACCCGGCCACGCGCAACACCCTGGCCCGATGCGTTCGGTCGAGCACGCCGAACCGCATCAGCGGCCCTGGTGGAAGGTGATGTGCCTGACCGGCGTCGACTACTTCTCCACGCTGGGCTATCAACCGGGCATCGCCGCGATCGCGGCAGGCGTGCTGTCCCCGTTGGCGACGCTGGTGCTGGTGCTGCTGACGTTGCTGGGCGCGTTGCCGGTGTATCGCAGGGTCGCGCGCGAGAGCCCCAACGGTGGTGGCTCGCTGCAGATGTTCGCCGACATCATGCCGCGCTGGTCGGGCAAGCTGTTCATTCTGGTGCTGCTGGGGTTCGCGGCCACCGACTTCGTCATCACGATGACCCTGTCCGCGGCCGACGGTGCCGCCCATATCGTGGAGAACCCGTTCACCCCCGCGAGCTGGCACGACGAACGGCTGCTCATCACGTTGGTGATGCTTGCCCTGCTGGCGGCGGTGTTCCTGAGAGGTTTCGCCGAGGCGATCGGCATCTCGGTCGTGCTGGTCGGGGCGTTTCTCACGCTCAACGCGATCGTGGGTGTGGTCGGGCTGTGGCACGTGTTCACCGCGCCGGATCTGGTCGTGGACTGGACGCACGCGATGACCGCCGAGCACGGCAATATCTGGTTGATGGTCGGCGTGGCACTGCTGGTGTTCCCGAAGCTGGCGCTGGGCCTGTCCGGCTTCGAGACCGGGGTGGCGGTGATGCCGCTGATCAAGGGCGAACCCGGCGACACCCCGGCTGATCCGCGCGGACGGATCATCGGTGCCCGCAAACTGCTCACCACCGCCGCCCTGATCATGAGCGTGTTCCTGCTGCTGTCCAGTTTCATCACCGTGGTGCTGATCCCGGAGCAGGAATTCCAACCCGGTGGACAGGCCAACGGTCGCGCGCTGGCCTATCTCGCGCACGAGTACCTGGGCAACGGTTTCGGCACCGTCTACGACGTCGCCACCATCGCGATCCTGTGGTTCGCCGGTGCCTCGGCCATGGCCGGGTTGCTGAATCTGGTGCCCCGCTATCTGCCGCGCTACGGGATGGCGCCGGAGTGGGCGCGCGCGGTGCGGCCGCTGGTGCTGGTGTTCGCGGTGGTCGCGTTCGGGATCACCTGGTATTTCGACGCCGATGTCGACGCGCAGGGCGCCGCGTACGCCACCGGTGTGCTGGTGCTGATCACGTCGGCGGCGGTCGCGGTGACGATGTCGGCGCACCGAAACGGTGAGCGCGCCAAGGTGATCGGGTTCGGGTTGGTTTCGCTGGTGTTCACGTACACCACGATCGTGAACGTGTTCGAACGGCCCGAGGGCGTGCATTTGGCGTCGCTGTTCATCGCGGCGGTGATCGTGGTGTCGTTGGCCTCGCGAGTGCATCGGGCGTTCGAGTTGCGGGCGATCGAGGTGACGTTCAGCCCGGAGGCGGGTGCGCTGATCGATGCGGCCGCGGCCACCGGCGTCATCCGGATCGTGACCCATGACGTGGATGATCATCGGCCCGAGGAGTACGACGAGAAGGAGCGCGTGCAGCGCTGGGAGAGCCACATTCCCGACACCGATTCGATCCTGTTCCTGGAAGTGGTCGTGGCCGACCCTTCCGACTTCAACGCCGACCTGCGCGTGGACGCGGTCGATGTGGGCCGCCACCACATTCTGACTGTCACCGCCGCCGCGGTGCCCAATTCGGTGGCGGCCATCCTGTTCGCGATCCGCGACCGGACCGGGCTGGAACCGCACGTGTATTTCGAATGGACCGAAGGCAATCCGATCGTGAATCTACTGCGGTTCCTGTTCGTCGGCGAAGGCGAAGTCGCGCCGGTGACCAGGGAGATCATCCGCCGGGCCGAGCCCGATCAGGCGCGTCGACCGCACGTGCACGTGGACAGCTGACGACACCGCGCCCGCGATGTCCGCGCACCTGTCGGTGCCCCGTCCTACGATCGCCTCACACACCGATGAATCGGGCGTGCTCGCATCGTCGATACGGGTGAACCCACCCGCGAGGAGGATCGCATGGATCTACCGGTGATGCCGCCAGTGCGCCCCATGCTGGCCAAGTCCACACCGTCGCTGCCGCGCGAGCCCGGACTCAGCTTCGAGCCCAAGTGGGACGGCTTCCGGTGCATCGTGTTCCGCGACGGTGACGAGATCGAACTCGGTTCCCGCAACGATCGCCCGCTCACCCGGTATTTCCCCGAACTGGCCGAACTGCTGAAAGAGGCACTGCCGCAACGGTGTGTGGTGGACGGGGAGATCGTGGTCGTCACCGATCAGGGCCTGGATTTCGACACCTTGCAGCAGCGGTTGCATCCGGCGGCCTCGCGGGTGGCCAAGCTCGCCGCGGAGACGCCGGCCAGTTTCGTCGCGTTCGATCTGCTCGCGCTCGGCGATCGCGATCTCACCGCCGAGCCGTTCAGCGAGCGTCGGCGCGAGCTCGATTCGCTGCTGGATGCCGCGCCGGGGCGGATCCATCTCACGCCGATCACCCACGATCCCGATGTCGCGCAGGATTGGTTCACCCGGTTCGAAGGCGCGGGTTTCGACGGGGTGATGGCCAAGTCCGACGATCTGGCCTACCTGCAGGACAAGCGCGTGATGCTCAAGATCAAGCACGAGCGCACCGCCGACTGTGTGGTTGCCGGGTATCGGATGCACAAGGACGGTGAAGGGGTCGGGTCACTGCTGCTGGGGCTGTTCGACGACGAAGGCAATCTGCACCACGTCGGGGTGGCGTCGAGTTTCACCGCGGCCCGGCGCAGGGAACTGCTGACCGAGCTCGCGCCCCTGCGCGAGAACGCGCTAGTCGACCATCCCTGGCGTGACTGGGCCGACGCGGCCGCGCAAGCCAGGGCCGACGGCAAGATGCCCGGCGGGGTGAGTCGCTGGAGCGGCGGCAAGGACCTGTCGTGGGAGCCGTTGCGGCCGGAATTGGTCGCCGAAGTGCGATACGAGCACGTGCAGTCGGGACGATTCCGGCACGGCGGTCGACTGGCCCGCTTCCGGGCCGACCGCACCCCGGATTCCTGTACCTACGCCCAACTCGACGAAGTGGCACCCGCCGAACTGGACGCGATCTTCGGAGCACGACGATGAGCGAAGCAGTAGAGATCGACGTCGACGGCCGCACGCTGTCGATCAGCAATCCCGACAAGGTGTACTTCACCAAACGCGGCGACACCAAGCTGGATCTGGTGCGGTACTACCAGGCGGTCGAACAGCCACTGCTCGCGGCGATCGGCGGGCGGCCGCTGCTGTTGGAACGGTATCCCGACGGCGCGTCGGGGAAATCGTGGTTCCAGAAACGGGTGCCCAAGTCGGCGCCGGACTGGTTGCAGACCGTGGAGGTATCCACCCCCAACGGCACCACCAGCGACGCACTGGTCGCGCACGACCTCGCGCACATCCTGTGGGCAGCGAACCAGGGCTGCTTGGGTTTTCACGTGTGGCCCAATCACGTACCCGATCTGCGCATCGCCGACGAGTTACGCATCGACCTCGACCCCTCGCCCGGCATCTCCTTCGACGACCTGCGCCGGGCCGCGGTGCTCACCCGCGAACTGCTGGCCGAACTGGGCATCGACTCCTCGATCAAGACCTCGGGTTCGCGTGGGCTGCACATCTATTCCGCGCTGGAACCACGCTGGGACGGCTACGAAGTACGCGCGGCCGCGGTGGCCCTGGCACGGGAGCTGGAACGCAGGCACCCCGACCAGATCACCGCGCAATGGTGGAAAGAGGAACGCGGCTCGCGAGTGTTCATCGACTTCAATCAGAACGCCCCGCACAAAACCGTGTTCGGTGCCTGGTCGGTGCGGCCCAAGGTCGGCGGTCAGGTGTCCACACCGATCGCCTGGGCCGACCTGGACACCGTGGTCCCCGACGAACTCACCCTGGCCACCGTGCCCGCCCGCCTCGCCGAATCCGGTGACCCGTGGGCGAACCGGGCACCGCAATCGATCGAACCACTGCTGGCGATGTCCGAGCGCGATATGGCGGCCGGACTCATGGACGCGCCGTGGCCACCGCAATATCCGAAGATGCCCAACGAGCCACCGCGCGTGCAACCCAGCCGCGCGAAGAAGGAGTGAGACCTACTCGCTGATCCAGGGGGTCCAGACGCCGGTGCCGGCCTTGCCCTCGCACACCAGCGCGTGGTTGTCGGAGGTGCGGCCCGACTTGTCCACCGAGGGATCACATTTCGCGCCCGCGGTGTAGTACGACCCGGACACCCGGAACGGCCCCGACCAGTGGTGACCACTCGGCCCGCGCAGGCACAGCAGCGTCGCGCCGTCGGCGGCGACACCGAGCAAGCCCGCCTTCTCGGGCGCACACTCGGTGCCCTTCTCCACGATGCTGCCCTTCTCCACCACCGAGGTCACCGGCACCGGGTTGGTCGCGGACGGCGAGCCGTACGAGGTGACCGACACCGGCGTGGTCGCCGCGGCCTGCGCCAGCTTCGGCACCTCCACATCCAACCCGCCGAACACCGACAGCCCGATCGCCACCGCGACCGCCGCCTCGGACAGACCCAGCAGCAACGCCAACACCGCGATCCCCCGCCCGCGCGGATGCCCGAACGACAGCAGCCCGAACACCACCGCGATCGGGAACAGCAGCACCAGCGCGGCGGCCAACGCCACCATCGCGTACGGATTCACCCGCGGCGGCTCACTGCGACGACCGCCCACCGACCCGTCCGACGACACCTGCGGCCACCGCTGACCGTCCCAGCGCCGATCGTCGGACTCCTGCTCGGGGTCGTCGTCCCATTCCTCATACCGTGCCATCAACCCCGGGTCCCTCTCCGATCTCCCCGGGCGCACACAGAAACCGGTGCGACGCCGGGTTACGCGACGAGAATAGGGACTGAAAGCCCGGTATGACACCTCAAACGCGAAATAGGGTCACAGTGACATAACGTGCGACCCCACCCCTACCCGGCCGGTAACGAACCAGCTAACACCTTTGCCACCTCGCCACGACAGGGTTCATGCTGGTCATCAGGTGAACCACTGCGCGCACCCCTAGTTCGCGAGGAGACCACATGTCCGACAGCACGCGTTCGGCAGACCGTCCATGGCACGCCCAAGCCGGTGACCTGCTGGCCGACGATTACAACGTCCCCGGCATCATCATGTGCGGCATCGCGGTGGCGGGACTGGCCTGCACGCTGGTCGCGGCGGGCACCGAGCACACCGGGTGGGCCATCGTCGCGGGGGTGGTGACGCTGCTGTTCCTCGTCGGCGGCATCGGCGCGCTGATGTTCGAGCATCGCCGGGAACAGAAGATCGAGAAGGCCCTCGGCCGCACCGGGCACGCGCCGGGGCGGGCGTCCGCGCAGCGGTACAGCGCCGCCCGGCGCTTCGTGCCCGGCGAGAACAAGCCCGCGCGCCCGGGCCTGTCGAGCTAGCGGTCGGAACCGGGCTCCACCACCTGCATGCTGGGAATGGTCTCGGTGATCATCGTGAGCAAGGTATCGGCCAGTAGTCGATGCACCTGCGGCCTGGTCAGCGTGCCCCGGGTGATCCACTCGCGCCCGGCCACCTTCACCAGGCCCGCGTAGGCCAAGACCAGTGCGCGCAACGATGCACTGTGTGCCAGATCCGCGCGTCCGATCATCACCAGCATGCGTTCGGCGGCCGCGTCATCGGCCTGGTCGAGAATCTGCTGCACCTGCGGGTCATCGCCCACGCCTTCGTGGCTGGTGACCTTCACCCAGGTGGTGCCGTGTTCGGCGATGGTGTCCAGCAGCCAGCCCACGATCGCATCGACCCGCTCCTGCGGGGTGCCGTCGGGGATGGTCACCTTGTCCTGGCGCGGCAGCGTCACCATGCGACGCACCACCGCCAGATACAGGTCGCGTTTGTTGCCGAAATAGTGGTTGATCAGGCCGCGCGCCACCCCCGCGCGCTGGGCCAGTTCCGCGGTCGACACCGCCGCGTACGGTCGTTCGCCGAACATGTCGATGGCACAGGCCAGGATCTGCGCGCGTCGCTCGTCGGGTTCGAGCCTGCGCCTGCGCGGCGCGTCTGCGGTGTCGGTGTCCAGCGGGGAAATCGGGGTGCTCCGTCGAGTTCGCATCGTCCTCGCGTGGTTGCGGTGACGGCCCATCACGATACCCAGCGGGTCGCGCGCGCGGCCAATGCGACAATAGATGTTGTCCCCCGCTGTCGCACGAAGGAATGTCGCACTCCCCGATGACCGAGAACATGATCGATCCGGACGAGTTGGCGACCTGTCTGCGGGTGCTGGAACGCGCCGGACAACTGGAGAAGGAACACCCCGATTCCATCGCGGTACAGCGCGCGGTCGGGCACATGTTCAAGAAGCTCAAGACCCGCCGTCGCATCGAGGCCAGGGAGCAGATCTCGGCCAACGACCGCGCGGTGATCGCCGCGACCGCGACCGGGTCCCCGCAGCGCATCGACGACGAGACCGCGGGCATCCCGATCAGCTCCGCGGCCGCGGGCGCCAGTGCGGGCACGCTGCTCAAGGCGCGCCCCTGCTACATCTGCAAGCAGAAGTACACCCAGGTGGACGCGTTCTACCACCAGCTGTGCCCCGAGTGCGCGGCCTCGAGCCACACCAAGCGCGACGCCCGCACCGACCTGACCGGCAAGCGCGCCCTGCTCACGGGTGGGCGCGCCAAGATCGGCATGTACATCGCGTTGCGGCTGCTGCGCGACGGCGCGCACACCACCATCACCACCCGTTTCCCCAACGACGCGATCCGCCGGTTCGCCGCCATGGAGGACAGCGCCGACTGGCTGCACCGGCTGCGGATCGTGGGCATCGACCTTCGTGACCCCGCGCAGGTCGTGGCGCTGGCCGACGATGTCGCCGCGCAGGGGCCACTGGACATCCTGATCAACAATGCCGCGCAGACCGTGCGTCGTTCCGCCGGTGCGTACAGCGCGCTGGTCGATGCCGAGACCGCGCCGCTGCCCGCGGGTGTGATGCCGGAGATGGTCACGTTCGGCAAGACCATGCAGGCCCACCCGACCGCGCTGACCGCTTCGCTCACCCCGTCGCTGTCGGCGGTCGATGTCGCCGAACTCGCGCTGGTCGCGGGCTCGGCTACCCCCGAACGCATCGCGGCGGGCGTGGCCATCGACGCCGGCGGCCTGGTCCCCGATCTCGCGCACACCAACAGTTGGGTGCAGACCGTGGGCGAGGTGGAGGCCACCGAACTGCTCGAGGTGCAGCTGTGCAACTCGGTCGCGCCGTTCATCCTGGTGTCGCGGTTGCGTCCGGCCATGGCCGCGGCGTCGGGCAGGCGCAAGTACGTGGTCAATGTGTCCGCGATGGAGGGCCAGTTCGGCCGCGGTTACAAGGGCCCCGGCCACCCGCACACGAATATGGCCAAGGCCGCGCTGAACATGCTCACCCGCACCAGCGCGCTCGAGATGTTCGAGGCCGACTCGATCCTGATGACCGCGGTCGACACCGGCTGGATCACCGACGAACGCCCGCACTTCACCAAGGTCCGCCTCGCCGAAGAGGGCTTCCACGCACCGCTCGACCTGGTCGACGGCGCCGCCCGCGTCTACGATCCGATCGTGCAGGGCGAAGACGGCGTGGACCTGTACGGCTGCTTCCTGAAGGACTACCGGCCGTCACCCTGGTGACCCGCGCTGGTCACCGCAGCGATGCCGAACCGGAATGGTGATCATGATTCCGGTTCGGCGACTTGGAACATATTCTGAATAGGTGCCGTTCCGGGTGCTGGCCGACGTTCTCGCCGTCACCCACGTCGCGTTCATCGCGTACGTGGTCTTCGGCGGTTTCCTCGCGTGGCGCTGGCCCCGCACAATCGGACTCCACGCTCTAGCGGTCGCTTGGGGGTTCGGCACCGTCCTGATCGGCTTCCACTGCCCACTGACCTACGCCGAGAACTGGGCACGCAGGCAGGCAGGGGTCAGCGAACTACCCGAAGCGGGCTTCATCGACCACTACCTGACCGGAGTGATCTACCCCGACAGCTCGGTCGGCCTGATGCGCGCGCTCGCGGCGGTGACGGTACTCGTGTCCTGGGTCGGGTACGTGCGCCTGCACCAACGCCGCCTCAGCTCAGATGCCGTGTGATCTCCTGCGCGACCGCCGCGGGCTGGTCATCGAGGTAGAAGTGTCCGCCGGGGAACGTCTGAATGCTGAACGGTCCGTCGGTGACCGCACGCCACTGTTCGGCTTGGGCCACGGTCGTGGTCGGGTCCTGCGTGCTGACCAGCGCGACCACCGGGCAGGTCAGCAGCGGTCCCGGACGGTGCCGGTAGGTCTCGACCGCCTGGTAGTCGGCGCGCACGGCGGGCAGCACGAGATCGGCCAGGCCGGGTTCGGTGCGCAGTAGTCGCACCGGCGCGGGGTCGTTGGCCAGCCGTTCGAGGTCGTCGATGAGGGCGACGTCCGAGGCCTGGTGCAGGCGCGCGGTTTCGACGAATTCCGGTGCGGGACGGCCGGATACGATCAGGGCGCGCACCGGTTGTCCGGCGGCGGCCAGGCGCAGGGCGGTCTCGTAGGCCACCGTGGCGCCCATGCTGTGGCCGAACAGCGAACGCGCGGGCGCACCGGCGAGGTCGGCCGCGATCCGGTCGGCGAGCAGATGCAGGTCGGTGATCGGCGGATCGTCGAGACGGTCCTGGCGGCCGGGGTACTGCACGGCCGTCACCTCGATACCGGGGCCGATGTGTCGCGCCAACTCCCGATAGAACGGTGCCGAACCGCCGCCCGGCGGGAAGCAGGTCAGCCGTCCGCGTGCGGCGGTGTCCGGTCGCAGCACCCGAACCCATTGTGTGCCAGTCGTCTTCACGTCCCACTCCTCACCGTTGTCACCGCCACTAGGCTGGTCGAGGTGACCACCGCGCAGCAGCTCGTCCACGCCTACGAGACGGGACTCGAGCTCCCGTTGTCGGGCGATGCCGACGTGCCGGACCCCGACGCGCGACTGGCGGCCACCCTACCGGTGTGGGCGCTCGCGGCGGGCTCGGTCGCGGCGGCGAGTGCGGCCGCCAACCGGGTTCGGGTCGCGCACGGCCTGTCCATCCGTCCGGTGCGGCTCGATGCCGACCGGGTGAGCGCGGCGTTCAGCAGCGAGCGACTGTTCCGCCGCGACGGCAGCGCGCCGTCGGTGTTCGCCGAGTTCTCCGGCTTCTTCCGCACTGCCGACGGCTGGGTTCGCACGCATGCCAACTACCCGCATCACCGGGAGCGGATCCTGCGGGCGCTCGAACTGTCCGCTGACAGCGACGCCGCTGGATTCAGCGCCCGGCTGTCCACCATGAAGGCCACCGAAGTCGAAGACGCGGCCGTCGCGATCGGTGCGATCGTGGCACGGGTGCGCACCGAGCAGGAATGGGCGAACAGCTCGATGGGTCGCGCCGCTGCCGCAGGCCCGCTGGTCACGATGGATGTGCGCGAGGACCGCCGACATACCACCGCTGCGCCCGACCGGGCGAGCGACGACCACCGATCCACCGCCGGTACTGCGTGGGTCGCCGGGCACGGGCCCCGAGTCTCCGACCAGGGCCGGGGGCTTGGCGCTGCACCCGTCGCGTCGGCGGCTCCCACGACCGACCGTCCGCTGACCGGTATTCGCGTCCTCGACCTCACCCGTGTCCTCGCGGGCCCGGTCGCCACCCGAACGCTGGCACTGCTGGGCGCGGACGTGCTGCGCATCGATCCGCCGCACCTGCCCGAGATCGACTGGCAGTTCGCCGATACCTGCCAGGGCAAACGATCTACCCTGCTCGACCTGCGGACCGACCTCGCCACCTTCGAGGACCTGCTCACCGCGGCGGATGTGCTGGTCACCGGTTACCGTCCGGGTGCGCTGGCCGCGGCCGGGGTGCACGTCGGTCCCGGTGTGATCGAGGCCTCTGTTTCCGCGTGGGGAGCGAGCGGACCGTGGGGTGATCGGCGCGGTTTCGACAGCATTGTCCAAGCGGCATCAGGCATTTCGCTGTTGGAAGGCCACCCCGGCACGCTCCCCGCCCAGGCACTGGACCACGGGTCGGGATATCTGTTGGCCGCGGGCGTCATGGATGCCCTGGTGACTCGCGCGAACGACGGGTTCGGCGCAACCGTGCGGGTTTCGTTGGCCCGCACCGCATCCTGGCTGCTGGCCGCCGAGGGTCGCACGCCCGACCACCCCGCCACGACGCCACCCGATCCGGCCGCCACCGTCGCGCACGGCGAATCGGTCACGGCCGCACCGGCTTTCGCCGAGTACGACGACTACCGCTGGCCCGCACCACCGTACGGGTCGGCACAGCCGTTCTGGGTGGCGGCGCCCGACCACTACCACCCGGCGTGAGCAGACGTCCCGGTCATTGTCCGGCCAGCGCCGAGACCGCGGTCGTGAGCTGATCGCCATTGGCGACCAGTTCGCCCGGATTCAGCAACCACAACACCCCCAGTCCCTGGACCAGCACGAAGTACATTCGTCCGATGGCCGCGGCCTGCCCGTCGTCGAGTTCGGGGTGCGCTGCCTTGACATGCGCGGCGAGGTCGTCGAACGCGCCGGAGAGCTGGTCGCCGAGTTGGCCGCGCGCGTCGTCGGAGCGCACGATCCGCACGATGTTCTCGAGACTGGCCAGCATCGCTTCGTGGTTGGCCTCGAACACCGCCGGCATCCCGTTCCACAGCCGAGCCAGCCCTGCCAACGGTGAGCTCCCCGCGCCTGCGGCGATCAGCTCGTCCATCGCGTCACCGATGGAGTTGCCCAGCGCCTCGCTCAACGCCTCGGTGACCAGGCGATCCTTCGACCCGAAGTGGTAGCCGATCGCCGCCAGGCTCACCCCTGCCGCGCTGGCGATATCGCGCGCGGTCGCCTTCGCGACTCCGCGTTCCAGAATCACTTTGCGCGCCCCCGCCAGGAGATCTTCTCGGTTACCCATGGCCGAGACCTTACCCGACCGTCTTAGACATTTGTTCTAGACACCTGTGCAAATTCCTGTTAGACATATGTCTAAGACAATCGTTCATCAGACGGGAACCACCATCATGAGCACCAACAGCCCCCTGCACGTTCTGGTCTCCGGCGGCGGCATCGCGGGCAATGCGGTGGCATTGCAGTTGCTGCGCAACGGCATTCGCACCACCGTGGTCGAACGCGCCGCGGTCCCCCGCCCCGGCGGGCAGGCCGTGGATCTGCGTGGCCCGAGCAAGGAAGCCGCGCAGCGCATGGGCCTGATGGACGGCATCGCCAAGTATCAGCTCGACGAGCGCGGCATGTCCTACATCGACGGCGACGGCAAGATCTACGCCCGGATGGCCATGGAGGACTTCGACGGCCAGGGTGCCGTCGCCGAAATCGAGATCACCCGCGGTGACCTGAATCAGGTGCTCCTGGACGCGGTGGCCGCCGCCGACAACGGCCAGCTGGACTACCGCTACGGCGAGTGGATCGTGCAGGTCGCGCAGGACGACACCGGCGTCGACGTCACCTTCGCTTCCGGCAGCACCGAACGGTTCGACCTGGTGATCGGCGCCGACGGCGTGCACTCGGCCACCCGCGCACTCGTTTTCGGGCCCGAGGAGCAGTTCAGCACCAACCTCGGCGGCTACGGAGCCTTCTTCACCATGCCCAAGCCCGCCGATGTGGAGCCCGGTTGGTTCAGCATGCGGCTGGTGCCCGGCGCCATGCTCGGCATCCGCCCCGACGGCGACCCCACCACCGCCAAGGCGATCATCACCCTGCGCACCGAACAGGACCCGGCCCTGCGCCGCGACACCGACGCCCAGCGCGCGCTGATCAGGAAGACCATCGGCGATGCGGGCTGGCACGCCCCGGCAGTGCTCGCGGCGATGGAGTCCACACCCGACTTCTATTTCGATGAGATCGCGCGCGTGGACGTGCCGGAATTGTCGGTGGGTAGGGTCACGCTGATCGGTGACGCGGGTTACTGCGGCTCGCCACTGAGCGGCATGGGCACCGCGATGGCGATCGTCGGCGCGTACATACTCGCGGCCGAAATCGCCGCCACCCCACACGATCTCGCTGGTGCGCAGCGGCGCTACCAGGACAAGATCTCGCCGTTTCTGGACAAGGCGAAGGAGATTCCCGGTGGCGGAATCGCAATGATGATCCCCAAGTCTCCGCTGCTGACGCGACTGGCAAAGGTGAACGTGCGTCTGATGATGTCCCGGCCGATGCGTCCGCTGACCAAGAAGATCTTCTTCGGCCACACCGAGGAATTCGCGCTGCCGACGTACTGATCCGACGGGCCGCGGACCTCGTCAGGCCCCGCGGCTAGTCTCGGTGGCGTGCCGCAGAAGATCTTCCTCGACGTAGACACCGGGATCGACGATTCGCTGGCGATCCTGTATCTGCTGGCCTGCGACGAGGCCGAGATCATCGGGATCGCCGCGACCGCGGGCAATGTGCCCGGGGCGCAGGTCGCGGCGAACACCCTGGCCATGCTGGATCTGGGCGGCGCGCCGGAGATCGAGGTGGCGCTGGGGGCTGCGGAACCCCTGGCTGTCCCGTTGCGGACCACCGAGGACACGCACGGTCCGCAGGGTCTCGGTTATGCCGAGTTGCCGGTGTCACCACGCGTGTTGTCGCAGCGGTCGGCGGCGCAATTGTGGGTGGACCTGGTGCGCGCCGATCCCGGCGAGGTCACCGGGCTGTGTACGGGTCCGCTGACCAATCTCGCGCTGGCCCTGCGGATAGAACCCGAGCTGCCGCGCCTGTTGCGCCGCCTGGTCATCATGGGTGGCGCGTTCAATCATCCAGGCAATACGACGCCGACCAACGAGTGGAATATTCACGTCGATCCCGAGGCGGCCAAGGAGGTGTTCGACGCGTTCTCGGCGGCACCGCCGGACCGCAGGCCGCTGGTGTGCGCGCTGGATATCACCGAGTCCATCGAGATGCTGCCCGAACATCTCGTGCTACTGGCCGAAGCAGCGCACAGTACGCCGCTCGAACAGGTCGGCACCGATACCGCGGCCGAGTTCCGTTCCGCGGCAAGCAATCCGATCATCGCCTACCTCACCGACGCCGTGCGGTTCTACTTCGACTTCCACCACCACTACGACCTGGGCTATCTGGCGCACATGCACGACCCGTTCGCCGCGGCCGTCGCCCTGGACCCGAGTCTGGCCGTCACCCGCCCGGCCACGGTCGACGTGGAGTTGGCCGGCACGATCACCCGCGCCACCACGGTCGCGGACTGGGCGGGCATGTGGGGTCGAGAACCCAACGCCGACATCGTGATCGGCACCGACCCCGCCGTGTTCTTCGAACGTCTCGTCACCCGCGTCGGCGCCCTGGCCCGTCGCCTGTACCCGGAGCAGCCATGACCGTAGACACCGCCGCCTACCTCGCCGACTTTCGCGCCCGCTACGACCTGCCCGCGATCGTCGACGTGCACACCCACTTCATGCCCGACCAGGTCATGCGCAAGGTGTGGGCGTACTTCGACTCCGCGGGCCCGCTCACCGGCAAGCCGTGGCCGATCACCTACCGCGACGACGAACAGGTGCGTCTGAAAACGTTGCGCGACTTCGGTGTTCGCGCGTTCACCTCGCTGGTGTACCCGCACAAGCCCGAGATGGCGCAGTGGCTCAACAGCTGGACCGCGGATTTCGCCGCCCGCACCCCCGACTGTCTGCACACCGCGACCTTCTACCCCGAACCCGGCGCTGCCGAGTATGTGCGAGCGGCCATCGACAGTGGTGCGCGAATCTTCAAGGTGCACATCCAAGTCGGCGCGTTCTCGCCGTTGGATCCGCTCCTGGATCCCGTGTGGGCGGTGCTCGCGCAACGTCAGATCCCGGTGCTGATCCATTGCGGATCAGGCCCCGCTCCTGGCGAATTCACCGGCCCGAAGCCGATTGCCACACTGCTGCAACGCTTTCCGACGCTGCGCCTGATCATCGCCCACATGGGCACGCCCGAATACACCGAATTTCTGGACTTGGCGGAACAGTATCCGCGGCTGTATCTCGACACCACCATGGTCTGGACGGATTTCAGTGAGGCCGGCGCACCCTTTCCCCCTGCCGAACGCGAGCGCCTGATCCGGTTCGGGGATCGCATTCTTTTCGGCAGCGATTTCCCCAATATCCCGTACCCGTATGCCGAGGCGATCAGCGCGCTGGAGCGTCTCGAACTGGGCCCACAGTGGATTCGGAATGTGTGCCACGACAACGCGGTTACCCTGTTCGACCTGTGACGTTACGCGCACTCGCATTGCTGTGTGGCGGGGCGAATCCCCAGTGATACCAAGCGAATAACTCTACCTCGGGCATTTTCTCGGCGACGTAAACTGAGAAGTTCACGTTATCCGGGGTGGAAAGAGTTATTCATGCGTGTTCACCATCTGAATTTTGCCACTTTGAATCCTCGCGGCGGGGGACTGTTCGACGGCAGTGCACGCGCCTGGCATCAGCGGGCGACACTGGTCTGTCACGGATTGCTGATCGAGCACGCGAAAGGTCTGGTTCTCGTCGATACCGGACTGGGCGGCAACGCCGTGTCCGACCCAGCCCGCTGGCTCGGCACCTCGTGGACCACAATCTGGAATCCCCAACCGGATTCGACCAGTACCGCCCGCGCACAGGTGATCGCCCTGGGCTACTCCCCCGACGACGTGCGCGACATCATCGTCACCCATGCCGATCTCGACCACGCGGGCGGCCTCGCCGACTTCCCCGAGGCGACCGTGCACATCAGCACCGTCGAACTCGACGCGCTGACCCATCCGTCGACGATGGCCGAGCGAAACCGTTACCGCCCCTGCCATTTCGACCACCAGCCACACTGGCGGGCGCACACCAGCGACGGCGCCGCCGATTGGCGCGGCTTCACCGCCGTCCGCGATATCGAGGGCCTGCCCGCCCAGATCCTGATGATCCCGCTGGCCGGTCACAGCCGCGGGCACACCGGGGTCGCGATCGACACCGGAACCGGCTGGCTGTTGCACGCGGGCGACGCCTATTACGCGCCCGGCCAACTCGATTCGCCGCCGACCTGTCCGGCCGGGATCACCGTCTTCCAGACCTTGGGGCAGGCCGACGGCACCAGTCGACGGCGTAATCTCGCGGCCCTGCGAACCCTGGCCGCCGAAAAGACCGACCCCGTCACCATTTTCAGCTCGCACAGTCACGCCGAGTTCGCCCGCCAGTCGAGCGGGTGAACGCGGTCAGCCGGTGAGTTTGGAGGCGTAGATGGCGAGCCGGATCCGGTTGTCGGTGCCGGTTTTGTCGAGCAGGCTGGCGACGTGGGACTTGACGGTGCTCACGCCCAGGTGGAGTTGCTCGGCGATGGCCTGATTGCCGTGCCCGTCGCCGACCAGGCGCAGCACGTCGAGCTCCCGGGGTGTCAGATCGGTTGGCAGAGGGGGTGTTTCGGGGACGGACTGCGCTTTTACGGCCCGTCCGACCAATCGACGCAACAGCGCGGGCGAGAACAAGAGGTCACCCTCCACGGTGCGACGGATGGCGTCCAGCAGCACCGCGGGCTCGGTGTCTTTGACGAAATAGCCTGCGGCCCCGGCGGATAGCGCGGGAAACAGGTGTTCGTCGTCGTCGAAAGTGGTCAACACCAACACCTTCGCGCGCGGTGACATCGCCAGAATCTGCCGGGTCGCGGCGACACCGTCCAGGCCGGGCATCCGCAGGTCCATCACGACCAGGTCGGGGGTGAGTTCGGCGTACAGCCGCACCGCTTCGACCCCGTCGGCGGCTTCCCCGACCACCGCCAGGTCGGTGGTGTCCTCGATCAGCATCCGCAGGCCCGCCCGCACCAGGCGCTGGTCGTCCACGAGCAATACCGTGATCACGTCTGTTCTCCTGTCCGTGAGCTGTCGGGCAGCCACGCTCGTACTACCCAGTCACTGTCGTGCGCCCCGACGGCGAAGGTCCCGCCGGCGAGTTCGGCGCGTTCGCGCATGCCGACGATGCCGTGCCCGGGCGGGCCGGCCGGTTCCCGTCGCCCGCTGACGACCTCGACCGCGATGCCACCGCCGCGGGTCCCGACCCGGAACCGGACCGGGACCTCGCGGTCCGCGTGTTTCATCACATTGGTCAGCGATTCCTGCACCAATCGCAGCAGGGTGAGTCGGCTGATCGCGTCCAGGCCGTCGAGGTCGGTGTCCATCACCGCGTCCACGGTGAATTCGGCGGCACGCACCCGATCCAGGGCGGCGGTGATCTCGGTGGCGACCGCGCCGGTGTCGACCAGCGCGACGGTGCCCAGCGCCGGGTCGCGCAGGGCAGCGAGCAGTCGACGGATATCGGCCAGGGCGGCCGCGGCGGTCCCGCGCACATCGTCGAGAACCGCCAGCACGCGCGGATCAGCTTCTCGCACAACGTGTTCGGCCACCGAGATCCGCAGGATGATCGACGCCATATGGTGGGCGACCACGTCGTGCAGCTCCCTGGCCAGCGCCGACCGTTCGTCGGTGCGCGTGCGGGCTTCGGCGTCGGCGGCTTGTTCGCGCAGGTTCTGCGCCAGTTCACGCTGCCCGCGCAGATACAGGCCCAGCAGCAGCGGCAACCCCACGTATGCGCCCGCTTCGACCATGGTCGACACCCGCCCGATCGACGTATCGTGCACCCCTATCCGACCGATGACCACCGCCGCGGCCCAGCCCACCGTGGCCAGCACCACCGTGGACCGCCGTTGCGTGCGCGCCACGACATCCACCAACGTCACCGCACCCAGCAACCAGGCCAGGCTCGACACCCCCCAGGCGTCGGTGCGCATCATCGGCACCGCCAGCGCCGACAACACCAACGACACCGTCAGCGGCCACCTGCCCCCGAACAGGAAGACCACCGCCGACGCCATCGCCAGCGCCCAGTAGTGCGGGGGCACCCGGTATTGGCCGGGGTAAGTGCTGGCCAGCAGCAATATCGGAATCACCAGCAGCGGCACCGCCCGCAACAGGGGGCGCAGGCCGTGGCGGGCGCGGATGTCGATCACGCCCCCACGGTAGGTGACCGATCGGCGCTAGCACGTTATCGGCGCGTTCGCAACGGTCGGGCGGGTGTAATCGGGGCGGCGGGGTCCGACTGTTGGGCGGAGTGGCGGCGGCTCCACACCGGCGAAGCTGGAGGTTCCCCAGACAAGAAGCTGGAGGTTCCCCAGACAAGGAGCGCACGTTGGTTTCGCGACGAGGTTTTCTCACCGGCCTGGCCCTGGCACCGGTAGCGGTGTACGCGGCCGGTTGTTCGATCGGCACCTCGGCCCCCGGTTCGGTCGGTTCGTCGGCGACGCGGCCGCTGCCGATCCCGCCGCTGGCCCCGTCCACGGTCGGCTCCGACGGCGTGCGCCGGTTCACCCTGCGCGTGCAGACCGGCGTGACCGAGATGGTTCGTGGTTCCTCGACCCCGACCTGGGGGTTCAGCGGCTCGGTCCTCGGACCCACGGTGCGGGCGCGACGGGGCGAGAAGGTCGCGTTCGCCATCACCAACGATCTGCCCGAGCCCACCTCGGTGCACTGGCACGGTATGCACCTGCCGGCGAAGTATGACGGTGGCCCGCACCAGATGATCGCGCCCGGCGCGTCCTGGGCGCCCGAGTGGACGGTGCAGCAGCAGGCCGCGACGCTGTGGTATCACCCGCATCCGCACGGCGCGACCGAAAAGCATGTGCAGCGTGGACTTTCGGGCCTGTTCCTGGTCGACGACGACGAGGCCGACGCGCTGGATCTGCCGAAAGACTATGGCGTCGACGACATTCCGTTGGTGATCCAGGATCGCCGCTTCAACGCCGACGGCACCCTGAACGAAACCGACAGCACCGACATCGGGCTGCTCGGTGACACCATCATCACCAACGGCATCGCGAACGCCCACCTGCCTGTCACCACCGAGCGGGTCCGGTTGCGCGTTCTCAACGGTTCGTCGGGTCGCCTGTACAACCTGTCGTTCGCCGACAACCGCGAGTTCCAGCTGATCGCCACCGATGGTGGACTGCTCACCAAACCTGTTGCGCTGAAAACGATTCAGCTCAGTCCCGGCGAGCGCGCCGAACTGGTGGTCACCCTGCGCGCGGGCGAGAACGTCACGTTACGGTCGTTGCCGATCACCGAACGCGCGGGCGTGGACAACGCCGCCGAATACGGTCTCGACGACACCTTCGACATCCTGACTCTGCGCGCCGCCCCCTCCCTGCGCACCTCCGCGGCCCTGCCCGCCGCGCTGATCCCGATGCGTGCCCTGGCCGCGGCGAACACCCCGCCGACCCGCGCGTTCGAGCTGCAGTGGTTCATGATCAACAACCAGCGCATGGACATGAACCGCATCGACATGACCATCCCGGTGAACACCACCGAGGTGTGGACCGTGCGCAACAAGGACAACTGGCCGCACAACTTCCACGTCCACGACGTGCAGTTCCAGGTCTTGGCCATCGACGGAAACCCGCCTCCCCCAGCGCTTTCGGGCTGGAAGGACACCGTCTACACCACCCCGGGCGCCACCTACACCCTGGCCATGCACTTCGCCGACCACACCGACCCCACGTTCCCGTACATGTACCACTGCCACCTGCTGCACCACGAGGACAAGGGCATGATGGGCCAGTTCCTGGTGTTGGGTCCGGGCCAGCAGCCCGCGCCCATGCAGATGGACATGGGCGCTCCCGGCGGAATGGGCGGAATGCACCACGGCTGACCTCGGTTCGGTTGCGCCGGTGTTCGTCGTCGTGGGATGCTGCGCCACGATCGAGGAGAGCGAGGTCGACGCGATGGTGGACAGCCCGAACACCCAGGCACCGGGGCGGCGCAGCATCGGCGACGTGATGACCAGTTCGCCGTTCCGGTCGCGCAGCAGGCGCCACGTGGAGACTGTGCCCAAACCGTCGGTGCCGACCGCGCGGGCGATCGTGGATTGCGCGGCCTATGTCGACGGGGCGCGCCTGCCCGGCCGGTTCACGCCGCAGACCGCACTGGCCGAGATCCGCAGTCGCGGAACGGGTTTCGTGTGGATCGGGTTGTTCGAGCCGGATTCGCATCAGATGGGCGAGATCGCGCAGGTGTTCGGTCTGCACGAACTCGCCGTCGAGGACGCGGTGACCGGTCGGCAGCGGCCGAAGTTCGAACGCTACGACGACACCATGGTCACCGTGATGCGGACCGTGGGCTATGTCGAGCACGATATGCATTCGGTCAGCGAGATCGTGCAGACCGGCGAGATCATGGTCTTTCTCGGCGCGGATTTCGTGGTCGCGGTCCGACACGGTGAACACAACGAGCTCACCGCGGTGCGGCATCGCCTGGAAGCCGAACCCGATCGCCTGGCGCTGGGCCCCGGCGTGGTGTTGCACGCGATCGCCGACGTGGTCGTGGACTCCTATATCGATGTGGCGCAGGCGGTCGAGTTCGATGTCGAGTCGATGGAGGAGGAGCTGTTCAGCCCGCGCAGCAAGATCCCCATCGAGGCGATCTACCAGCTCAAACGCGAGGTCGTGGAGCTGCGGCGCGCGGTGCGTCCGCTGGCCGGTCCCCTGCAGACCCTCACGTCGCCGCGCACGCCGCTGCCCAAGGAGGTGCGTCGCTATCTGCGCGATGTCGCCGACCACCACAGCGGTGTCACCGAGCGCATCAATGATCTCGACGAGACGCTGACCACCCTGGTCGGTGCGGCGGTGGCCAAGATCGCCGTGCAGCAGAACACCGATATGCGCAAGATTTCCGCGTACATCGCGATCTTGGCCGTGCCGACGATGATCGCCGGCATCTACGGCATGAACTTCGACACGATGCCCGAACTGCGACAACCGTGGGGTTACCCCGTCACGTTGATCGTGATGGCCACCATTTGCACCGGGCTGGCCGTGGTCTTCCGCCGCGTCCGCTGGCTATAGCGGACTATCCGCTCAACGCCATCAGCCGGTGGCCTTTGACCAGCAGTCGTAAGCGGAGGGCGGCGAACCCGCACAGCGTCAGGGTGGCCAGGGTGCGCTTCCACAGACGGATCAGCGCCTGTTCGAACAGGATGCCCATGCGATCCGCGCAGGCGGTCGCCTCGGCCACCGCCATCCGGTCGTGTACCAGGGTCGGGTCGCTGACTATTTCGTCCAGTCGTAGACCGTCCATCGCCTGGTCCAGGTCCAATCCCTGTTCGGGAAGCCAGCCGAGTCGCCAGCGGCCGTCGCCTCCCAGGGTCGCTCGCTCCGGCGTGAGATCGCTGCCGATTACCCGGTCTGAACGAAAGATCGCCACTGGTGCCTCCTCGGCCGTTGGGCCTTTCGACACCTTCCATGATCCCCGGAACCGACCTCAGGCAACAGGTAGCAAATCACGCATATAAGGGTTATCATCGGCGAAATATCGGCTCTAGCTGGGGTTTGAATCTCACCGAGCAGCCAATCTGCGCCGACCTTCCGCGAGACAGCTACCGCACAGACACCAGAGCTCAGGCGTCGAAGGCTCCCAGAATGGCTTCCGCCGCGAGCGACGGAGTGAGGGTGCCGGCACGCACCGCCGATTCCACTTGCGCGCGAACGTCTTTCACCCGCGGGTTGTCGGCCAGGCGGCGCAGGATCTGGTCGTGCACCATGGTCCAGGTCCAGTCGACCTGCTGGCGGCGACGCTTCTCGGCGAACTCGCCCGCGTCGGTGAGCACCCGGCGATGATCCAGAACCGCGGCCCAGAACTTGTCCAGCCCAACACCTTCCAGGCCGCTCATGGTCAGCACCGGCGGCTTCCACAGTGCGTCGTGCGGGTGGATCAGGCGCAGCGCACCCGCCAGTTCGCGGGCGGCGCCTTTGGCTTCGATCTCGTGTTTGCCGTCGGCCTTGTTGACCGCGACCAGCTCCGCCAGCTCGAGTACACCCTTTTTGATGCCCTGCAACTGGTCGCCGGTGCGGGCCAGGGTAAGGAAGCAGAACACGTCGACCATGTTGGCCACGGTCACCTCGGACTGGCCGACACCGACGGTCTCGACCAGGATCACGTCGTACCCGGCGGCTTCCAGCAGCACGATGGTTTCGCGGGTCGCCTTGGCCACGCCGCCGAGAGTCCCCGCGGTCGGCGACGGGCGGATGAACGCGTCGGCCTCCAGGGACAGTCGCGCCATGCGGGTCTTGTCGCCGAGGATCGAGCCGCCGGTGCGCGTCGAGGACGGGTCTACCGCGAGAACCGCTACCCGGTGGCCTTTTTCGAGCAGGAACATGCCGAGCGCGTCGATGAACGTGGACTTGCCCACGCCGGGAACGCCGGTGATCCCGACACGGTTGGAGACAGCGGCGCCGGGTTCGGCGGCCACCCGTAACAGCAACTGCTGCGCCAGTTCTCGATGATCGGAGCGGGTCGATTCGACCAGCGTGATCGCCCGCGCCAGCGCCGACCGCTGCCCGTCCTTGACCTGTGCGGCCAGCGCGTCGACATCGATCGAGCGGCGAACATCGGCCGCGGTGCGACCCTCGTTGCGTGGCGAGCCGACGCCCGCGGTGGTCCCGAGCCGGGGGTGCGCGTCGGCACCCCCGGCTACCTGTGCGGCATCGCTCATGCTGTTCTGATTCGGCATGCTCGGGCGACCTCCGTGGTTACGCCAGCTACCGCCTCCGGACGCTGACCGCTCATGCCTGTACGCCGCCGCCGATCTCGTGCCCCAGCGCCGAGCCCAGCTTCTTCAACAGATCGATGGCCGCGTCGGCAATGACGGTGCCGGGCGGGAAGATCGCCGCAGCGCCGGCCTCGTACAGCTCGTCGAAATCACCGGGCGGAATCACGCCGCCGACGATGACCATGATGTCGGGACGACCCACTTCGGCTAGGGCCTGACGCAACGCGGGCACCAGCGTGAGATGCCCTGCCGCCAGCGAGGACACACCGACAATGTGCACGTCGTTGTCCGCGGCCTGCCGCGCCACCTCTTCGGGTGTGGAGAACAGCGGACCCACGTCCACGTCCATGCCCAGGTCGGCGAACGCGGTCGCGATCACCTTCTGCCCGCGGTCGTGCCCGTCCTGCCCCATCTTGGCGACCAGGATGCGCGGTCGACGACCCTCGGCCTGCGCGAACTCCTCGACGAGCTCGATGGCCGCGCCGATGTTGGTTGCCTTGCCTGCTTCGTCACGGTACACACCGGACAGGGTACGGATTTCGGCCTGATGGCGGCCGTACACCTTCTCCAGCGCGTCGGAGATCTCCCCGACGGTGGCCTTGGCGCGCGCGGCGTTGATGGCAAGGGCCAGGAGGTTGTTCTCCATGCCGCCTTCGGAAGACGCTGCCGCTCGGGTCAATTCGGCCAGCGCCTGTTCCACCGCGACCGGATCACGTTCGGCGCGAAGCTGTTCCAGCTTCTCGATCTGCTCGGCGCGCACGCGCGAGTTCTCGACCTTGAGCACCTCGACCGCGTGGTCCTCTTCGACCTGGTACTTGTTCACGCCGATCACCGGCTGCTGCCCGGTGTCGATGCGCGCCTGGGTGCGGGCGGCGGCCTCCTCGATGCGCAGTTTCGGAATGCCTTCCGAAATCGCCTGTGCCATACCGCCGTGCGCCTCCACCTCGGCGATGTGGGCGCGAGCGCGTTCGGCCAGCTGGTGGGTGAGCCACTCGACGTAGTACGAGCCGCCCCACGGGTCGATCGGACGAGTCGTGTTGGACTCCTGCTGGATCAGCAGCTGCGTGTTGCGCGCGATGCGGGCGGAGAAGTCCGTGGGCAGCGCCAGCGCTTCGTCGAGGGCGTTGGTGTGCAGCGACTGGGTGTGCCCCTGGGTCGCGGCCATCGCCTCGATGCAGGTACGCGCCACATTGTTGTAGGCGTCCTGCGCGGTCAACGACCAGCCCGACGTCTGCGAATGTGTGCGCAGCGACAGCGACTTCGCACTCTTGGGTTCGAACTTCGACACCAGCTCGCTCCACAGCAGCCGCCCCGCGCGCAGCTTGGCGACCTCCATGAAGAAGTTCATGCCGATGGCCCAGAAGAACGACAGCCGCGGCGCGAATTTGTCGACATCCATGCCCGCCGCGATACCGGCGCGGATGTACTCCACCCCGTCAGCCAGGGTGTACGCCAGCTCCAAATCGGCTGTGGCACCGGCTTCTTGGATGTGGTAACCCGAGATCGAGATCGAGTTGAACTTCGGCATGTTGGCGCTGGCGAACGCGAAGATGTCGGAGATGATCCGCATCGACGGCTTGGGCGGGTAGATGTAGGTGTTGCGAACCATGAACTCTTTCAGAATGTCGTTCTGAATGGTTCCGGCCAGCTGGTCGGGCGTCACGCCCTGTTCCTCGGCGGCCACGACGTACAGCGCCAGAATCGGCAGCACCGCACCGTTCATGGTCATCGACACCGACACCTGGTCCAGGGGGATCTGGTCGAACAGCTGCCGCATGTCCAGGATGGAGTCGATCGCGACACCGGCCATGCCGACATCGCCTTGCACGCGGGGGTGGTCGGAGTCGTAGCCCCGGTGAGTGGCCAGGTCGAAGGCGACCGACAGGCCCTTCTGGCCTGCTTGCAGGTTGCGGCGGTAGAAGGCGTTGGAGTCCGCGGCGGTGGAGAAGCCCGCGTACTGGCGGATGGTCCACGGCTGGTTCACGTACATGGTCGGGTACGGCCCGCGCAGGAACGGCGCCACACCGGGCACGGTATCCAACGGATACCCTTGCGCGACAACAGCATCGCGATCAGCCTTGGTGAACACCGGCGGCACGTCGATACCCTCGGGCGTCGACCAGACCAGCTGCTCGGGCGTGGCATTGTTGGCCGTGGCGGCCTCGGCCACGAACTGCGCCACCTGCTCGGCATCGACCGCCGCGGGCGCGGGCGCGTGCTCGGTGAGCGGCACGTCGGCGAAACTGCCGATGATGTGGGTGATATCGGAGGTGGTCATCAGGCTCCTACCTTCTCCAGCAGCTGCGACAGGACCGAGACCGCGTCGATGCGCAAGCCCAGATATCCGTCGGGTCGCTGGGTACCGCTGTACTGCTGCACCGAGGATTCCGGTCCGGCCAGCAAAACCGTGTCGA
The DNA here is from genome assembly GCF_042716995.1 of Nocardia sp. NPDC058640. Classification (NCBI taxonomy): domain Bacteria; kingdom Bacillati; phylum Actinomycetota; class Actinomycetes; order Mycobacteriales; family Nocardiaceae; genus Nocardia; species Nocardia sp. NPDC058640. The sequence continues at coordinate 81,969 of NZ_JBHXRG010000020.1, forward strand.
TGCCCGCGCCGCGCAATGCGTCGACCGCGGCACCGGCCTGTTCGGCGTATCGTTTGTCCGCACCACACAGGACCGCGATGCGCGCCCCCGATTCGGTTGCGGCGGCGGCGATTTCGTCGACAGTGAGCGGGCCGGGATTGACCGACTCGATACCGCCCGAGGCCAAAACGTTCGCGGTGAAGATGGTGCGCGCGTTGTGTTCGGCGACCAGCCCCAAAGGCACGATCAGCGCCTTGGGGCGCGCGCCGTTGGCGGCCAGGTACGCGTCGGAACGGTTGCGCAGCGATTCGAACGCCGCACCGTAGCGCGCGATCGAGCTCTCCTGGCGGGCCTGCTCCGACAGCGGGGTCTCGGCGAGGTTGGGGAACTCGTTCACCCCGGTCACCGCGGTGCGGCGATGGGCGACATCGGCGGCGCGGGTGGCAGCGGTTTCGGCGATGCGCTCGGCGAGCACACCGGCGTCCAGGGCGGCGAGGTAGCCGCCCGCGGACTCGAGCTCCTGCATGAATTCCCATGCCTTGGTGGCGAGTTCGTCGGTCAGCGAGTCCACGTACCAGGAACCGGCGGCCGGGTCCTGCACGTGACCCAGGTGCGATTCCTCGAGCAGCAGCAGCTGGGTGTTGCGGGCCAGCCGCTGCGAGAACGTGGTCGACACACCCAGTTCGCCCGCGGGCAGCGCCGCGTCGAACGGCAGCACGGTCACCGAATCGGCACCACCGACACCGGCACCGAACGCGGCCAGGGTGGTGCGCAGCAGGTTCACCCACGGGTCACGCTGGCTCATCATGGCGGCGGAGGTGATCGCGTGCTGCGGGGCGGCGCCGAACGCGGGGGCACCGCACGCCTGTGCGACACGAGCCCAAAGGCGCCGTGCGGCACGGAATTTCACGATGGTGGCGAACTGGTCGTCGGTGGCCGCGAAGCGGAACTCGAGCTGACCGAACGCGTCGGCGATGTCGACCCCGGCGTTGGTGAGCAGGCGCAGGTAGGCCAGTCCGGCCGCGATGGCGGCGCCGACTTCCTGGGCGTCCGCGGCACCCGCGTTGTGGAAGGCGATGCCGTCCACGGTGATCGCGCGCACCGTTTCGGGTCGGGCGATCGCGCGCACGGCCAGTGCGACGGTCTGCGCCTGGTCGAGGTCTTCGGCGCCGGTGAAGGCGGAGGTCAGCGGGGCGGCAGCGAGCCCGACCCGGATCTGGGCGCGATCGTCGATCGAGTAACCGTCGAGGATCTCGAACACCTTCGCGGCGGCGGTCTCGGTGGCAGCACCGGCGACCAGCGTCAGCGGGGCCAACTCGAACAGCAGCCCGCGCAGCGCGACCGGGATGTCCTCGACGGCGACACCGTAGGCGCCGACACCGAGCGCGATCGCGCTCACGCCGTTGTCCAGCCCGGTCAGAATCGCCCGGTTGGTGGCTTCGGCGTCCGCGTCACCGGCGAAAGCGCCCACGTACCAGCCGCGTTGCGGATCGCGAGTGGCGTCGCCACCGCGCACGAAAGGGAAGGTGCCGGGCAGCGGCTGCTCGGGCAGCTCGTCGCGGCGGGTGTACAGCGGGGCGATGGTCAGCCCGTCGTAGGTGGTCTCGTCGAGCAGATGCTCGGGTTCGGCAGGCAGCTCCGCGGCGTCGACGCGCCGTGCTTTCGCCAGCACCCCCGCCACACCCTTGCGCCAGGCAGCGAACTCGGGCACCGGATCCGGTGCCAGACCCGCCCCGGACTCTGAACCAATCGGCATAGCTGCTGTTCTCTCTTCCATTCGACGACCGCACCCCGGTGTGCTGCCGATCCGTGAAATCCCGCAACGGGGCCCACCGCGAACCGGTAAGTGTCCGGTTCGCTTCTGATGCTATCTGTGACACCGCGTCCGCTCACTCGGGCCATCCCCTACCGCCCGGTATCCTTGCCCGAGTGTCCGCACTGATCCGTTCCCCGCGCCTGCTGATCGCCCTGGCCGGGCTCGCCGCGCTGTTCGTGGTGGCGATGCTGGTTCCGCTGCCGGGCCCCCAGCAGATCCGCGACTGGGCGGGCGGCGCCGGACCGCTGCTGCCACTGTTGTTCTTCGGTTTCTATGCGGTCGTCGCGGTGTTCCCCGTCCCGCGCACCGTGCTCACCGTGACCAGCGGCGTGCTGTTCGGCCCGATCCTGGGCTCGATCATCGCGCTGTTGGCTTCGGGAGTCGCCGCGACGGTGGCACTGCTCGGCGTGCGCGCGGTGGGCCGCGACCGGGTCGCGCAACACCTGACCCACCCCGCGGTCCGTGCGATCGACGAGCGCCTGGACCGACGCGGCTGGCTCGCAGTGGCCGCGCTGCGACTGATCCCGCTGGCCCCGTTCTCGATCGTCAACTACTGCTGCGGCCTGTCCTCGGTGCGCGTGATGCCGTATCTCGTGGCCACTGTGCTCGGTTCGGCGCCGGGCACGATCGCCACGGTTGTCCTGGCCGGCTCGCTGGCAGGCGACAGCCACCCGATCGCGATCACCGTGTCCGCGATCTGCCTGTCGATCGGGATGATCGGGCTGATCGTGGACTTGCGACTCCCCGTCGACGCACCCGAGCCGCAACCCGCCACTTCCTGAGAACCGGCGCGCCTGCGACCACCGGCCCGCACCCGACCGGATAATCCCTGGTCATGGCGATGGGACGAAGAACCGCACTGGCCCTGCTAGCCGGACTCCCACTGCTGGCGACGGGCACCGCACGCGCGCAGTCCGCACTGGGCCCCGGCGTCGGACCCGACCCCCACCGACCGCCGAGCCGGTACACGATGACCGCCTTCCGCGCCGACAGTGACACCACCCTGGCGGTCTACGAATCCACCGACGGCACCGCCTTCACCCCGGTCAGCGAGCACGCGTACACCCCGCCGACCGGCCTGGTCCGCGACCCCAGCGTGCTGCTGCACACCGACGGCCACTACTACCTCACCTACACGATCGCCGGCGACGCCACCGCGATCGGCCTTGCCCGCAGCCGCGACCGGATCACCTGGACGTTCCTCGGCAATGTCCCGATGCTGGTGCCGGGCAGGCTGGAAGGCGCGTGGGCACCGGAGTGGTATGCCGACGCCGACGGTCGGGTCGGCATCATCGTCTCGCTGACCTGGGGTCACGGTTTCACCCCGCACCTGCTGCTCCCCCTCGACGCGGCGCTGACCGCCTGGGCGCCCCCGGTTCCCCTGCTCGGCCTCGGACCCGCCGGTCCCGGTTCGCTCGGGCACATCGACACCACGCTGGTCCGCCTCGACGGCCGCCTGTTCGCCTTCGTCAAGAACGAGGACACCAAGTTGATCGAACTCGCCGTGGCCGACCGTCCGATCGGGCCGTACACGGTCGTGGCGCGCGGCGACTGGGCCGGATGGGGTGGTCCGCGCGAGGGCCAGTCGGTGGTCGGCCTTCCCGAGGGCGGGCACCGCATCTACTTCGACGCCTACACCGAGGGCCGCTACCTGTTCAGCGACAGTTTCGACGGGTTTCGAACGTGGTCGCCGCCCACCGATCTGCCGGGTCTGTCCGGCGTCGTACGGCACGGTACGGTCCTGACCGAGTTCGGTTCCCCGGTGTGAACGAAAGAGGTGAACAAAAACCCCCTTACTCCAGGGGCAGATGATCTAGGTTGTGATTCGTGACAATTTTGAAAGTGAGCTTCTTCACACCTCTCAATTGTGACTAAGCAATATTTCAGAAAACTCTCAGAGTTATACACTCGGGATAGCCCAGGGTTCGCCAGCTACATCCGGTGCGGGATCCAGAGCAACACCCGGTGACGCGCCCGCGTTCACCGAATCCCCTTCGCGCCGTTTTCGGCTTGCACTCCCTGAGGTACCACCATGGAATACACCCACCTTTCCGAGTTCCAGATCCGCCCCGGCGACCTGGCGATCTGGACCCCCGAACTGACCACTGCCGACGCCTGGCGCGACGACGAACGCCCGCTGGCCAGCGTCCACGAGCAGTACCTGGGCTTCCTCGACCCCGAGGACACCCGGCCCGGCCGGGGCCGCTGGATCGGCACCATCTTCGAGATGGACGCCCCGCTGGACCCGGCCGCGTGGGCCACGACGCTGCAGCGCTGGCACGACCGTCACGAGGGCTTCCGCACCACGGTGGCTCCCACCGGCGACGGCGGCTACCACCGCGTGACCACCGCCCCCGGCACCGTGCGCGTGGCCGGTGTTCCGGTCGCCGATCTGCGCGACGGTGACGAGATCAACGACTACCTGTGCACGCTGCTGGAACTGCGCCTGTCGGCGCTGGTGTGGCCGCACCTGCTGGTGGCCACGGTCGCGCACGACACCGACGACTTCACCGTGCTGGTCGGCGCCGACCACTCGGTGCTGGACGCCTACTCCCAGGCCGTGCTCATCCTGGAACTGCGCACCCTCTACACCGAGGTCACCGCGGGCGAACCGGTCCGCGAATCGGTCACTTTCGGCAGCCCTGCCGATCACGCGGTGCTCGAACGCGCCGCCGCCGAGGAGCTGTCCTTGGACTCCCCCGCCGTGGCGGTGTGGCGGGATTTTCTCGGGGCGCCGGGTTCGCCGATGCCCCGCTTCGCCGCGGATCAGGTTGCCGTCCTCGACGGTGAGCACGCCCAACCCAGTGTGTCGCGCACCCTGCTGAACCTCGAGCAGCTCGAGGAGGTCGAAGCCGCGCTGGACCGGGCCAAGCATCGGCTGTCGGTGACCGTGTTCGCGGCACTGGCCGTGGCGTCGCGAGAGACGTTCGGCGACAACAGGTTCCGCACGGTGATGCCGATCGCCACCCGCCCCGATCTGACCTGGCTCGAGTCGATGGGCTGGTTCGTCAATGTCGTCCCGGTCGACATCACGTTGCCCGCCGGTGCCGACATGCCCGCCGCGCTGGACGCCACCCGCGCCTCGCTCAAGCGCGCGCACCTGTGCAACGACGCGTCCTGGGGTCGCTGCCTGGCCATGGTCGGCGCGACCGAGGGCCCGACCTACGGCGCGTCCTTCCTCGACATTCGCATGCTGCCCAACTACGAACTGGTCGCGGACCTGCGCGGACGTACCTTGCGCGCGGTGTCGTACTCCACCGAAGAGGTGTACTTCTGGGTCGTGCGCGGCCCCGAGGGCCTGTACGTGTCCACCCGCTACCCCGCCGGTCTGCCCGCGCAGGTGATGGACCGCTTCCTCACCGAGTTCGCCCGCGCCATGTACGCGGTGACCATGGTGCCGACCGCGGCCGCACCCGCGGCCGACTCCGCGGCGGCCTTGAGCGCGGGCTGAGCATGCGTGCCCTGCTGGCCTTCACCGGGAGCCGAGGCGATGCCCAGCCCGGCATCCTGCTGGCCCGCGAGCTGCTGGCTCGCGGGCACCAGGTGACCCTGGCGTTGTCGCCGAACCTGGTCGAATTCGCTACCGCGCACGGCATTCCCGCGGTCGGTTTCGGTCGCGACAGTGCCGAGCTGTTGCGCACCCAGCACGACGATCACCGTTTCCGCAGTCCGAGTCCGCGACAGCGGGTGCGGGCGGTGCTGGATCTGCAGCGGCGCGGCGTGGTCGAGGCGGTGCGTGATCTGCTGGTGCTGGCACCTGGCCACGACGTGCTCGTGACCGGGATGGCGGGCGAGGAAGCGGCCGAGAAGGCCGCGCGGCACATCGGATTGCCGCTAGCCGCAGTGCATTTCTTTCCCATCCACCCGAACAGGTCGGTGCCGGTGGTGCCGGCCGCGTGGGGTTCTCGGGTTCCCGCGTCGCTGAATCAGCGGATCTGGTCGGGTCTGCGGTGGGCACGTGATGCCGCGCTGCGGCAGCCGCTGTCGGAGTTCGGGATCGTGGAACACGCACTGCCGAACCGTGTTTCGATCCAGGCCTACGATGTCGACCTGTTTCCCGGGTTGGCCGCCGAGCTGCCCGCGCGCTACCCGGTCACCGGGTTCATGGTCGATCCCGACGGATTCCTCAGTGCCCCACGCGATCCCGCGCTGATGGGGTGGCTCGATGCCGGTTCGGCACCGATCTACGTGGGCTTCGGCTCGATGGCCGTGGACGACCCGGCAGCACTGGTGACCATGTTGCGTTCGGTGTGCGCCCGGCGTGGTCGCCGACTGCTGCTGGCTGCGGGCTGGGCGGGAATCGAACCCGCCCTGACCTCCGACATGGCGATCGTGGGCCAGGTCGACCACGCCTCGGTGTTCCCGCGCTGCGTAGCCGCAGTGCATCACGGTGGTGCAGGCACGACCGCAGCCGCGCTGAGAGCCGGTGTCCCCCAGGTGATCTGCGCGATTCAAGCCGATCAGCCGTATTGGGGACGGGCGCTCGCGCGACTCGGCCTGGCAGGCACTGTGCGCGCCGCGGACCTGTCCGAGACCCAGTTGACCGCACTGTTGGATCACGTCGCCGACCCGAACGTGGTGGCCCGCGCGGCCGCGCAAGCGAGCCGATTCGCCGACACCGGAGTGGCGCGTGCCGCCGACGAAGTGGAATGCCTGCTGCCCGTGTCGATCCCGACACCACTGTCCGTCCATGCCGGGAGGCACCTATGAGCACCGAGATCGCCGTCCGCACCAGCGGCCTGGGCAAGTCCTACGGTGATTTCACCGCTGTGGGCAGTGTCGATCTGAGCATCGCGGCCGGTTCGGTGTTCGCGATGCTGGGCCCCAACGGCGCGGGCAAGACCACCACCGTGCGCATGTTGGCCACCCTGCTGCGACCCGATCGCGGAAATGCCGAGGTGTTCGGTTTCGACGTGGTGCGCGAGGCGACCGCGGTACGTTCGATGATCGGGCTGACCGGCCAGTACGCGTCGGTCGACGAAACCCTCACCGCGAGTGAGAATTTGCGCCTGTTCGGCCGACTGCTCGGCCTGTCACGCCACGATGCCCGCGTGCGAGCCGACGAACTTCTCGAGGAATTCGAACTGACGGCGGTGGCGCGCCGCAGCGTCAGCGCGTTCTCCGGCGGCATGCGGCGACGCCTGGACTTGGCCGCGACCCTGATCACGGTGCCCCCGCTGATCTTCCTCGACGAGCCCACCACCGGCCTGGACCCGCACACCCGCGATCGCATGTGGGGCATCGTGCGCGGCCTGGTCGAACGCGGCGCCACCGTGCTGCTCACCACCCAGTACCTAGAGGAAGCCGACGCGCTGGCCGACCGGATCGCGGTCATCGACCGTGGCACGCTGGTCGCGCACGGCACCCCCGCCGAACTCAAAGCCTCCATCGGCGAACAGGTGCTGCGCCTGGACATCCCCGACACCGCCGACCTGCGCCGGGCCGAGGCCCTGATCCAGGAGATCACCGGCGAGGTGCCCGAGGGTTCGTCGGCGGGGACGCTGACCGTGCCGTTGCGTGACGTGCAGCGCGGTGCCGACATCGTCGCCGCCTGCCGCGACGCCGACATCACCCTGCGCGGTTTCGCCGTGGACCGACCCGATCTCAACGAGGTGTTCCTGTCGCTGACCGGACGCGCCCGCACCGAGGACGCCGCATGACTATGACGATCACCACCGACAAACCCGCCCAGGTCGTGCGCAAGCCGCGCGTGACCCGCGTGAGTCCCCTTGCCGCCCTGCAGCATTCGCTGATGATGGCGTGGCGTGGCCTGCTCACCTTCCGGCACAGCCCGCAACTGCTCTACGACGCCATCCTGCTGCCGATCGTGGGCCCCGTGCTGTTCGGCAGCATCTTCGGCACCGCCATCGCGGGCAGCATGCAGGCGTATCTGCCGATCATGATCCCCGGCGTGCTGGTGCAGATCGTGCTCACCTCGTCGGTGGCCACCGGTGTGCAGCTGTCGGAGGACATCCACTCCGGTGTCTTCGACCGTTTCGTCGCCATGCCGATCGCCCGATCCGCACCGGTTGCCGGGGCGTTGCTCGCGGGCGCTGTTCGCTATCTCATCGCCGCGACCACCGTGGTGATCGTGGGCTTCTGCATGGGCTACCGACCCGAGCACGCCGCGGGCTTCATCGCCGGTGCGGTGCTGGTGGTGTTCGCGACCACCGCGATCAGTTGGCTGTTCGCGTTCATCGGCGCCACCATCGCCCGCCCCGCCGCCGTGCAGGGCATGTCGATGCTGGTGCTGACGTTCCTGGGGTTCGCGTCCAACGCGCTGGTGCCCGAGGAGTCCATGCCGACCTGGATGCGGCACGTGTCCGACCTGAATCCGGTGTCCTACCTGGTCTCCGCGGTGCGCACCCTAGCCGCGGACGGCACCGTGGGCGCCGACGCCCTGTGGTCGCTGGTCGCCTCGGTGGTCGTGGTCGCGGTGTTCGCGCCGCTGACCGTGCGCACCCTCCGTTCCCGCTGACGCGCAGTTCCCGATCAGGAGTTCCCGATGACCGTCACCTCCCCCGCCGTCACGGTGGCCACCGCGCCCACCGGCCTCAACCGGATCACCGCCGACGACGACCTGTTCTTCAAACTGCACAGCCTCTACCCCAACGCCCTGGTCAACCAGCTGGCCTACCGGTTCGACACCGCACTGGGCCGAGACCTACTGGCCGACTGGCACGCCCACCTGGCAACCGGCTTCATCGCCCGCCGAGTCCGCACGACGCGGTTCCCGATCGCCCGCGCGCACTGGGAGCCCGCCACCGAGTCGCTGCCGCTGCGCTGGTCCGACACCCCGGTCCCCGAGGACAAGGTGCTGGACTGGTTCCTCGAACAGGCCGCGGTCGAGTTCGATCCCGAACGCGGACTGGTCTGGCAGCTGGCCGGTGCGCCGACCGAATCCGGTGGCACCGTGGTCACGTTGGTCGCCTCGCATGTGGCCTGTGACGGCGGCGGCATGATGCACGCGATCGTCGATTCGCTGGACCGCCTCAACCGGGGTGAGGCACCGGATCGGTTCGCCAGCGCGGGCAAGCTCGTCGGGCCCGTGGCAGGTGCCGGTCGTTTCGCCGCCGATCTCGCCGACGCGCGTGGACAGTTGGGTGCGGTCGTGCGCGGGGTACGTGCGGCTCGCCGGGCTCGCGGTGTCAGCGAACCGGCCCGCAATCCCCGCCCGACCGAGCCGGTGCTACCCCATGCCGACACCTGGCAGCCCGCCGAAACCATCGTCCAGCTCGATCTGGCCGAATGGGACGCCGTCGCCGCGCAGCACGGCGGGACCACCAACGGCCTGCTGATCGGTGTCGCGGTCGGCCTGCTCGGTCGTAGCGGCCGCATCGCCGACGGTGCGCAGGTCCGCGTGGACATTCCGCATTCGATGCGCGAAGCGGACGACCCGCGCGCCAACGCCACCACCGGCCTGCCGATCAGCGTGGCCTACCGCACCGGCGAACGCACCGATCTGCCCGCCGTGCGCACCGCGCTCAAAGCAGCCGGCCTGGCCTACCGCAACCCCGAGACCATCCCCCCGATCCAGCACCTGCAACCAGTGCAGATGCTGTTGCCGAAGGTGGTCCTGCACCGGTTCGCCCGCACCGCCAAAGCCCCGGAGTGCTTGTGCACCAACATGGGTCGCACCGCGCAGAACATCGCCGTGCTGGGCGGGCACCGGGCCCGCGACGTGATCATGCGCCCGGTGGTCAACCCCGGCCCGGTGGCGCTGTTCCGTCAGGTGGAGGTCGGTGTCAACCTCGCCTTCTCCTGCGATGACGACACCGTCACCCTGGTCGTGACCGGCGGCGACCCCGACCGTTTCCCCACCCGCGCGGCCCTGCGCGACCTGCTGGCCGCGGAGTTCGCCGACTGGGGCCTGACCCCGCGGTTCTGGTGATTACGAGGCTTCCTCGACCAATTCCGCTGCGGTATCGGCGTTTTCGATTCGGAGGGTGAACCGGAACCCGCACATCGCCTCGAGCGAAGCGGATTCGCGCGCCTGCTGCGCACGGTTGCGCACCTCGATCTTCACGTCCAGATCGTCGAGGCCGATATGGAACGGGTCCGCCATCCACAACTGCGTGTGCCACGCCGTCTGCCCGGCGAGCACATCGCCGTCGCCGGGCCGAAAGTCACTGCGCCGCACACACATCGGCGTGAACCCGTCGCTGCCCGCGGGCAGATACAGCACCACCGGACCGTGCATTTCCAACAGCAACCGCAACACCCGCAGCGCGTCGTCGCTGGCCTGCACCGCACGGTGGCGGTGATCGACCTTGCGGCCGTGGGGATGTCGAACCATGGTGCACTCCTCGCGGATTATCGACGGTAATCGTGCTCGCGAGCCCACTATGGTGGCGAAAGGTTGGTCCAGGGTTGGTGCGCGGCCACTCTTGCGAAGATCACTGCCGCGTTCAGGACAATTGCCAGCGGGTGGCGCCGTTGGGTTCGGCGGTGCCGACACCGACCACACTGTGCGGGGTGGCGAAGTAGAGCTGCCAGGGCGCCGGTCCCGCGCTGGGGGCGCTGTAGGGGGCAGTGAAGGCCGCGCCGTCCACTTCGACCGCCCAGCCTGCCTCGCGATAACGGGCCGCGATGCGTTCGAGGGTGTCCGGTTCGGTGATGACGGCGGCGGTGGCGTCCACGATCAGATCGATGCCTTCGAGCGAAACCGCCACGGTGCAGGCCGAGTTTCTGGCGAGATTGCGCGACTTGCGGGTGGCGGGTCCGCTGGTGAAATAGAAACCCCCGTCGAGCCACAGTGCCCCCACCGCGGCGGTATGCGGGCGGCCGTCGGGTCGCACAGTACTGAGAAATGCCGGGCTGCCCGGGCCGCCGATGTAATTGTCCAACGCCTGTTCGACCCGCGACCACGGCAGCGGTTCGCCGCCGTAGATGTCCAAATTGGTTGCTTCGATTTCCATAGTTCTCCCTATTCTGTTGCTCTCCGGCGACAAATTCACGGCGGTGCGTTCAGCTACGAAAACAAGTCGGCCGCGCGGTGAAGATATTCGGCTGGGCGCGCGATCGTGAAGTCGCTCACTGTGTGAGCATCATTCTGCAGTACGGCACCCTGACCACGACACCGCCCGACCCGGTAGCCAGTACATTGCCGTGAACTTCATCATGTACGTGTACTGGTGATCTATTCGATAAAGAAGGGTTGCCGAGCCTGTGGCAACACCGTGCGACACACAGACAATCGCAGCACACAGTGTGGTGGCTCACAACAGCGCACGGTCCGTCCGTGGCCGGTAGGGTTCGATTTCGCCGACGATCCGCTGTCGTGGGCCCTCCATTGTCGACCGCATCCGGGAGCTCACGTGTCGCATTCGCGTTTCGAATCCATCGGGGCCTATCTACCGTCGGATGTGTTGTCCACCGCCGAATTGATCTCCCGGCTGCACACCCCGCCGTCGTTCGATCTGGAACGCATCACCGGCGTGCAAGAACGTCGCGTGCGCGACACCCGGCCGGAATCGCTCGAGGATTCGTTCACCCTGGCGATGAATGCCGCACAGGACTGCCTGTCCCGGTCGCGGTACGCGCCGGACGAACTCGACGTGATCATCTCCTGTTCGATCACCCGCAGCAACAACGGCACCCAGATGTACATGGAGCCCTCGTTCGCGTCCACGATCGCCAAGACGCTGGGCGCCGACCGCGCCATCACCTTCGACGTGTCCAATGCCTGCGCCGGAATGCTCACCGGCACTTACATTCTCGACCGGATGATCCGCTCGGGCGTGGTGCGCAACGGCATGGTGGTCAGCGGCGAGGCGATCACCCCCATCGCCGAGACCGCGGTGCACGAGATCTCCGAGAAGTACGATCTGCAGTTCGCGTCGCTGTCGGTGGGCGACTCCGGGTGCGCGGTCGTGCTCGACCAGGCGGTCGACGACGCCGACAAGATCCATTACATCGAATTGTTCACCGCCGCGGAACATTCGCACCTGTGCCTCGGTATGCCCAGCGACAAGTCATCGGGCGTGGCCCTGTACACCGACAACCGCAAAATGCACAACGAGGCCCGGTTCCTGCTGTGGCCCGACGCCCAGGGCACGTTCCTCGAGCAGCGCGGCGGCGATTTCGCCGGCGAGCAGTTCGACTACATCATTCACCACCAATTCGGTGCTGCCGCTGTGCCTTACATCAACGCGGTGGCCGCGCGGGAGTTCGGTGCGCCGATCCCGCCGGATCTGAATGTGATCGAGAAGTACGGAAACACTTCGACCACTTCGCATTTCATCGTGCTGCACGATCAGCTGTCCGACGACAAGATCGCGGCGGGTTCGAAATTGCTCATGGTCCCGGCCGCGTCCGGTGTCGTCGCGGGTTTCCTGTCCACCACCATCTCCTCCCTGAAGGTCTGAGGTTCGTCATGGGAATCCGCATCCGGGCAACCGGCACCAGCAGGTCGGCCGACACCCACAGCGTCGTCGAACACAGCGGGCGCGCCGCGCGACAGTGCCTCGAACAGGCCGGTATCCGTGCCGACCAGGTCGGCGTGCTGATCAACACCGGCATCTTCCGCGACTCCAACACCGTCGAACCGGCGGTGTCCGCGCTGATCCAGAAGTCGGCGGGCATCGGCCTGGATTACACCCGCGACGATGCGCGCACGTTCTCGTTCGACCTGATGAACGGTGCGGTCGGCGTTGTCAATGCCGTGCAGGTGGCGGGGTCGATCCTGTCCACCGGCAGCACCGAGCACGTCCTGATCGTCGCGGGCGACACGCACCCGTCGATGACAAAGTCCAGCGCGGACGCCGAATTCCCCTATGCCACTTCCGGTGCCGCACTGTTGTTGGAAAAGGTAGACGGCCCCGAAGGCTTCGGCCCCGTGCACACCGCCACCTCCCCCGGCACCCCCGCGGGCGTGGCCTACGTCGACACCGCGACCATGGGCACCGTGGGCCGTTCGCTGATGACGGTCGAACGCGAACCCGACTTCGAGGACCGAATCCTGCTTGCCGCAACCGAAGTCGCGCAAGCCGCACTGGCCGACTTCGACGGTGCGTTCGTCGCGTTGATCGCCTCCACGCCGAGCCCGCAGTTCCCCAAGCGCCTGGCCGACGCTCTGGGCATCGACCAGGACGCGGTGCGGGTACCCGACCTGTCCGAGGGCGACCCACACACCGCAGCCCTGCCGCTGGCCTACGCACGTGCGATCGCCGAGGGCACCCTCGTCGGCTACACCCACGTGCTGTTCGTGGCGGCCGGCGCGGGCCCGTCCGCCGCCGCGACGCTATACCAGCTGGGCACCCCCGCGTGACGACCGCGACCTACTGGCAGACCATCGACCGATTCCGCGCCGTCGCCCGCGAGCAACCCGATCGCGAGGCCGTCACCTACCCCGACGGCACGACCGCGCACGGTCCGCCCGACTACCGCACCCTGTCCTACGGTGAGCTCGATCGCTGGTCCGATGCGATCGCCGAACACCTCACCGCCACCGGTGTGCGCAGCGGCACCCGCACCATCGTGCTCGTGCTGCCCAGCCCGGAACTGTACGCAATCCTGTTCGCGCTGTTGAAGATCGGCGCGGTGCCGGTGGTGATCGATCCGGGCATGGGTGTGCGTCGGATGGCGCATTGCTTGCGCGCGGTCGAAGCCGAGGCGTTCATCGGCATCCCGCAGGCGCACGCCCTGCGCGTGCTGTTCCCGCGCAGTTTCCGGGGCGTGCGCACCGCGCTCACGGTGGGACGCCGCTGGTTCTGGGGCGGGCCGACCCTGTCGTCGTGGAGCCGCACACCGACCGGGATCCTGCCCGAACGGGTGGCCGCCGACCCGGACGAGCTGCTGATCATCGGCTTCACCACCGGCAGCACCGGCCCCGCCAAGGCCGTGGAACTGACCCACGGCAACCTCGCCGCGATGGTGGAGCAGGTGCACGCCGCCCGCGGCCACACACCGCCCGACACCTCGCTGGTGACCTTGCCACTGGTGGGCGTGCTGGACCTGCTGCTCGGGTCGCGGTGTGTGCTGCCGCCGCTGATCCCGAGCAAGGTCGGCTCGACCGACCCGGCCCACGTGATCGACGCGATCACGCGTTTCGGGGTGCGCACCATGTTCGCCTCGCCCGCGCTGCTGATCCCGCTGCTGGAACGGTTGCGCACCCACCCCGACCAGCTGAAGTCCCTGGTCAGCATCTTTTCCGGCGGAGCGCCCGTGCCGCACTGGTGCATCGCCGGACTGCGCGAAGTGCTGCATCCCGACGTGCGGATCTACGCCGGCTACGGGTCGACCGAAGCGCTACCCCTGTCGACCATCGAATCGCGGGAACTGCTCGCCGGTCTGGTCGAGCGGGCCACGCGCGGCGAGGGCACGTGCATCGGCCGACCCACCGATCGCGTCCAGGTTCGACTGCTGGGCATCACCGACGAACCGGTCGCCAGCTGGGCGGATGCCAGCGAACCTGCCGCGGGCGAGGTCGGCGAGATCGTGGTCGCAGGCCCGAATGTGAGTACGCGGTACTACTGGCCCGAGCACGCCAATGCCGCGGGCAAGATCGCCGACGGCGAGCAGGTCTGGCACCGCACCGGTGACCTGGGCTGGCTCGACGAGCAGGGCCGAATCTGGTTCTGCGGGCGCAAGACTCAGCGGATCACCACCGCTGCGGGTCCTCTGTTCACCGTGCAGGTCGAGCAGGTTTTCAATGCGGTGGCGGGCGTCTCGCGCACCGCGCTGGTGGGCGTCGGTGCTCCCGGCAACCAGCAGCCGGTGCTGTGCGTGGAGCTCGAGCCGGGCGCGGACGAGATGGCGGCACTGACCCGATTACGTACCAGGGCAACAGAATTCGATACCTTGGTGCCGATCAGCGACTTCCTGGTCCACCCCGGCTTCCCCGTCGATATCCGGCACAACGCCAAGATCGGCCGCGAACAACTCGCCCGCTGGGCCACCCGACGACAGGATTCCCGCCGATGAAGATCCTGGTCACCGGTGCCTCCGGGTTCCTCGGCGGTGCCATCGTGCGCGCACTGGTCGCCGACGGTTCGCACGAGATCTCAATCCTGGTGCGCCGCACCAGCACTCTCGACGATCTCGGCCCCGCACGGGATCAGGTCACGCTGGTATACGGCGATCTCACCGACGCGGACTCCCTGCGTAAGGCCGCGACCGGCATCGACGTCGTGATCCACAGCGCGGCACGCGTCGACGAGCGTGGCACCAGGGACCGGTTCTGGACCGAAAACGTCAGCGCCACCGAACAACTCCTCGAGGCGGCGCGCAGCGAGGGCGCCGGCCGGTTCGTCTTCATCTCCAGCCCGAGCGCCCTGATGGAACGCGACGGCGGCGACCAGATCGACGTCGACGAGTCGCTGCCCTACCCCCGCCGCCACCTCAACCACTATTCCGAAACCAAGGCCGCCGCCGAACGAGCCGTACTCGCCGCCGACACCACCGAATTCACCACAGTCGCCCTGCGCCCGCGGGCGATCTGGGGTGCAGGTGACCGCTCCGGCCCGATCGTCCGCCTGCTCGACCGCACCGCCACCGGCTCGCTGCCCGACCTGTCCTACGGCCGCACCATCGAGGCCTCACTGTGCCACGTGGACAACATCGTTCACGCCTGCCAGCTCGCGCTGACCTCGAATGCGGTGGGCGGCAATGCCTATTTCATCGCCGATGCCGAAAAGACTGATGTATGGGGCTTTCTCGGTGAGGTCGCCACCCGACTGGGGTTCCAGCCGCCCACACGCCGACCGAACCCCCGAGTGCTCACCGCCGTGGTCGCCACCCTCGAAACCCTCTGGCGCATACCGGCTATCGCGAACCGATGGTCACCACCACTGTCACGCTATGCCGTCGCCCTGATGACCCGCACCGCCACCTACAACACCAGCGCAGCCCACCGCGATCTCGGCTACACCCCGGTCACCGACCGCGCCACCGGCCTGACCGGTTTCCTGACCTGGCTCGACGAGCAGGGCGGCATCGAAGTGCTCGCCCAAGACTTGCGATAGGCAAACATGAACAGCAGCAACGCTTTCCGACGCCCGATCACCACCACCGAACGCATGTACTTCCCCATGCGCGACCTCGCCCCACCCTTCCTCATGCACCTGGTCATTCCCGGTGACGGCAACATCGACCCGGAAGCATTGCGCACAGCGGTAACCGAAGCCGCCCGCGTCACCCCCGGCGCGCGACTACGCCGCCACGGCAACGAATGGATCGACAGCGGCATCACCCCCGCAGTCCGAGTCGTCCACGACCACGCACTGACCACCCGCGCCCTCGAAACCGACCCCGTCCTCACCAGCGCGATCGGCCCCACCCCCGACACCACCGTCGAAGTCCTACTCCTGACCGGCGCGACGACCACCCTGATCTTCCGTGTCTTCCACGGCGTCATGGACGGCGGCGGCATGCTCGCCTGGGCGACCAACGTGCTGCGTGCGCTACGCGGCGAAGACCCGATCCCCCAACCGGACGCGGTCGCCGACCAGGAACTGGTTTCCCGAGTGGGCGCCCCCGGCCGTCCCACCCCCATGATCCCGCGCTACCGCACCGCCGTCGGCCGCGGCCGCCAACACCGCCACCTCGCCCCGCACCTACTGCGTCACCGCACCATCGAAGCAGCGGGCCCCGGCGCCCTGGCCCGAGTCTGCGCGCTGCTCGCCGCCGAAACCCCCGGCACCTCGCGCATCATGATGCCCGTGGACCTGCGCCGCCACGACCCGCAACTGCGCTCCACCGCCAACCTCGCCCTGCCGCTGTTCCTCGACATCGAACCCGGCCAGGACTGGTCCGCCATCAAAGCCCACATGAAGGCAGGCCTGGCCGACCGACGCGAACTGAATCAACTGGCCAACACCCGAGTAGCCCTCATCCCCAACCCGATCACCCGCGGCGTCCTACGCACCACCAACTGGCTCGGCGCCCGCCTGGGCCGAAACCTGGCGTCCGCCACCGTGTCCCACATGGGCCGCTTCACCACCGACGAACTCGCAGTCCCCGGCTTCCACCCGACCGGGCTGTACGTCCTCCCCCAACACAGCGTCGCCATGCCCCTACTGTTCGGCCTCACCGAATTCGACGGCCGCACCGAACTGACAGTCTCCGCCCGCAACGGCACCGGCATCGAAACCCGCCTCGAAGCGCTCCTGGACCGCATCGCCGCCATGCTCGCAGCGGAACTACCCTCGGTAAATCCAGCTGACCAGCACCGATAACCACGGTTCACCGCGGGAAATCGACCAGCTGACCACCGCGACTATCGTGGAGTCGTGGGCATCATGGGCGAGCTGTTTCCGGGCAAGAAGCTGCAGAACGAGGGCACCGGCGATTCCGACGGCCAAAACCACGAGCCGCGGATCGATATCGACCTGGATGCGGGCGTGATCCGGGTGTCGGGTGCGATCGAACCGACCGAAAGCGACTAACGCCGACCGGGCAACTGCATGTCGAAGATGCTGCGCTCGACGATCGGGTCCGGCACGCGCAGCAGGTCCGCGGCGCTGACCTCACACCAGTCGTATCTGTCGTTCTCACACTGCAATTCGACCAGCGACACCGCGGACACCGTGTCATCGATGCTGAAATCGGTGAATCCGTCCTGCTCCAACGCCGCGGTGATCTCCCGCACCGGCATCGGCCTCGTCGCGTGTGCCAGCGCCAGGTAGGGCCGCAATGGTTCGCCGAATTCGGGGATTCGTTCGCGAATCCACACGTCGGTCAGTGCGCTGGTGAGATCCTCGCGTACTCGCAGCAACTCCTCCGGTAGCGCGATCGGCAGTCGTACCGAGTCCGCGGCAACCACCGGCGGTCCGAAGGTGATCTGGAACGGTGCGTGCCCGGCGAGCAACTTCCGCGCCCCGGCGACCAGGGCCGCCAGGTGCAGGCCCTTCACCCCGTCGACAAAACCGATGCCCTGCACCCCGATTCGCAATCGCGCCGCGTCGACCTGCTCGAATCCGGGCAGGGTCGACAATGTCGGGGCGAAGATCTCGACCAGTTTGTCGGCGACCGGCTGCGTCGGCACGACCTGCCAGTCATAGAACGAGCGACCCGGTGTCCACCCCGGCCGCCACCACCAGCGGCTGGCAACGGTCATTTCGCTCGCGATCATGCTGCGCCACCTCCCAGTCTCGACCGACCTGTCGGGTGAGCACCCGGCCAGCCGGTCGTCAGCCCGACACGATCGGCATCGAAGCGTGCGATGCCAGTTACCTATCAGCGACGGTATTCCCGCTGTGACCGGCGGGCAACCTGACGAGACCGTTCCGTTGTCGCTTCGATCCCGAGTCCACGCATTGGGTCATCGCCCGCCCGCGCGCACTACACTGATCGCATGCCTGTTCGACGGCTGATCACGCTTTCCGCGTTCGCCCTCCTGCTTCCCTTCGCCGCTTCCGCCTGCACCATGAACGGACCCGGCACCACCTCCGAATGCACCCTCAGCGGCTGCACTGTCACTTTCGAACGCGGGGTGAGCGCCAAAGCCTCGGTCCTGGGGATCGACGCGGAACTGGTCTCGGTCAACGGTGACCTGGTCACCTTGAGCATCGGCGGCCAGCAGGTCACGGTTCCCGTCGGCCAGTCTCAGGCCAGCAACGGTATGGACGTGCGGGTCAACGAAGTCACCGACGAGAAGGTGGTCGTCGTGATCGCCAGTGGCCTGAACCCGAGCTGATCACCCGGCTTCGCTGCCGACCCACGGCGCGTTCGGCTGGTCCAGAATCCACCGCCAACTCCCATCGGGCTGCCTGCGCGCCACCTCGACGGTCCCACCGGTGCCGCCGGGTAACCGCGACGACGTCAACGCCAGATCCCCCGCTCGCAGAACCGGCGCCTGCGGTCCCGGCTGAAACACCGGCCGATCAGCCACCAGCCGTGCGTACGCCGCCCGTATCTCCCCCACGCCAGTTGCCACCACCCCATCCGGCAGCGCCAACACCGCATCGCTTTCGTACAACTCCACCAGCCCCTCCACATCCCCGGCATTCAACCGCTGCACCACCAGC
This sequence comes from Nocardia sp. NPDC058640, assembly GCF_042716995.1. Classification (NCBI taxonomy): domain Bacteria; kingdom Bacillati; phylum Actinomycetota; class Actinomycetes; order Mycobacteriales; family Nocardiaceae; genus Nocardia; species Nocardia sp. NPDC058640. The sequence continues at coordinate 100,731 of NZ_JBHXRG010000020.1, forward strand.
CGGCTCAGATCCTCCGGGCACTGCGCACGCTCACGCCCACTCTCGGTCATCGCCACCCTCCTCGACTCGCGTTATGCGACAACGGTAAACCGGGGGTACGACACAAACCCGCCCCTGAACCCGAGGAAGCCCCCAGCAACGACGAAACCCCCGAAAGCAGGGGCGGGTTCACGCGGTCGTCGCAACACTCTCGATTGAGAGGTTGCGACGACCGTGTCGTTTTCAGAGGATCTGGACCAGTTCGGTGAGCAAC